>CAYHFE010000006.1:0-43086 GCA_964355375.1 uncultured Verrucomicrobiota bacterium
CCTTCGGACAACTGGTTTGGAGCACGGTTTCCGAGGGGGCCTCGTTCTGGGCCAGGATGGTCGACTTCTCGCCCGGCCCTTTCCTGAGCCTGCATCCCAAGACCGTGGCCACTCATTTGTGCGTCATCATTGATGATCACTCGCGGTTGATTCCTTTCGCTTCCTCCGCCCTGGCCGCCGACACCCAGGCTCTCTTGGGTTGCCTCAAGGAAGCCCTCCGGCGCCGTGGGCTTCCCAGAAAGCTCTCCGCCGACAACGGCGGTCCCTTCGTCAACCACCACCTCAAGATCGTCTGCGCCAATCTGGGCATCCGCCTCAGCCACTCCCAGCCGGGAAAACCTTGGAGCCGGGGCAAAGTGGAACGGATGTTCCGCACCTTGTCGCCGGTGTTCTTGAACGTGTGCGGCACGTCCCAGATACCAGTTTTGAACCATCCGCAGAGAATGCTACTGAAAGGACGCTGGAAATGTGCCCTATGAGGTCAGCCACGAGAACGCCTTCATCGACCGCCCACAGTTTGATAACAGTATCGAGACTGCCCGAGGCTAGCAATTTTCCATCGGGAGAAAAGGCCAGCGACTTTACACCTCCATTGTGGCCGGAGAACGAGTTGCATCAGGCCGAATTGAGTTTGTGTCGCAACCCTCATTTGGGCCGCTGTTCTACGGACTATCCGTTCACTTCCAGTTGCTCTCCACCCCGCCTCGCGGCGACGCAGTTACTTTCAGTTGCTGGCGTTTAGCTCCACCAGAGAGGGACTCTCACCCTCCTATGCACGCTCCTTCTCAAGCGCACGAGGGACACGCGGCTCGCGTGTCCCTGTTTGCGCCGCTGCACGCGGCGCGGACGAGCCAACGGACATTCCTGCCTGGTTCAAGGTCCAAAGTGAGAACGATCATCCAACCGAGGAGAGTCTCGAGATTCACTCCTGGGAAGGGGAGCGTTGACCAAACGAAGATACTCAAACCGCGGCGAGGCAGGACTTGCGAGGAAGAGAAACCACCTCCCAACTATCCGCGCGCTCCGAACATCACTGACTCTGCACACCTGGATCGCCCCAAAGACGGGCACGGGCGGACTCGTTGGAGGAGCCGTGGACCTCGCCCTATTTGGGTTCGACCTTGGTTTCCGGCTTTGTCTCCGGAAAGATCGAAGGCGTCAGAATGCCGGGGGGCGCGGGGGGCGCGGCCGAGTCGGTCGCTTCCTTCTTCGACTCGTCTTTCTTTTCGGCCAGCAAATCTTTTCGCTCTTTCAACAACGGATCAATCGTCCATTTGGAAACAAGGTAGGTCCATTTCTCGAGGGCTTTTTCTTGTTTCAGCTTCTCGTCCTGTTTCTTGGTTTTCTCTTGGAATTCCTTGTCGAGTTTCTCCTTATCCTCCGGCTTCTCCCCCTTGCCTGGCGTACGTTCCCTCGGGATCGTGGCGTTGACCGAGACATTGAGGTGATAGTTGTCCTCGCCGCTCTTGCCGCCGATTTTGACCGTATAGATGAATTCGTCGAACGTCTCCAAGGTAGCCAAGAGGGGTTTGTCCATCCCGGTTTCCTCCGGCTTGGCGTCGGGTGAAACGACGTCATTGAAGCTCGGGGAGGACAACGCATAGCCGACGCTCGAGGCCTTGGAGGAATCGAGTTCCTCACCCGTTTTCTTGTCTGCCAAGATCAGTTCGCCGGCTTCCTTTTCCCGAGCCAGCTTCCAGGAATTGGTCGCGTTGGTCGAGGTCAAGGAGATCGATCGCAGTTTCTCGACCTTGAAAAAGTCCTTATTCAGCCAGTGGTCACCTTTGGCCTCGACATCGGAGAGCGGATCAGAGATCACCACGACCTTCGGCGGACTATCTGGAATCATGACATATCGGCCGACCGGAAAATCGCCGCCGCCGAACTGCGAGTCACCCCGCGCTTCTTTAACATACTTCTTGCCGAGCAACAGGGAACCCAAGGTTTTCCCGGACTTGTCTTTGAATTCAACGAGCGTGCCAGCATTCGTGCCTTTGTCCGGCGTGAGGAGCTCCAAGCGCCCGAATTGCGAGGGGCCAATTTTAACCGATTGGACCACCTTGAGATCCCACATCTTCCGCAAGAGATCGCCGATTTCGGAGAAATTGGCCGGGTAATTCCAGCGCTCCTTCACCTGCCACCGGTCGTCCTGTTTGAGCAAGATGAGCTCTTTCTGTGGCTGTTTGATCACGATCTGAGCCACGTCATTGATCGCAAGACTGGGGAGAAGTTTCTGTCCCAGCGCGCCGTCGGCAGACTTCCAGGACGCGCTTTGTTCCCGGGAAAAAAACAGACCAAGTCCACCGACCAGGAGAACGAGAACGATGAGAGTGGTAAGTTGTTTTCGGTTCATTTTGCAGCAGTCTTTTTCCGTTTCAACAGAGCCAGCGAAATGCCCGAGACCGCCACGAGCAAGGGCATGCCCGCGATGTTCGTCCATTTCAACCGGGTCTCAAGCGAATCAATGTCTTTCCGAAGATTTCTCCGCTCCCGGCGGAGTTCCTGATTCACTTCCACCTGCTTCGCTTGAAATTTCTTGATCTCGCCCTGCTGTTCCGGAGAGAGGATGAACCGCTGGCCGCTCTCCTTGGTTTTCTGCAATTCGTTGAGCCGAGTTTGGGCGTCCGCCAGACTCTTCTCGAGGTCTTTGATCTTGTTCCGATATCGCTCCTCGGCCTGCGCCTGCATTTGGCGGACGACGGTGAACGGCCGGTTCATCGTGGCGCGGCTGCGCACCCGGATCAGATTGCTGTCCCCGGAAAGCTGCTCCACCACGTTTTGCACCAAATTCAAGTTGCCGTTCCGCGGGATGACAATCCTCTGCCCGAACATCTCCTGTATTTGAACCGAAAACTGGTCGTAGAGCAGGTCGGCATCTCCGACCAGGATGACCACGCCATCCGAGCCGGACTCCTTCAAGGACGGCCCCGCCGCGTCCTTCTTTTCCCCGTCTTTTTTATCCTTGTCTTCCGCGTCCTTCGCCGCCGTTTCCTTAGGTTTACCCTCCGGAAAGGCCGTCTTGAATTTGCCCGTCAAACGGACCGCCACGGCGAATTCTTTCCCCGACGCGGCAAAATCCTTCGACGTCTGTTCCCCCGAGAATTCCGCCATGAAACGGTCCACCAGTTGGGAGTTCTTTGTCGATTTGATGAGCACAGTCTGCTTCAAGCCTTCCGCCGGTGTGCCGGTAAAAGCCCCGGCAAAAGGAATCAACGCGCTGTCAATCTGGCCCGTCACGACATCATCCGTGGCTAATCCCGCCGACGTCATGGACAACACCGCCGGTGCCGCCTCCGGCCGGCCACCGCGGTTAATCCGGGTGACGAAATTCATATCCGCGACCACTTTGTTCTGATCGAATTCGAGTCCCCATGCCTTGGTCAGCTTGTCCAGGCTGGATCCGCCGCTCGCCGCCGCCTGCATCGGATTCATCTGAGGGTTGCTCTGGCTGTCCACCACCGACAGCGGATCGAGGAAAGCCACCAACTTGCCACCGCGGAGAACGAATTGATCGATGGCATACTGGGCTTTATCCGTAACCCCTTTCGGATGGACCACCAAGAGGACTTTGATTTCCTTGGGGATTTCGTCCACCGTCATCTCGACCTGGCGGACGTCAAAATCGCGCTTCAACTCGCCGACAAACACCCAGGGCTCCTGACGCTGCATCCGACCCATGCGCATGGCCATCGGATTAACCTCTCCGAAAATTTGCAGAGCGCTCATGATCCCCACGATCGGCTTCTCGGTGGTGGTGACCCGGGTAATGGCCCGGGACAGATCATACTCGAGCAGCTTCTCGCGTTCGGGGGAGAGGAAGGGAATCGCCACCTTTTGATCCAGTTGGCTGACCACCAAACCGAGGTAAATCTTCTCTCCGAGATTCACCATCTGGCCTTCCACTCCGTCCAAATTGGCCGAGTCTTCGGCGTCGGAGTCGGGCTTGGGATCGAACTTCTTGATCTCGATGTTGCTCTTCGCCGCTTTCTTGTATTCCCCAAGCAAATCCTCCACCCGCTGAGCATAGGTCTTGAGCGGGACGGGCATCTCTTTCGCGTCCAAGGTGCAGTAAAACCGGATTTCCACCGGGGTGTCCAGTTTGCTCAAGATCGCCTTCGTGCCCGGCGAGAGCGTGTAGAGCTTCTCGCTCGTGAAGTCGAAACGCTGTTTGAAGGCGCCGACGATGACGTAAACCGCCATCAGAATGACCAACATGGCCGCCACGCCAACGGTGGAGTACAAATACGATTCAATTGAATTCTTCTTTGTCGTCATGGGCTCCTCAATCACTCGTTCGAATTTTGGTCAGGCGTCTTTCCTTAACCCGCGCGATGTCCGCGAATGATAACGCTGGTCGTAAACAGGGAAAAACCGATCATCGCCAAAAAGAAAACCAGATCGCGAGAGTCCAACACGCCTCGCTGCAAGCCATCGAAGTGGGTCATCACGCTGAACGCGGCCACGGTATCGACGAGATGGCGGCTTTCCGAAAGATCCTGAAGCATTCGGGTTACCGGCGGCCATCCAGCGAGAATCAGAAACAAACAAATCACCACGGAAACGATGAAGCTGATCACCTGATTCCGAGTCATGGCCGACGTCATACAACTGATGGCCAAGTATCCGCCCGCGAGCAACAAACTTCCCACGTAGCCGCAGAAGATGACCCCGTTATCGGCGTTGCCCAGGTAATTCACGGTCATGACCACTGGGAAGGTCAGCGCCAAAGCCAGCCCCAAAAACAGCCAGGAAGCGAGAAACTTTCCGAGAATGGCCTGCCACGGGGTGATCGGCATCGTGAGCAGCAACTCCATCGTTCCGAGGCGCCGTTCCTCCGACCAAAGACGCATCCCGACGGAGGGCACCAGAAACAGATAGAGCCAGGGATGCCAGACGAAGAACGACATGCCGAGCGACGCCTCTCCACGTTCAAAGAACCCCCCCACCATGAAGGTGAAGAAACCGACCAAAAGCAGGAAGATGACGATGAAGACGTAGGCCACAGGCGAGGCGAAATAGCCGGAAAGCTCCCGCTTGGCTATGGTCCAGATATTAGCAAACGAGCTATTCATTTCGATCCCTCCCGTACGTTGTCCGGCAGCGTGATAGTCCGAAAGACCTCATCCAAACGGCCTTCTTCTGTGTGCAGTTCCTCCAACTTCCAGCCCTGCTGGGCGATTACTTCGGCAACGCCCCGGGCGAGCTCTCCATCGCGAGAATTTGGCCGCGGAAAAACTCGAACAGTCGCGATCGATCCTTCGTCCTTCATAATCACCGTTTTGCGGGCTTGGGAAAGCTGGGAAAGTTTGTCGCTGAGCGCGGCACCGGGGACACCGCCGACCCGCACCGAGACGGCCCCGGCCACATCCGAGCGCTGCTTGAGCTCCGCCGGTGTTCCATTGGCCACGATCTGCCCCCGATCGATGATGATGGCGCGAGAACAAGCCGCCTCCACTTCCTCCAAAATGTGAGTGGAAAACACAATCGCCTTCTTTTCACCCATGCGGCGAATCAGGGTCCGGACTTCGTGCTTTTGATTCGGATCGAGTCCATCCGTCGGCTCGTCCAGAACGAGCACGTCCGGATCGTGAATAATCGATTGCGCAAAACACGTTCGGTGCCGATATCCCTTGGAAAGCGTTTCCACGCTTTGATGGAGGACCGATTCGAGGAAGCAGGTTTCGACGACCCGATGCACCGCCTTCTTTCTGTCATCACCCCTCAATCCGCGCAATTCGGCGGCAAAGGTCAGAAACCCTTGGACCGTCATGTCGGTGTAGGCCGGGGCGTTCTCCGGGAGGTAACCGATGAGCCGCTTGGCGGCAATCGGGTTCTCATCCATGTCAAAACCGCCCACCTGGACTTTGCCAACGGTGGGAGGGATGAAACCGGTGATCATCCGCATGCTCGTCGATTTTCCGGCCCCGTTGGGTCCCAAGAATCCGAGCACTTCACCCCGTTCCACGGAAAACGAGATGTTGTTCACGGCCAGTTTTGGGCCGAAAGTTTTGCTGAGATTTTGGACTTTAATCATGCCGTTTTCTCTTCATTTGCGTTCACACATCCTGGTCGCAACTGTCTGTTCAAGACGCGGCCTCAAAAAAAAGAATTCCCCACGGATACACCCGTTTCCGCCAGATACAACCGATATTAAACCGACCGTCAAAGATTCACTGCTTCCAACAGGGTGCCTAAATTGGGCCATTTTTCGCCAGAGTCAAATTACATTTTCGTAATGAAGCCAGCCCCGCCCTCCGGAGAATTTCCCGGCTCACTCCGGAACTCCGGCCTTCGGTTGCGGTTTCTTAGCTGACGGATCGACGAGAAAGGGCCCAGTGCGGCGGGAACAGCTCGGGAGCGGGATTTGGGCCGGGTGGAATCGAACTCTCGGGGTTCAAGCTCAGTGCTTCCCAGCGCTCCTCAGCCAAATCCAGAGGCCAGTGAAGAGAACCAACAACGTCATGCCGCCCAGAAAGACGAATGAAACTCGAAGCACGGGTTCCGTCCTGGACGCCTCCGGCGTCGCTCGCGGAAAGTCGGCGCTCGCGGTTGAGCCCACGTCGAAGGAGCTTTGGCCATCGCGGCGCGAAGCCGCACCGTCCGTGGCTTCGGCCTTCCGATCCGACATCGCCGCCGCATTGTTCCCCCCGCTGGCCCGCGGCGAACCGCGCATCCCGACGATTCGGCTCGCTTCGATTTTCACGAGCGGACTTTCCGGATCGAACCCAAGCGCACGCGTGACCTGGCCGTGGAGCGCCTCACTCCAACGCACCGGAAGACGGGTGCCCTGCGTCCAGGAGATATCGAGGCCACATTCGCAATCCGCCCCAAGAAGGGAGAAGATGCCGGCGACGTTACGCTCCGCAATCTCCACACCCTTCATGAGAGGGCCGATCCAACGGGCTCGGCCGTAAAACAACGCCACGCGGGGCTGCGCATCGGCGGCCGTTTCCAGTCCCAAGCTCCAGAGCAAGACTTTCTCGCGCTCGAGCGACGCGCCGTCGAGCACGATCAAAGCGGGGGGCTCGGCGATTGCTTTGGGCAAAGCCTTCATCTCTCCCCGGATCTGCTCAATCGCGTTCGTGATCGATGTCAGACCTCGGGTATTCTGGCCGACATCCTCTCCCGGAATGAACAAAACCACCCCAAAGGCCCCGCTCACTGTTCGAAGAATTGTGTCCCGGGTCGGTGATGAAACCAATCCCTCCAACGCGCTGGTCAGCGTTTCATCGAGGCGCTTTCCGGCCTTCGTTAGAACCACGGGAAGAACCTGGCCGTCCGGTGAAATCAGCCGGGCCGTGGGAAACGTGATCGTCGAAACCGCCTTCAGGTGGGTCATCGCGGGGTGATCCCGCTGCTGATCGACATCAATGATCTCAAACCGAAGATTGGTCTCCCGGAGAATGCCATCCGCCGTCTCCCGCAAGCGCACGACGTCCGCCGCCGGCATCTCGTGGCGAACGTAACAGAAGAGTCGGTACGGTTCCGTGTCCAAATCCACAAAACCGATGTCGCGGACGTTATACTGGCACGCCGGGGACTTGGGAATCAAACCAGCCGACAGGACCAGCAGGATGATCCATTTGCCGATGTTCACAGGATTCGCTTAACGCGCGGCCGTCATTTCGTTTCGTCCGTAGCACACCACTTGTCCGCCCTCCAGGGACACGATCACCCGACCGTCGCGATCCACGGCCAACCCCCACGGCACCGGCGTCCCCGGCAGCATCTGCACCCAAAGCGGCCGGCCATCGCGAAGATTGTAGGCCGCGATCTCGGACGGCCGCGCCACGACGAGCGCATTGCCGGCCAAAGCCACGGCGATGCTCTCTTTGCAGTCCACCTCCCAAAGCGGCGCGGGACCTTCGATCCGAGGTTTGCCCCAAGCTGCCGACAGCCGCTCGCTCCGCTTTTCCTCGACCCGCGGATAGCACGCCACTTTGGCGTTGTTCACCCAGATCACATCACGGTCGCCCACCGATGACACCCAGGTCTTATTGAGCACCGAGGAATCATAGACTTTGTATTTCGGATGAGCGTAGAGCGGCTGATCGCTGACCATCACGCGGTCGCCGACCAGGTAGAGCTCTGAGCCGCGCGGACTCTCCGAAGCCGGGACGTTGTTGTTCACGACGCGATGAACTTGGTTCGTCTCGTTGAGACACCGGCCCGTCGCCAAATCATAGACTCCCGGAGAGACGACGTTGCCACCCGCGAGCCAGAGCTTGTTCTCATGGATGATCATGTTCCCCTGCACACTGACCCCCGCCAGCGCCGCCGGGTCGAGATGGCCGGATGAATTGTTCTGCCATTTCAGCCGACCCGACACGGCGTCGAGCGCATAGACGTGGGTGCCATCGTAATTGACGATGCCGGCTGCGGCGTACGCCACCCCGTCGCGCACGAGCACTCCGCTGGCCGCGGGCCATGTGGAAAGCAATTGACCATAAACCGGGATCCGGCGTTCGGCCGGCGCCGCCCGGAATCGCCAGAGCAATCGGCCGGTCTTGGCCTCCAAGGAATAAATCCAGCCGTCACCCGACCCAACCAACGCGCGCCCTTTCCAGACCGTCGGAGGAAATCGCACGCCTCCGCCCGTATAGGCCGTCCAAAGCGGCTTGCCGCTTCCCGCATCCAATGCTCGCACCACTCCATCGGAACCACTGAGGAAGACCAGGCCGCCGACCGCGGTCGGTGCCGTCGGAGTCAACTCAGCCGCCGGAAGAGTCTGCCAAAGACGCTGCGCCCGTGCCGGCACCACCGCGCCCGTCGTCGCGGAAGCCGTCATGCTCGCCCGGAAGGTTGGCCAATCGTTCGGCGACTCTGGAAGGTCGCGAACGGATGCGCCGCCGCCCGCGGGGCTCTCCAGCCGGGCCGATTCGACCGCCGGTTGAGAGAAGTTGAAATCACCGGCTGGCCCCAGGCAGGTGATGCCGTAAAGCGTAAGATTGCAGTCGCACACGCTGGGCCACCAGTAAAGCAAACCATTCGCGATCGTGACTCCGTCCTGGCACTGGGCACGCATCGGGGAGACCAACTGAGGTTCCGCGCTCTCGAGATCGAGCCGCGTCGAACCGCCGTTCGCGCGACAGAAAATGGCATCGATCGCCCCAGTCGGCCGAGTGCAAGCGCGCCGTCCGAGTTTCACTTCTTGGAGAATCTTTCCACTGATCGGGTCAAACTTTCGGCTGAGCTCATTGTCAATCTGTCCGCTCAAGGCATAAAGGCCGTCACCTTGGAGGACTGTTTGATAGTTACTGTAGGGATGCTGCCAGAGAATGCGCCCATCCTCGGCGGAAAGGGCAACCAGTTTGCTGAGAGTGGGTCCGGCGAGGTACAGCGCCTTGTCACTGCATTTGGCGTAGGCCACCGAACGCCAGTTCGTGCGCCAGTCCTGGCGGGGCAGATCGGTTCCGAGCGCTTGGAATAGTTCCGGCGCGTTGTCGCGAGTCTTGCGCCAAAGTTCCCGGCCCGTTCTCGTATCCAGGCACGCGAGATAGGACCCGTGACGGTAAAGAAACAATCGCCCAGCCTTCAGACAAGTCGCCCGGCTGTCGAATGGCTCCGCTTCCCGATGTTGCCATCGGATGCTCTTGTTCTCGGGATCGATCGCCAGCAAGGTTCGTCCGAATCCCCATGGAAACTCGGATTGATTGTATCCAGGCGAGAGTGGATCCCACGGCCAGCCGTGGCGTTCGCTGCGCATTCGAATGATCGGGTCGCGCTGTTCCTGTTCGCCCACCATCGCAAAGAGCGTCCCCTCTTCGAGCGCCATCCACTTCCAAAATGTTCCACCGGTCAGATCGGAAGGCGGAGCGATCTCATCCCGCAGTTCGCCGGTCGCCGCATCGATGATTTTGCACGATCGATCGTCGCCGAAATAAACCGTGGTGGACGTGGCGATCAACGTGCTCCGATGGACCATGAGCCCCGAAGGAATGGGCCGCCGCCAGAGAAATGTGCCGTTGAATCCATCGAATGCCGCCAGCGTGTTCAACCACGGCTCTTCGCGCTCTTTGAAGGCAATATGGCCAAAAAGCTTGAAGACCCGCCCCGCCGAAGCCACGGCCGCTTGCGGCAACGGCGCGTAACGAGGATCCGCCAGGAACTGGGTCAGATACGGCCCCTTGGCGACTCGATCCTGGGATGCCGGATTGTTGTCCGGACCGTGATAGGTGTGGCTCCAATCATCCACGCCCGGAAGAAAGGGCTTGGTCAGATCCCGCGACCCGAGGAGGGCCTTGCCGCGAGGATGCAGCACGCGCAACGCTTCCGCCTCCGGGATCATCGACTCCGCTTCGCCCACCGCGACGAGCGCGTCGGCCAAATTGTCCGCCAGATAAAGCCTGGTCAGCGGACCGGCCTCAAGATAGATCCGTTGTCCGTAAAAACCCGCCGCGTCCACCACCCGCCGCGCCGAATCAAGATCGGCGGCCCGCGGCAATTGGACGTAAAGCGTGAGCTCGGTTTCTCGCGCCAGCTTCAACGCCACGGTGCAGCGGGCGTCTTCGAGCACGACGCAAAGTCCCCGCACTACGCCCAACCGTGAAAGGAGGGGATCGGCTCCCTGAGCAATCGATGACGCCCGAGTTTCAGCCGCACCCGCAACCTGGACCACAAAACTGGTTGGAACCGAGCCAAAGAATGCCAAAATCGTCCACCAAACGAATCCGCAATGGGCATTCCGTTTGCGTAGGAACTGACGAATCAACGCAGAATTTTTCATAGAACTCACCTCGTCATCTTTTTTTGACTCGAACTGATGTCGGACCGATCCATGCCTCGGGTCGCCTCAATGCCGTCGGCATGGTCTGGCGGGCGAAACAGCATCGATTCAGATCCGACCGAAGGTTGGAAAATGGTCCGATTGCGGACGGCACGCCTTGACCTCGGTCAAAGCACATCTGATCATCTGGCGGAAGACCACGTCGCGCCTTTCTCCAAAGAAATCGAAGCATAGGATAAAATCCGAACGGGTCGCTTCCTCGGAGAAGGCTGGCCAGTCAGCGCAATTCCAGCTTCGAATTGCCGCGGCAATGCGCTTGCGGCTTCCGCGGAATCACTTAGAATGAAGGCATGAAAAGCGTCGTCGCCATCTTCTGGGTAGCAGGGGCGGCGTGGGCCGGGACGGAGAAAGCCTTTTCTCCCGGAGAACTCATCGCCACTCTGATCCTGGTCGGAGCTCTGTTGCTGCTTCTTGAGACCGTGCTGCCGGGTCTGGTCGCTGGGGTGCTCGGCCTCATCAGCTTGGTGGCAGGAGTTATCCTCAGTTACGCGAACTACGGCCTGCAAATGGGCAATTTGGTGCTCCTGACGGTCGTCGTCGGATTAGTCGCCGCCGCCCTTTGCTGGCTCAAGTTCTTTCCTGAAAGCCGAATCGCCCGCGCCTTTATCTCCCAGGGGACGATCGGCGAACTTGGAGCCGAGAAACCGGAATTGCTCGGCCAAACCGGAGTGGCCAGCACCAACCTTCGACCTTCGGGTGCGGCCCTGATCAACGGCCGACGGGTCGATGTCGTGACCGAAGGAAATATGATCGAACGCGGCACCTCAATCACCGTCGTGGCCCTCGAGGGCCTGCGGGTGGTCGTGCGCCCTACAACCGACGCGGTCCACAGTCAAACCTAACTGCCTCGATACGACGCTACCATGAAAGATACCTTCCCGATTCTGGCTCTCACCATCGGCGACACTGAAGTCAGCGGATGGAAAGTGTTCGTTCTCGTCGTCCTGATCGTCATTATCCTGGTCGCCGCCATCATCGTCATCAACTTCTTCAGCGTCTGGATCCGAGCTTTTTTTTCCGGCGCCAAGGTCAGCTTCACCGATTTGATTGCCCTCCGGCTGCGGAGCGTGCCGGTCGGAATGGTTGTGGACAACCGCATCACGGCCGTGAAATCGGGCCTCGACGTCACCATCGATGATCTCTCAACCCACTACCTCGCGGGCGGCAATGTGCCAATGGTCGTTCTTGCGCTCATCGCAGCGCGCAAAGCGGGGATCCACCTTGTGTTCGATAGGGCCTGCGCCATCGATCTGGCCACGAAAGGAACGGGCAAAACCGTCCTCGAAGCCGTCAAAACCTCGGTCAACCCCAAGGTCATCGACTGTCCCAATCCCAGCACGGGTAAAACGACCATCGATGGCGTCGCCAAGGACGGCATCGTCATTCGCGCCCGAGCTCGTGTCACCGTCCGAACCAACCTGGATCGATTCGTCGGCGGCGCCACCGAAGAGACGATTATCGCGCGCGTCGGCGAAGGCATTGTCGCGACCATCGGATCGGCGGGTTCCTACAAAGAAGTCCTGGAGAATCCGGACCGCATCTCCAAGACCGTTCTCGACAAGGCGCTCGACAGCAATACCGCGTTCGAAATTCTGTCCATCGACATCGCGGACGTGGACGTTGGAGAAAACGTCGGAGCGAAACTCCAGGCAGAACAAGCCGAGGCCAACAAGCTGATCGCCCAAGCCCAAGCCGAAGTGCGCCGAGCTGCGGCCGTCGCGCTGGAACAGGAAATGGTCGCCAAAGTTCAGGAAATGCGCGCGCGGGTCGTCGAAGCCGAGGCCCAAGTTCCGTTGGCCATGTCCGACGCATTTCGGAGCGGGAATCTCGGCGTGATGGATTATGTCCGAATGAAGAACGTCCAAGCCGACACCAGCATGCGCGAGAACATCGCGGGCGGCGGCGGTTCAACCGGATCGGCCACGAAGACCGCGACTCACTAGCGCCATCGCTCGATCGCACCACACCCACTCTGAATCTATGGACAATTCCCTGATCGCGATGCTGGTCATCGTTGCCCTGAGCGCAATCTCCAACTGGATGCAAAAGCGAAGCCAGGCGCAGGAACAGGGCCCGACGGGTCGCGATCAGCGACCGACGCGCCCGGCCAGTCCGCCCCATCCGCCGACGCAGCCTCCGCGCACACGGCAGGCTGATTCGGACACCTCCTCCGAGCCCGATTGGGAAAGGGACATTCGACGTTTGTTCGAGGGGGACGCTCCGCAGACTCCGCCCCCGTTTCCTCAAATGCCCCCCGTCCTTCAGACTGCGTCACCGACAGCGCCGCCCCGATCATCGCCCCCAGCACCGCGGTCGATTTCAACTCCCAGCGAACGAATCCCCGGATCAACTGAAGGTCCATCAATCACCTTGATCAACCTGACAGAATCCGAGGAAGCCTACCGTCAAGCCAGCCATCTTCACGAGAAGACGGCGGCGCATTTGCGACGAGTGACTTCTCGGACCAGACAGCCTAGAGCCGCAGAACCCACCCTGCACCGACATCGATCCTCGTCTGAGGTCCACGCTGCCGCCGCCCTGGTCCGCGATCCCAAAACAGTGCGCCAGGCCGTGATTGCCTCGATGATCCTCGAATCACCCAAAGGATTTTCGAGCTGAATCGCAACGCGAGCTGCAAAAGCCACGGCCAAGCCCGATGATCCCTCGTGCTGGTTCCACCTCGGACCAATCCCTCATCCTAGGATTGGGGTTCGGATGCGAGCTTCAGACGAATGTTTTCAGCCCGCTGAAGGCGCAAGAAACCGCAACGCGTGCTGTCATTTACCTGGCGGAAATGAGCATTCAACTCAGGTTCTCAGGTTCAATTCCGTCATGGATGTTTTGGGGTTTCAGGAGCATTCGAATAAACGGATTTGGCGTGCTCATTGCCCCCTAAAAAAACTAAAACCCAGAGCGAACAAAAGTCGCTCTGGGTGATATTCTAAAACCGATCGTTATCTTGTCCCCGTTCCGGTGCTCGGAGATCCGGTGCCCGGAGAAACAAACGTCACTGGCTCGGGAACAACGGTGACGGGCTGTTCGAAGTCCCCAGGCCCACCAACAGGAGGCGGCGGAGCCGGTTGCTGAGTGGCAGGAAGGGTCCCCGTCGCCACCACCGTAGGAACCGCATTCGGCGTGCTTGGATTGAGCGGCGGGACAAATGTCTGCCCAGCGTTCACCGTCAGAGTTGTCGGATTTTTCGTTGACGGATTCGTATAGACGACCAAGAGCGTGCCCGTGATGGCGTGGTGAACGCCGTCGGCGCTGATTTGATACTCAGTTCCTTTGATGGCACAGACCGTGTAAGGCGTCTTCACTTCGTAGCGCGAGGCCGCCGCGAGCTTTTTCACACTCCCGAGGATAGTGCCCGCCTTCAAATCCAGTTGAGTCTCGATAACCACGTCAACTCCAGCCCGATCGAGGCTGAGTTTATCCAACTCCAAAGTAGTATCTTGCGTGACCCGCACCACCGGGCCGTTTTCCGCCAGGAACAGGTCAACCGAAGAACTGGTGCCTGCTTTGATCGCAGACCCAGAACCCAGAACCTGATTGACGTTCAGCGGCTTCCACTCTCCTCCCTGCACAGAGCTTTGGGCCGTGCCCCGAACCGAACGAACTACCGCCTTGCCTTCTCCGGCTTGGGCGGAAGAAGTGAACATTGTGGTGGCCGCCAAGGCGACTCCGAAAACCATTAAACTCGAAAGGGTGCCAACTGGTTTCATAGATTTGCTCCTGTTTAAATTCATCATTCGAATGCTCGACAGTCTAATTTTCCAAACTCAAATGTCAATTGGATAGTTCGTTGATTCTTACGTTTTTGCGAAGAGACGTCCATCCCGCTCTTCTTCCAAGAACGACTCACCAAACCATAACCATTCCTGCACCTTTGCCGGATCTGAGACATTTTGCAATAAAAAGTCAGCAATTCTCATTTTGACCCGTATCGAGTCCTCGCTCCAGCCCGGATCGCCATTTGAAGACCGGTTCATGCCGAAATTCTATAGTCCCAAGGTTCAGCGTCCTGGGCCAAAAGCGAGAATTGCTGATAAAAAGTGCGAAAATGTTATTCCCGATCGATCGCTCCCCAACCAGTTTCACCCCCCGCTTTCCAATCGAGCAAACAACTGTCGATCTTGTTTCAGTTGTCGCCCCGTTCCGCCAGAATCTTCGCGATGATTCGAAGGTAGCCATGGGCCATGTCGTTGGGACGCCAATCCGACAGTTTCAGCGATTTCTCAAACCATTCCTTTGCCGATCGATGATCTCCAGACGAGATGAAATGCCAGCCATAATGTGCGGCCATGTAGTAGCTCTTCGGATCCAACTCCAGAGCCCGTCGGAAGTATCGGTCGGCCGAGGAATGCCGACCCAGCCAATCCAAACACATGCCGTAACGAAGGTAATTGTAGGCATCCAACGGATTGACCTTCATCCCGGCCGCGAGCCAAATCATGGATTCCCGAGCCAGTTCTCCATATCCCTCCCCTCCGGACCAACTCATTCGGCGATACGCCTCGCCGATCTTGTAGGTTGTCTCCCCATTCATCGGTTCCACGCCATGTGCCAACTTCAATGCCTCAAGCTGCCTATGGACCGCTTCGTCGATTTCCTTCGCAAGCCGGATCGTCGGTTCAAGGTCAATTTCCTCCCCGGACGGCACCTTATCGAACGTCTCCGCGCGCAGACGAAGGATCTCTGTCTTCTCCTTGATGATGCTTCCGATTCTCTCGACGCGATCGAGCAATACCTGCTCGCGGAAGCGTTTCCAGCCCTGTTGTCCTAAGTATGCGGATCCGATCACGCAGAGAGCAGTCAGACCAATTCGAATCGACCAACCCAACGGAACCCAGTGTCGCTCGGTGGCGAATCGCAAATGCCCGGTCAGCATCGCCATGAGGGTGACCGCCAGAATGGCATTGGCTGGAATCTGCATGTTAAAATCAACCACCGAGTGCAACAAGAGCGCCCCGAGGCCCACCGCCGAACCCAAAACGAATGAAGAACGGTTGCTCGGCTTGCTCCCTAAATCATTGGAACGGTGGACGAACTTCCAGCTCTTGAGAACCCCGGCAAAGAGCAAGACGAAGGCAGCCAAAATCATAACGGCTCCGACTATCCCCCAATCCGCCAGAACATTTAGGTAATCGTTGTGAGCGTAACCCGCGCGCATCTGCACGACGTTGGGGCGGTGGGCCGGAAATCGATGATCGTAGTGGGCCGGACCACCTCCCCACCACAAATTCTCCCGCCAAATCTGCACGGCCGGTTTCCAAAGGTAAAAACGGACATCATCGACGACGCCACTTTCATGGAACATCTGCCGCCACCGATGCTGCGGCTGATAGCCCTTGAAGAAGAAGACGCCCGCCGTCACGAGAAGCAGAACAAATACGATCGCGGGCAAACGGCTCGCCCGGGAGACGAACAACACTCCAAAAAAGACCGTCAAAGCCAGACCGGTCGCCAGCCACCCGCCCCGGGAAAGAGAGACTCCGATCCCAGCGAGAATGGCGACGGCGGCGTAACCCACGAACACTTTGACCGTATGCTTGAATCGGCCGACCAGCGTATAACCCAGGGCCAAAGGGAGAATCATCTCAAGAAATCCGGCGAGGTTGTTCGGACAAATGTAAGTTCCGGTCCCCCGTTTCATGTATTGTTCCGGCTTTCGTTCGGGAGAGAGAAAATGCCACACGACCGGGGAGTTGGTGATGAACTCGTAGACGGCGTAAAGGGAAATGGCCATGCCCAGGAAGATCAGCACAAACGAGATGAGCTGGGTGGATTCCTGGCGATTGAGGTTGTCGAGGATGGCGAAAAACAAGATCGCGTAGATCACAATTCGGATCAGTTCGGCGCGCGCCACGTACTCGATCTCAGCCTCGGAATAGCGAATGATCGCGTAACCAAGAAATCCCACCACCGCCCAACAGATGGGCGGCCAAAGCAAGCGATGACTGGGCCGAATCCAAAGTCGGACAGACCAGATTGCAAGCACCCCCAAGGTAAGACACTGCAGGACCAGAAACTCCATCGGACGCACCGCTCCAGCCGAGAGAGGGCCGAACACGAGGACAGCAAGAACCAGCCCGAGAATGCCCTTCTCGCAGAGGTTATCCAGACGTTCGCGATCCATCGAGGCTGGTAACTAGAAGTAGGTCACGCCGCCTAGGTTGCTTCGACAGTGACGGGCTTCGCCGAGTCTAGCTTAGGAACTCTCGCGGATCGGTAATCCGCCCGGTGATCGCACTTGCAGCAACGGTCGCCGGGGACGCCAGAAACACCTGAGATTCTTTGTGTCCCATTCGCCCGGGAAAGTTCCGGTTCGTCGCGCTGATGCATTTCAGCGGAGTGTTCATTCGCCCGAAGGTATCCACCGGACCTCCCAAACACGCGGCGCAACTGGCGTTTTCGGTCATCTGCACACCGGCGTCCACGAGAATTTGCCAGACCGTCTTCTCTCCCCACCGCGCCGATTGCAAATCACGGACGATTTCAGGTGTCGCGGGCACACCAAACGTATCGATGGTGACGCGCTTGCCCTGGAGGATGCGGGCGAACTCGAGGAAATCGCTGGTTTTGCCGCCCGTGCAGGAGCCGATGTAAGCCCGATCGAGTTTCACCCCGCTCAATTCCTTGGCCAGCTTGCGCTGTCCCGGATCCGGATGGCAGGCGACAGTTGGTTCGAGGACGGACAAATCGATGGTCGTCTCAAAAACAAATTTTTCTTCCGCATCCCGTTCGACAGGCTCGTAGGAGGATTTGGTCCCGTTCAAGGCACAACGGTGGTTCACATACGCCTGAGTCTGGGCGTCAAACTCGAAGATGCTGTTCTTTCCCCCTGCCTCAATCGCCATATTCGCAATCGTCATGCGATCGTCCATGGAGAGGCTGGGCACACCGGGACCGTCAAACTGCATCGCCCGGTAGGTGGCGCCGTCGAAACCGATCTGCCCGATGCAGTGAAGAATGACGTCCTTGGCCATCACACCGCGTCCCAGTTTGCCCTCCAACCGGAAATGCATCGTCTCCGGAACCTTCAGCAGCAGCTTCCCGGTCCCCATGACAAATCCGGCGTCCGTGTTTCCGATGCCCGTGGCGAACTGATTGAATGCCCCAGCCATGCAGGTGTGAGAATCGGTTCCAAAGAGGATTTCTCCGGGCCGGGTATGCCCCTTTTGCGGCAAGGCGGTATGGCAGACGCCGGCGAAGTTGGAGCCGTACTGACGCTTCAAAACGCCCTTCGAAGCGTCGAACGCCCAATGACCATTGGGATCATCGATGACATCGTAGAAATAAGTCAACCCCTGCTCTCGCACGAAATCGCGGAGAATATCCACGTTCCGATTCGACTTCGAGTCGGACGTGAAAATGTAATGATCCGGAATGATGACGATCTTGTTCTTGTCCCAGACCTTAGCCTGCGCGCCGAACTCACGTTTGAAAACCCCGATCGTTCCCGGACCGCACACATCATGCGTCATCAGAATATCGGCCTTCACCCAGACATTCTCTCCGGCCCGAACTCGGGCTTGGCCGGCCGCACGGGCAAGAATCTTCTCCGTTAAAGTCATAAAATCGGGCGTCAGAGTAACGCTCATCCAATCTCACTGCAACAAGGGAAAACAGGAAGAAAACAAACGAAAGAAACCTCCTCGGATCCCGGCCTCACTCATCGGTATGAGCCTGAGACGGGACAGCAGAGACGATTCCCATTGGGTGGGCCAGTGATAGACAATCGCCGGACGAAACCGATTCTACAGCCGATCTAGAAAACCTGGGGGCTACTTTGGCGCTTGAGCACTCCGCCCTTCCTCAATCATTTTCTCCAGCGCCGCGTTTTGAGGATGGCCGGACGCCAATGCCTTCTGATAATGCCAGCGGGCCAACTCCGTAAAGGGCGGCTGCTGGGTAGCATAGATGACGGCCAAGTTGTGATGCGCACCGCCATACCCAGGCGCCAACTGAATCGCTCGGCGCAAGGCCGCCTCGGACGCGGCTCGCTGACCTTTCTGGCTGAGCGTAATCCCAAGATAGTTCTGTGTCTCCGGATTCTGAGGGTCAACCTGGGCGGCGCGGCTTAGAGAGTCCAACGCATCATCATACTTCTCCTGTCGAAACTTCAGAATGCCAAGCAAGGAGAGACCATGTGGGTCCGTCGGATCGATCGCGAGGGCTTGGACCAAGTTCCCCTCAGCATCCGCCAACCGATTCTGCTCCAATTGACTCGCCGCGAGATTGGCCAGCGTGAAGACATTTTTCCCATCCAAGCGCAAAACCTGAACATACTTTTTCTCGGCCTCATCAAAACGCCGTGAGGCAAACGCCCGCTCCGCTTCAGCCAATAGCGGCCCCGCGCCTCGCGGCAATTCGCGCAACGACTTTCTGCCTGATTTTGGATCTACCTTCGTCGCTGCAAGCGGCGGCTGCTTGAACAACGCCAGTTCTTCCGGAGTGTAGGGAACGCGCCGCGCCTCGAGGACCTCCAAGCGCGCGCGCAGACCAGCCAATTGGCCCTCATACTGATCGCGTTGAACCTGTTCGGTCCGAGCCTTGTTGTCGTAGATCTGCTTGGTCGTTCCATTCAGCCTCTTCAGGAGTTCGTCTCGCTCACTTTCGAGAAGCCGCACCCGATCTGATTCTCCTGTAGCGGGGCGCGGCACCGAAGATGAAGCGAGCGCCAGTTTCATCTCCAATTCCCGCTTGGTCTTCTCGAGATCGGATTTTTCTCCCTGCAATGTTCTCAAAGCGTTCTGCAGACCTGTGACGACAGTCTCGATGGCCGCCCCGGCGGGACCGGCGGTCGGCTTCTCGGATGGAGCCTGGACGGACGACGACGCCTGCTCCATGCGTTTGCGCAGCGTTTCGTTCTCGGCGCGCAACGATCTTGCCGCTTCAACCTCTTTTCCCGAAGCATCCAAGCGCGCCTGAAGAATCTCCTTCTCTCGCGTCAAGGCGACCGCAATCTCGGTCTGGCGCGCCAGACTTTGAGTGGCTTCAGCTAGCCTTGATTTCATCTGCTCCAAGACGCCAGTGTCGGGAAGCGGGCTGGGCCTCGCCTGCTCCTGGTCCAATGTCACTTGAAGCAACTCCTTCTCCTTTTCAAGGAGTCTAATTCGCAGTTCCGCTCTCTCCAATTCTCGCGGTTCCACCGCGGCGGGACGGGCCGTGAATGCCTCCTTCAACTTGGCCTCTAACACCGCGTTCGCACTCTGAAGGCGCCGAACCTCTTCCATGAGCATATTGACGCGACCATCTTCGGGTGTTGCCGCCGCCGCCGCCGGCCCCGAAGAAGGTCTTACCGGAACCGGAAGAGGCTTTTCCGCAAGAACGGCCGCTGGTTTTGGTCTTGAAAGGGAATTCAGCTTTTCCGTGACGTAGTTCAACCGAAACTCGATCACGTTTTCATTCCAGTTCGGATAACTCAACTTGAGCTTCTTCAGACCGCTTTGGGCTTCGACGTATTTCTCTTGGGCTAACTGCGACTCGCCGCTGGCGCGTAACTGATCTCCCGCCTGGATCAAGCGGTAAATCTGAACGTACTGGTCATCGGGGCCCTCGGCTTGAACAAAAAGCCCAAGAATTGAGAAGAGCAAAAGGCTCAACAGAAATATCCGTTTCATGCGCTCATCGTAACGGAACGTCTGACTTATGCAATCCGTTATGATACTGTTTTCAGCATTCCCGCATGGCCCTCGACGAGGTCTGTCGGTAGGTTTTGAGATCATGGGAATGGGACGAATTTGGCGACGCGGACGTTTGTTCTCAGATTGGATGGAGCCCGGACTATATGCGTGGAACGGACAGTATCCTGAGTCAAAATGAGAATTGCTGCGAGCGTTTCGGCAAGATTGACACATGTGTGAACCGTATGCTAGCTTGCGCCCCAGCGGTTATGAGCGCTTACTTGAATCAGCAGGTTCTGGTGCTCAATCGCCTCTGGCAGGCGGTCAACGTTTGCAGTGCGAGGCGTGCGCTCACTCTCCTTTTTCAAGGCCACGCTCAGGTCGTATTCGGAGTTGGCGACGGATCGTTTGAGACGTTCGATTTCCAGGAGTGGCATGACTTCTCTCAGCAGGAGCCTCATCTGGAAAGCATTCACACAATTTCACTTCGGATTCGTGTTCCTCGGGTGATTCTTCTCGTGATTTTTGATCGCCTACCCAAGAAGGAGGTCAAGTTCACTCGGCATAACATCTTCGAGCGCGACAAAAACATGTGCCAGTATTGCGGCGGCGTATTCGATCGGAAGGATCTAAACTTGGATCACATTATTCCCAGGCATCGAGGCGGACCGACGTCTTGGGAAAACATTGTCTGTTCGTGCATTCAGTGCAATACTCAGAAGGCTAACCGAACGCCTCAGGAGGCTGGCATCCATCTGATTCGAAAACCAAAAAGACCAAAGTGGCGGCCTTTCATTCAAGTGAATCTCGGTCTAAATTGTCATGATAGCTGGAATCACTTCGTCAATGTCGCGTATTGGAACGTCGAAATCGGGGAAGAGACATAAAACCGCAGATTCCTCGAACCTGCGACTAAGTGTTGAGCTCTGTTTGTTGGCTTGACTCGGTGCTGTAGAAGAGGTTGTTGGAGACCGAATCCTCTAAGAGCCACTCGGACCTCCAGATAGAAGGCTCCCCATCTCAAGACTGGGTTTCCGTCGAATTCCAACCTGTCACGGAGAACCGGGTTCTGTATCAACCGCTTTCGCCTTCTCGATCATATCCCAAAACCGCGGATTGTCTTGCAAAGCGGCGTCCTCCCCCACCGGCAGGCTCGATCGAAACAAGAAGTCTTTCAAAGAATTTCGGCTCAAAATCCGATGCACCACAACTCCCAGTTCGTGGCGCTCAAAATAAATTCGATAATCACCCAGCCTCAATCGCAACAAGGATCGTCCGTCACGTTCTAACCTTCCAAACCGTTCAAGATCCGTTGTCAGAACCTCCTGCGGCAGTCCCCGAAACTCCCCCAGAATGAACAATTGGAGTTCTTTTGGCATCCTGGACAACTCACCGGCACTCACCGGATTGAAGATGATTTGAAAAAGACTCACAGAAGGATTGGTAGCGCGTACGGGAATCGCACCCGTCTTTCAGCCTTGAGAGGGCCGTGTCCTAACTGATAGACGAACGCGCCACCCGGATACTGAGGTGATCGTAGTCCCGACTTCTCACTTGTCAATTCCAGATCTCAGTCCGTAGATAATGGTCAAGCGTTGACGCAATTTCGGAATCAGTTTCAAAGCTATCACCATCCCGATCTGAGTTCGACTCGGCGAGAAAACAAAAAAGCCGCCTTTTTCAAGGCGGCTTGTCGAGAACAATTTCGTTCGAATTATTTGCGACGGCGAATCAGGAGCATGGCCGCTCCAAGAATACCCAACGCAATCGTCGAGGGCTCAGGGATGACCGGTGTTCCGCCCGAGAGGGAGAAACCCGTCAAACCCGTGAGGTTAGTCGGAGGAAGAGTTCCACCACCGAGTCCGATCGTAATAGCGGCAGATTGACCTTTGATCGCTGAGGAAGCGTAATCGGCTCCATTGAAGGCTCGCATGACTAAGGTCGCCTGAGCGCCGGCAGCGACGCCATTAACCGTCACGTCCACCGCGTTCACATAACCCTGCGCAGCCGCGCTGCTCGTCCGGAACGTCGTCGTTGGCGTCAGGGCAACCAATTTGTCAACGGCCGTCCCAGCAGGACCACCGATCAGTTGCGCAGTGAAACCAGCACCAGCTCCCGTGCCGTCCGGCATAAGAACTCGCGCATCAACAACTCCCGAAATACGGTTATTGAATGTAACCGCACCCTGACCGTAAGCAGCGACTGTTACCATTAATGCTGCCAGTGTGATGATTAGCTTTTTCATTTTTCGTTTTGAGTTCAGTTATCTGATTGTTACTATTGATTTACGCTAAAGGTACGATCCCATGAGCCGCCAGCTTTGCTATTGAGGAAGAAGGCTTCTCCGACAGCCAATGACGTCAGCCGAGGAACCCAGTCATTGTCAATATCGTCGAATGTGCTGGTGACGTACTTCTGACTTGCTGTGTCAAACTTGAAGATCTGATCACCGGCACCACCTTTCAAACCCAAGGTTTTCGCATCTCCAGCTTGGGGAACCATCGAGCTACGAATGGAGAGGCCCTTCGGAAGTGTGTTCTTCAGGGTTCCCTGGGGAACTTCGCCCACAAACGTAAAGCTGACTTCCGCCGCTGTCGGATTGAAAACAAACACCCCTTCGCCAGGCAACACAGTCTGACTGGCAGCCGCTGCAGGAGCGAATGCATTATCAATATCGTCGTAGGTCGCCGTGGCAAACTTTGTCCCGTCAAACTTGAAAACCTGCGTTCCTGGAGGCGCCCCCTTGAACAAAGCCTGGATTGTATTATCCGCAGCCGTCAAAGGATTCGAAATCAATGCGAAACCTTTCGCAGGAACCTTGGTCGTGACATAGCCAACCGCGTTTACCGAGAAGACCTGCGCCATGGATGTGGCAATGCCTGCCGCACTCAACGCAGCCGTGAGGAGTAGTGTTTTTGTTCTCATTTTTTATTGTTATTTATTCCGTGTGTGGTGGCACTTTCTCAAACGAGGGGCTTGGTGTCAATAAATTTTTGAACAAAACTTTATCTCAGCCTGTCCTGAATCGATCACCGGAACGCCAAGGGCATTGAGCGAGGCTAAAGACCGGGATTAGATGCCCACTAATCTTGGACGCCGAATTGACAGAGATCTCCTCAAAGTCGTTGATGAACGACGACCTTCAGGCTGGTTGGGGCCGGTTTCGAGGCTAGATCGATAGCGGCCGCAGTCTGTTCCAATCCAAACTGATGGGTCACGAGCGAACGGGCGTCCAGCTTTCGGGAAAACACCAGTCGCGCCACCTCGCCCTGGAGCGTGAAATCGGAGGAGTAACTCCCGATCAAGTCCTTCTCCCCAACGCAGATGGCCCCCAGATCGACCCCTCTTTCAACCCCGAGCCGGGTATGGGCAAAGAGCAAGACCTTGCCCCCTCCACGCACCGCGTTGAAAGCCATATTGACGGTCGGATCCGAAGGCACCGCGATGACAGCCGCATCCAACCCCCGCCGTCCGGTCATCGGCGCTAATCGAGCTAATATATCGCCCGAGCTAGGGTCTAAAGCCCACCGGGCACCAAACTCTCGCGCGAGATTTAAACGAGCTTGGAGCAAATCAGTCGCCACCACCCGAACCTTCCGCAGAGCCAAGATCTTGGTGAACATCAATCCAATCGGTCCCTGCCCGACGACTAAGACGGTGTCGCCCGCCACAACCTCCAAACGGTTGACCGCTTTAAGAACGGTATTCACTGGCTCAAGCATCGCGCCTTCGACAAACGAGTTTCGAGGAGGAATCCGGACAACTCCGGGGAACACAAACCTCATGACCCGAACGTATTCGGCAAAGCCTCCGCCAGCCGGTTCGAATCCCGCCGTGATCCCGGTGCGTTTGTATCCTTCGCACTGGGCAAACGCACGGTGCCGACAATAGCCGCAATCCATGCAGGGAATATGGTGGTGGAGGGCAACGCGATCACCTACCCGAAATGTCCGCACCTGAGCCCCCATCCGCACGATCGTTCCGGCCGTCTCGTGGCCGAAGATCCTCGGGGGCGGCACGGTGCCATATTGGATTTTTTTGATGTCGGTTGGACAAACCCCGCAGACAGCGACACGCACCAGAATCTCGTTTGCCCCGATTCGAGGCACTGGGACCGTCTCGATTCCGAGATCATTCTTGCCGCGGTAAACGGCAGCTCGCATGGTTTTCGGAATCGGCGCGATCACATCGGATAGCATGGCCTGATTCCTGGAAGAGATCCGACAAAAGGCAAGCTCACATTCATGAATCCCCGAATCCAATGGGCTGCACCCGCGGCGGACGCTTTCCCTCTTCGTCTCAATGGGAAGCGCGCGATCCATCCGGAACGAGCCATCAGTCTCACGACGTGAAGTTCGAAAACCAACTCTCCGGTTCGGCGCGGAAGATCATTTCGCGTCGGTACCAAGAAAAACGGACCGCCCGCGCGTGCAAAGCCTGATGCGGCAAGACGAGACGGGCACGCTGTTCGTCGGTCAACCGGTCTTCGACCAGAGCCAAATACAAATCTTCGTCGCCGCCGTAAATCTTGTCTCCAACGATAGGGTGACCGTAGTAGGCCAGATGAATGCGAATCTGGTGTTTTCTTCCGGTGGATGGAACAACCCGCAGAAGCGAAAAGGCCCGGCCATTGCGGGCAAACACCCTTTCCCGCCAGAGCTCGGTCTTCGCTGGAGCTCCGTCTAACCGCACGCAGTCTTTGACCGCGATTCGGCTGCGCTCGTCCTTACCCAAAGGAGCCTCGATCACCGCGTGGTCAGACTCGACCGCGCCGTGGACAATCGCCAAGTACTCCTTGTGGACCTGACGGCGCTCCCAGATTTTGCCCAACTCGGTGGCTGATGGGCGGGTCTTGGCGACAAGGACAACGCCGCTCGTTTCTCGGTCGAGGCGATTGACCAAGTGAGGTCTGGACGACTCTCCCAAGTGAAGCCGAACCCGACTGATCAAACTCGAGTAGATCCCCGCTTTCGTGGGATGGCAAACCAGGCCCGCCGGCTTATTCACCACCAGCATTTCGGCATCCTCGTAAATCGTCTCAAACAGGTCTTTCATCCGCTGGAACCATGCTATCTCTTCTCGCCAGCCATCAACGCATTCGTCGGCTCTTCAAAAGTTTCAACTCACCGTTCGGTGGACAACTTCGGACTTAATTCGGACTTCTCGGACTTAAATCAGACTCCTTGTCTTTCGATACGATTGACGTATCATGGAGCCAGGTGAAAGAAAAGTGGAACACCGCTCTGCCGATTCTGCTGATGGTCGTTTTTGCGTTGACGCGTTGGCCGGGGCTCATGCCCCCGAACTTCAGCGCGGCCTACGCTCTGGCGTTTTGCGCCGGGATCTATTTCCCTCGCCACCTCGCATGGTGGCTGCCGCTGGTGACTCTCGCCGCGACCGATCTCGCCATCGATGCCTACTACTATTTCGCCAAGGATCTCAACGCGTTCCAGATTTACCAGCTCGTAAATTACCCCGTTTACGCGGGGCTCATCTGGCTCGGGCGCCAGTTCAGCGCGCGCTCATCCTGGCTGACCCTCTTGAGTGGCGGTCTTTTCGGCGCAGTTCTTTTCTACTTCCTCACCAACACGGCGGCGTGGCTGTTCAATCCTTTTGGGAATCTCGAATACACCAAAGACCTGAAAGGCTGGTTGATTGCGTTGACCACCGGCACGGCTGGCTGGCCGCAAACTTGGGAGTTCTTCCGAAACACCCTCTTGAGCGGCGGATTGTTCACCGGCCTTTTTGCGGGCGCCATGAAACTGAGCGAAGCGGCCGAAGCAGCCGAACAGGCTGAGGAGGAGACCGAACCCGACGTCGAAGAGCCGGAAAACAAGGAGTCCCAAGCCTGACTTCATCCCGACCCTCGCGGGATTTATGAGAAAGACGAGCGACGCCGCTGAAACCTCTGGGACGGCGCGCCTGCGGCGACCCGCCTCCTCGTCTCATCACAAGACTAGAATCGGCGTTTTGTCTGACACTCACGGTTATCTTGATCCCGCGATTCCAAGGATTTTTTCCGGAGTTTCCTGGATTCTTCATGGCGGTGATGTCGGCTGGACTTGGGTGCTGATGGAATTGGGGAGAATTGCCCCGGTGACCGCGGTCCTCGGCAACACGGATGACGGACTTCACTTGGAAGAAACCGAATTCCTTGAGGTCGCGGAGCGAAGGTTCCTGATCCACCACATCGTGGAAGGAACCTCTCCCGAGAGTCCCATCCAGCGTCGGATCGCTCGGGAAAAGCCAGACGTCGTCATCTTCGGCCATACTCATCGCCGGCATTGCCAGACCCTCGGCTCGACGCTCTTCTTCAACCCCGGATATGCGGGTCATGTTCGATTCAAGCTCCCTCGGAGTGTGGCTATTCTGACCTGTTATCGAGGCCACATTACGCCTCAGTATTTCGATCTTTGACGCCGAGGCCCCGGCACTTGTGACTTGAAACAGGGGTAAAAAAAATGTAGGAGAAGCCTGCATGGCGCTTTCGTTCTCTAGCCCTCGATCCAAGAAACGTTCCCAGATTGTCGCCATCGACCTCGGAGAACGCTCCACGAAAGCGGTTTATCTACAGCGCAAAGGCGAAGGCTTCGAACTGCTCGGGTACTCGGTCCACGAAACCCCCAGTTCTGACAAGGAGATCTCGCAGGAAGCCTTGACCGAGCATCTGCGAAAGGTGCATCAAACCTTGGGCGCGAAAACGAAACAAGTGGCCCTTCTCGTCGGTGTCGGCGACTCCCTCCTGCGTCACGCCGAGCTTCCCCTGCTGCCGATTGCGGATCTGCGACTGATGCTGAAATATAATCCCAAGAACTACCTGCAACAGGATCTGCCGGATTACGTCTTCGACTGCTATATCTTGCCGCCCCGTCCCACTGCCAAGGTCCCGGAGAATCCGAAAAACCAGAAATGCCGCGTTCTGGTTGGAGGGGCGAAACGACCGTTCCTGACCCGCCTCATGGCTGCCGCCACCGCCGCCGGCCTGGTCCCGGATCAAATCAGTCCGGGTTTGATCGGAACCGCTAACGCCTTTGAGCTCGTCCAACCGGAAATCTTCGCCAAGGAGGTGGTCGCGCTGGTGGATATCGGGTTTAAGCACTCCACAATCAGCATTCTCCTCGGCGGCGAACTTGCCCTGAATCGGGTGGTCGCCCTCGGCGGCGATCGCCTGACCCAGGGGCTCGCGGAGTCGCTTGGAACCAACTACGCGGAAGCCGAAGCCGCGAAGATGGCCATGGCGCATGAAACCCAAGCGGCCATGATCATGGCATTGCTGCCGCTGGGACATGAGTTGCGGGCTTCGATCGATTTTTTCGAGAAACAAGAGGATCGTTCCGTCACCCAAGTCTTCTTCTCCGGCGGGACCGCGCGCTCGCCGTTTGTCATCGAGGCGCTCCAGACTGAGATCATGGTTCCCTGCCAAAGCTGGAACCCGGTGGGATTTCTCAACCTGGATCTCCCGCCAGCACAGATGGGAGAGGTGGAACAAACGGCTCCACTCCTCGCTGTCGCTGCTGGAGGCGCGATCGCCGCCTTCTGACGACGCTATGCCGATCCGCCTCAATCTACTGGCCGAACAGCAAGCCGAAGAGGAGGCGCGCCGGCGCGACCCCGTGAAGCGAGCCGTTTGGGCCGGTGCCGGACTGGTTGCCCTGATCGTGCTTTGGAGCGTTAGTCTGCAGTTCCAGATCAGCAGCTTGAAATCCGATCTGGCCCGGCAGGAAGCGCGTTGGAAGGACATTGAGCCAAAATTCCTTCAAGTCTCGAATAATTTCCGGGATGCCGGGCTGATCCGAAAGAGCCTGGAATCCCTGGCGAAACATGTCACCAATCGCTTTCTCTGGGCCAATTCATTAGAGGCTCTTCAACACTCGACCGATGAGCGGGTCCGCGTGGTCACCCTGACCGGGGCGAGCTTGGTCACCGAACAAAAGCCCGCCGTTTTTTCGACCAATCTCTTCTTTGATGTGCCGCAACGAAGATGGTGGCAATGGCGCGCCGAACCGCTGAAAACCAACGTCACGGAACTGGCGAATCGTCTCCTCGGCACGGTCACCAACAAACCCGAGTTTGTCCGATATCAGTCCACCCTGACCAGTAGCCTCGTTGTCTCGACCAATCCAATTCAGGTGGCCGCGAAGATTGATGTGATCAAACCGGAAACGGCCACCGAGAAGGTATCGTTGACCCTCCGGGCGCGCGACTATGGCAGCCCGCCCGGCAAGCTCGTCGATCGGTTCTATCAGGGCATCACCAACGCTCCCTTTTTCAAGGGCTTCTTGGGCCGAACCAACAGCGGTGTTCAGCCGGAATCGATTCAATCGCGCGAAGACCGGACGGATTCCATCAATCCCGGGGACCTCTACATCCCGTTTACGGTCGAACTCAATTTCCCAGAGAGGATTCGCGCCAATGAATAGGCTCTCCAAGGACAAACGGGACAAAATCATTCTCATCGCCGTCGGTGCTTTGGCGATCGCCGCGACTTACTGGTACCTGGTGATCACCTCTCAGGCAGCGGGTTTGGAAAAGTATCGGGAAAGCATCCGCGACGCCGACGATCGGGTCAATAAGGCGGACCTTCGAATCCGTCGAACGACCAGCATCGAAGCCGAACTGAAAACCCTGCGCCAGCAAATGGCGGACGCGGAAGCCATGATGATTCCAGTCGAACAACTGAAAGGCAATAAATGGCTCTTCGACACCTTGGTCAACTTCATCGCGAAAAACAAACACGACGTCAAACCTCTCAGTCTGAGCAACGATCCCTTGATCGGGAAACAGTTCGTCCTTTTGCCGAAATTCGCCTATTCCGGCGCCGCCTACGAGGTGGAATTCCAAGCCTATTTTCACTCATTCGGCAGATTCCTTGCCGACTTTGAGAATAGTTTCCCGTATATTCACATTCAGCGGATGCAGATTTGGCCCTTGGCCACCCCCAGCGCGGCCACCGGCCCTACAACCGATATGTCAGACGAGCTCTTGACCGGCTCCGATCGCGAACAGTTGAAGATTTCACTCAAGATGGTCCTTTTGTTCAAACCGCCCGGGTCGCCTTGAATGAGCATTTCCCGCCCCATCTCGATCGCTCCCAACGGCCCAGCCCGAAGGCGTCAACCGGTGGACTGGGACTGCATGGGCCTCGTGAGATTGGCCTTCGTTCTGCTTTGCGCTTTCTGCATGAATGGGTGCAGCAAGCCGTCAGTTCCAGTTTCGAAGGCCCCAGGCGCCGCGAAGTCCGCGACGAACCCGCCGACCGCCCTCCAAGCCACGGGGTCAGCGACGAACGAAACCAACGGGAATCGCTCTTTCTTCGATCCATCCGGCGGCGGAAAAGACCCGTTTTTTCCGCGGACGACGCGCCTCCCCAAAACAGCGACCGCGTCAGCCGACACCGCGACATCGGAAATGGTGCCTCGTCTGCCGCTCTCGAGCTACGTCCGGCTCACCGGCCTCTGGCCCAGCAAAAACCGTCCGATGGCCTTGATTAACAAATCCACGTTTGAACCGGGCGAGCGTGGATCCGTCACCATCGTCATCACCAACTCTCCTGGAACCACCGAAACGCGCACGGTGCAAATCCGCTGTCTGGAGGTCCGCCACGAGTCGGTCGTGATCACCGTCGAAGGTGAAACCGGAGTGAAGGAATTGCGTATGCCGGAAAGCCCATGAAGCGGTTTGGGCACGGCTCGGGTTCGACCCTCCGCCCCTTCCGGCCAGCTCGCCAAGAACATTCATGTCAGTCTGTATGAGACAAAAGCTCGTCCATCTCTGGGGCCTCGGGGTCGCCCTCTGTGGCCAGTTGGCTCTGGCCCAGCCGCCAGGCCTCCCAAGCCCAGCGCCAGCGCCGCCGACCAACGCGGTTCCCGTCGCGCCGCCACCGACGACTTCCCCTCGCCCGGCGACGGCAACCTCCACCGCCGTCAAATCGGCGCCCGCGCAGGCCGAGGCACCCGTCGATCTGGCCGCCGAATCGCGGTCCGCCAACCCCGAGGAACGCGGTCCCATCGCTCTCGAGGTCGAGTTACCCGCCGCGATTCAATTCCTGGCCCGACGCGCCAACATCAACATTCACTTCGATCCGAGTATCACCTTCACGAATACTCCGCCCGGACCTGACGGCAAGCCGGTCATTCCGATCGTGTCGTTGCGCTGGGATAATGTGACCGCCGAGGAAGCCTTGGAGGAAGTTCTCGACGTCAACGGATTGACGCTGCAGCGAAATCCAAAATCCAAAATTGCCCGCGTGACGCGAAAACCGGCCGTGGCCCCGCTCATCACCGCCCTGATCCAACTTCGCTACAGCCATCCGACCGGGATCGTCGAAATCGTGAAATCCACGCTCACCGACAACCGGGGCAAGGTCATCGCCGATTCTCGAACGAGTCAGTTGCTCGTCGTCGCCACCGACAAAGACCTCGAAGGGATCACGAATCTCATCGCCCGGTTGGACACCCCAACCAAGCAAGTGTTGATCGAGGCGCGCCTTCTCGAAACCGCCAAGAACCCCAAATCCATCAAAGGCATCGACTGGTCTGGAACTCTGGAGGGTCAGAATGTGACCTTCGGGAATGGCCGAACGGCCGGAACCACCACCACTCAGTCTCCCGGGCAGCCCACCTCCACCACATTGCCCAGCGGACGCACCGTGACCTCCACCCCGTCATCCAATTCCCGGACCGAGCTGACCACCGCCTTGGGCGCCGGCGGCATCGGCCTGGACACGGTCCGCGGCTTCAGCCCGGGCACCGCCTTTCTCAACGCGGACGGCGTCAAGGCCGTGCTCTCGTTCTTCAATTCCGACGCTGACACCGAAGTCGTGGCTACCCCACGCCAGGTCACTTCCGACAATGAAACCGCCACGCTGGCCGTCACTCGGGCGTATCCCATTTTTGAAATCACGCCCGGCTCGGCGCAAACGCCCCCCACGGCCAAGATCACCTACACCAATCTGGGAACCATCCTCAAAGTCACGCCGCGAATTGCCGCCAGCAGCAATATTGTCCTCCGGGTCGTCCCCGAAGTTTCCAATATCGACTCGAAAGATCGACAAATCATCAATGGCGACATCAACGAAGCCAACGTCTATGCGATCCGGAAAATGGAAACCGAGGTGGTGATCCCGAGCGGCCATACGCTCGTCATGGGAGGATTGATCAGTGACACCGTGACCAAGAGCTACTCCAAAGTCCCTCTTCTCGGGGATCTGCCCGGGATCGGCCTGGCCTTCCGCCGAGACACCAAGGAACGACGAAAATCCAATCTCATCATTTTCGTCACGCCGACCATCGTCCAGGACCGAGATTTTCAGCCGACCGCCTCCGATTACCTCCAGAACAAGGCGGTGGATAAACCCGATCGAGATGAATCCGCCCTGGAATCCGGCAAGCCCCACAACTGGAGGAAGCCGGTCAAATGATCGCCGTGATTGGCGGACAAGCTGCTCGCATCGAAATGCAGTCGAGTCAGAACACAACCATGCGAATCACCTTCGCCCAACGCGTCGAAGCGCCGAGCGGTTCCACCCCGCTCGGAGGGACCCCGCGGCGAAGTCGTGCCATTTTGAGGGGACGCAAAACTCTCGCCGGAAACCTGAGGTGGGGCGAGACTCCGTCGAGCCCTGACTTTCCTGCGAGCCACGATTCCACGGCTCGACGGAGTCTCGCCCCACCCGTGAATGGTCTCATGGTCTCAAATCGAGCCTGCCGGACTCGGCGGCGTTCCTCGCCCCGCGGAGCAATCCAGTTCATCGCGCTTCTTCTCCTTCTCCTAGCCGGTGCCGCCCAAGCTCAAGTCCACGTGCGAACGCTGGGCGGCGGGCGGCTTTCACCCAGTGGTCCAGACGCCGGATGGGTGGATGGCGACACGCTGCAATCCTCTCAGTTCAATGCGCCGTCTGGAGCCGTCGCGGACGCCTTCGGGAATCTCTACATCGCCGATCGCAATAACGGGGCGGTCCGAAAACTCAACTTGGCCGGGAATCGATCCGTCACTCTGCTTCGCGACTTGAGCCAACCCATCGCCGTGGCCGTGGACGCGACGAATCAGCTCTACATCCTGACCCAAGGCGATGGCTTGATTCGGCGACTCGACCGTTTCGGAACCGTCGCCACAAATCGAGCCCGTTTCCAGAAGCCGACCGCGCTCGCGTTGGGGAGCGATGCGCTCTACGTGACCGAAGCCGACGGACCGATCATTCGCGTCGATTTCGCGACTGAGCGACAGGTCCAACTCCCGATCGCGCTGAATCGGCCTGGCGGAGTTGCCATGCTGGAGAACGGCCTGCTCGCGGTCAGCGAAATCGGAGGCCACCGCATCACTCTCCTCACGACCAATGGCGAAGCAGTCGCACGGATCGGGACAGGCACGGCCGGTTTCCGCGACGGCTCCATCACCCTGGCCCAGTTCAATCAACCGCACCACCTCGCCAAAGCCCCGGGCGGCGGCCTTCTGGTCGCGGACAGGGGCAACCATCGGATTCGCGCAATCGACCCCGATGGAACTGTCCGGACGGTTTTCGGAATCGATCCCAAGGCCTGGGAAGGACCCGAATGCGTCTCGTGCGTTCCGATGATTCTACCCGGGTGGTTGGATGGCCCGGCGGAATTCGCCGAAGCCCGTGATCCAGTCGGAGTCACCGTCGGCCCCGGCGAGAAAGTTTACGTCACTGAGAATTTCTATCACCTGATTCGAGAAATAACCGGCATGGTCTTTGGAGGAGCGGGCGGGACAGGGGACGGCCCGAACGTCGCCGTCGTGGCTCCCACGATTTTCCCGGTGAGCGGCTATTACCCACTCGGCCAGGACATCACGGTCGTGAATCCGAACACCAATGTGTTCTTCAAGAACGCGGTTTACTACATGACCGACGGCACGACGCCGACCACGAACAGCCCGCGTCTCGCCCTCAACCTCGGCCGTGGCACCATCCGTTGGCGCGAAACGACCCGCGATCTGACCGCTCTTCGGGTGCTGGCCATGGTCGGCGACCGGCCCAGCGAAGTGGTCCGGGGTCAACCGGCCGCCACCAATGAAATCGGGATCAGTCGTGACATCGCGGTCGGAAGAGGGGCCACGGTAATCGTTCCCGTGACCGTCAACCTGAAGCCGGCGGATTTCCTGCGATCCCTCCAATTCCGCGTCGAAATCGAGCCCACCGCACCGGGAGCACCGCTGATCCCCGAGAAGTTCCGCGTCCTCTCCATCTCGACCAATGATTTCATTCCGGTGGTCACTTCCTCTCAGGCTGGCGGCGCCGCGACTTTCAGCGCAAGTCCCTACACGGTGGACTCGGCACGGGGCTTGGCCATCACTTACCTCGGCACCAACGCCCATCTCTCCGTGCAAAACTTCGGCGTGGTCGCGCACCTCGCGGTTCCAATCCCGGCCAATGCCCAATGGGGCAGCCGTTACCGGATCAGCGTCCTGCGGGCCTCCGGCACTTCCGACGGCGCCGAGGCCTCCGTCGCCCTCCGGGCCGGGCCGCCGCGGGAACTGCTCGTCGGCAACCTGGGTCACATGGTCGGCGATTCCTCGCCGGCCACCTGGTACAATGCGGACAGCTTCGAAACGTTTGGTGGTCAATTTGCACCGGAACGACGCGGTCTCGACTTCGGCGCCTTTGGATTTGGCGACCAGGAACTTCAGAACGCCGATGTGAACAACGTCTTTGCTGCCGCGCTCGGGCTCCGTCTGCCCTACACCTTCAGCGATCTCTTTGATGCGATGGATGCGTATCCCGAAGACACGGACGCGGGCGTGGGCGGCGATGGTTTGATCCGGTTTCTCGATTGGCAAATCATTCTCCGCCGTTCCCTCGGCCTGGACACCGCGCGCTGGCGCCGGGACTGGGGCGAAGGTGGCGTTCGCGTTCCCATCAGGAATTTCGGCCTACAACCAAACCTTCCATCCGAGGCTTTGAGCGTCGCCGCCACCAACTCGGTTTGGTGGCCCCAAGCCGCGGTTGGCGCCATCGCGCAGGAAAACGTCATGCCCGGCATGGCGGTCGATATTCCCATCTATGTTTGGGTCACAAGCGGATATCGCCTGGCCGGATTGGCCTTCCGGGCCACGATCGAAGCGGAAGGGACGGCTCCCGCTGTGGTGCGTCCGCTGGAGTTTATCCCAGCGCCTGGCCTGCCGTCACCGGCTCAGGGCTCGGGATCCTCCCCCAACGTCCTGCTCTGCGGATGGTCCATCGTCCCGTCACCGGCGTTTGAACCGCCTCTGCAAAACAGCAATCGGCTCGGACACATTCGATTCACGGTCCCCTTCAACGCCCAGCGTGGACAGGCCTACACCCTGCGATTTGCCAACACCGACGGCTCCCCGGATTTGCGCACGCAATATGAATTCGAAACCCGGCCGGCCTCGGTTTGGATTCAGTCGGGCGCGCTGCGCTCGCCCGACCGGCTGACCGACGAATGGAAGATTCACTTTTTTGGCAGCGTCACCAATGAATCGGCGAGGGCCGACGCCGACCCCGATCGCGATGGTTATTCAAATTGGGCGGAGTACCAGGCCGGAACAGACCCGTCGAACAAGGATTCGTTTCTTCGCTTCGAGACGTCTCGCTACGATGCCAGGACGGGAAGTGTCGTCCTTCGCTGGCATTCTGCTCCCGGCAAATCCTATCGCATTGAAACCAGTTCCACTCTGTTTCCACCCAACTGGGCCGATCAGACAGTCGAGCTCGTGGGCCATGGAGCGATTCTGGAATGGACCGATATCCGAGCCGAAACGCGGACCCATTTCTATCGATTGCGAATTGAACCTTGATTTCGCCATGAAAATCCAACTCGACCTCCACACATTCAAACCGACTAACCACTTGAATTTCTGCCCCAATTCCCCTATGCACGAACCCCAGCCTAACTCCACTCACGCTATGAAACGAGTCCCTTGGTTTGCCCTCTTCGCCTCCGTCTGGATTGCCCTCACGGCCTCGGCCCAGCCTTCCTTGCAGACGCTCGTGACCGAAAATCTCTCCGAACCGTATGGGGTGGCGGTGGACCTCGAGAACAACATCTACGTCACCGACAGCGCGAATAATCGCGTCGCCCGCTACAATCCAAACTCAGGCCTCCTCACTCACCTGGCCGGCACAACCGGCGAAACCGGCGCCAATGACGGACTGGGCGTGCTCGCCCATTTCTTCAATCCTCAAGGCATCGTCGCCGCCCGCGGCGGACTCGTCGTCGCGGATTCCGGCAATCATCGGATTCGGCGAGTAGCTCTGGACGGAAATGTCTCCACCCTGGCCGGCAGTTCCGCTGGTTTCAACGACGCCGTGGGCGCGGCCGCCCAATTCAATTTCCCGGCAGGTCTGGCGGTCGATGCGGCCGGAAATATTTACGTGGCGGACATGGTCAATAATCGCGTTCGAAAGATCGACGCCAGCAACGCGGTCACGACCCTGGCCTCCGGGTTCAACCGTCCCACCGCCGTGACCGTGAACAACATCACGGGGGAAATCTATGTGGCGGACACCGGCACGCATTCGATTCGCGTGATCCAGCCCAACGGCAGCGTCGGTCTCTTCGCCGGCAGTGGCTCGGCCTTCATCAGCGGCGCCCGCAACAGCTTCATCGCGACCAACGCCCTCTTCAACGGTCCGCGCGGCATGGCCTGGGTCGGAGGCAAAACGGGGTTGTTGATCAGCGATACGGGAAACAAACTCATCCGCCGGGTTTTCTTCAACACCAACAGCGGTCTCAACACGTTCTCGGTCGAGACCTTTCTCAACAGTCCCATGCTTCAGGCGCCCATCGGAATGGCCATCGATAGCGATGGCAACATCCCGCTCGTGGACCTCGGCAATAACAGTCTCTTCAACCTCCAGATCACCACCCCCCAATTGCCGGTGAGCGACCCGAGCATCGGGTATGTCATTCTGACCACGAATGCCTTTGGCCAGTTGCGCACATCCCTGGTGCCGACCGTGAACTCCACCTTCAACAACGACGTGACCGTCGCGATCGTGGCCGAAAGGGGGACGGACACCTTTTACACCCTCGATTCCGAGGCGAACTTTCCCGATGACGCGGGCAGCCGGCTCACGCCGCCGCCTTATGAAAACGGCCTCATCGATTGGCCAGCCAACCTGACCTTGATCAAGCCCAGCCGGGATGGCGCCAATGTCACGATTCGGGCCATTAGCGCGCAAACGGGTCGCAAACCGAGCAAGGTCGCCGCCGGGCGCTTCCAGTTCAACGTCGCCGGCACCGTCATCAATGGGAAAGATCCGGGCGACTTCACTTTGGACAATGCCACCGTGGGCTCGGAGATTTGGTACACCACCGATGGATCATCCCCCACCAACACCGCGCCTTCCCGTCCCTATGTTCGCAGCACCTCGCTCGACATCGTCAATGGAACCAATGACGTCACTTTCAAAGTACGCGCGTTCAAGCCCGGTTACAGTCCAAGCCCGGAGATCACGCGGACGTTTCTGTTCAGCGACATCCAGACCACCAGGGTCGGTATTACTCGCGATTTCACGGCTGGCGTCGGCTCGACCATCATCGTTCCAGTCCAGGTGCTGCTCGCGCCCGACAAAGTATTGCGATCGCTCCAATTTCGGGTTGAAGTGACCCCCACCCCGACCGGATCCGCGCCCTTGATTTCCTCTCAATTCCGCAATCTGACGATCTCCACCAACGACTTCATCCGAATTCCGGTGCCGAGCACGAATGCGCCGCTCGCTTCCGTTTATTCCACCTCGACCAATACCGGCCTCGCGGTTTCGTTTGTCGGCACCACGTCCGGCTTGGAGCTGAAGGAATCGGCCGTGATCGCTCTCTTGGCGGTGCCAATCCCGCCCACCTCCAGCCACAATCAAAAATACGAAATCCAGGTTCTGTTCCCCTCGGGGACCACCGACGGCCAGCAAAGACCCGTGCGCATGTCCCCGTTGGATAAGCGCACCATCACGATTACGACCAACCAGAGCTATGTCGTGGGAGATAGCGCCATCGCCAACTGGTACAATGCCGGCGAATTCGGCAACACCAACATCAACAACAACGACGTCAATAGCGCCTTCCACGCGTCACTCGGACTGTTCACCCCCTATCCGTTTACCGACGTCTTCGATGCCATGGACGCCTTTCCCGAAGATTCAGCATCGTCCGTGGGGGGCGATGGGCAGATTCGATTTCTCGACTGGCAAATCATTCTCCAGCGCTCGTTACGGCTCTCGGGGCTCAATTGGAGCCGTTCCTGGTCTGCCAATGGCGTCCGAATCGCGCGTGCCGCCAGTCTGAGTTCGGCGGCGAATTCACCCGCGGATAGCTTGACAGACCCGAGCGGACGGGCCGCTTGGGTGCGACAGGCCAGAGTTCAAGCGGAAGGCGTGGAGAACGCGATGCCCGGAACCTCCGTCCGGGTGCCCATCCGCGTCCAAGTCTCGCCCGGGCACAAGCTGAAAGGCCTGCAAATCCGGGCTCTGGTGCAGCCCAACGGCGGTGCCCCGGGGCTCGAGGCACCGGCGCAATTCGTCCCCCACAACGCCTTGCCGAGCCCGATTTCCCTCCAAGGACTTCAGGACGGCTTGAGGATCAATGAGATCGTGGGAGCGTGGTCGCTCGTTCAAAATCCGTTCTCCGCCCCTCTCCAAAACGACCTCGTGCTCGGTTTCCTCCAGTTTGCCGTACCTGCCACGGCCCGAGCAGGCCAATCGTACACCGTCCGGTTCTCCAACGTCGATGGAGCCCCCGACCTGCAGACCCAATACGATCTGGAATCGCTCCCGGCCACCGTCTGGATCGGCACGCGGGCGCTTGGAGAACCTGCGACGATTTCCGATGAATGGAAACGGCGCTTCTTTGGCAGCCTCACCAACCCCTGGGCTGAAGCCGGAGCCGATCCGGACGGCGACGGCGTAGCGAACGCGCAAGAGTATTTGTCCGGCTCCGACCCGATCCAACTGCGTTTTCACCGCCTCGACCCGGCTCAAAAGGAGATCCTCTCGTGGCCTGGGCTGAAACTAAGATGGTTTGGGGAGTCCGGAAAACGATATAGCGTGGAAAGCAGCAGTGATCTGCAGAAGTGGGCCTCGGTCGCCGAAAGACTCGGCAGCGGACAAGTCGAAGAGATCGCACCGCAAGGCGATCGAAATGAAGTCCGCTTCTATCGATTGAAGGTCCAGCCGCAGACGACGGACAGCCGCTACTAACGGCCGACTGATGAAACCTCACTTGTGGATCGCGGCGCTGGCGCCGATCGCCTTGGCTTTCGAGCTCACGGCGCAATCGACCGTGGATTCCGTCCTGACGAACGGTCTCGCGGATCCTCGCGGCGTCGCTCTTTTCGAGAACGTCATTTACCTCGCGGACAGTGGCAGCCACCGCATCGCCAAGTACGCCCTGGACACGGGCGCCTTAACGACGCTGGCGGGAGTGTCCGGCCGAGCCGGAACAAATAACGGCCCTGGTTTTGTCGCGCGCTTTTTTTCGCCCAAATCCATCGCCTCGGCCAACGGCGGCTTGGTCGTCGCGGACTCGGACAACCACTCTCTCCGCTTCGTCGATCTCCGAGGCAGCGTCACGCTGGTCTCCAACCTGGCCGGAGCTCCAGGAGCACCCGGATTTTCGGCCAGCGCCCTCTCCCCCGGGGGCATCCCCGCGTCCGAAGCGCGGTTCAATACACCGACCGGACTCGCGACCGACCGGAACGGCAATATCTACATCGCCGACTCCAAGAACAACGCGATTCGCATGTTGACCCGGATCGACGAGGTCAACCGGATCCTGACCATTGCCACCGATTTCCTGGAGCCGACCGCCGTGGCCGTGGGTGACCAGACCGGGTCCGAGATCGATATCTTCGTGGCCGACACCCGCAACCATGCGATCAAGCTCTTCCGATTTGACCTCGCCACCCGGCTCATGACCACCAATCGACTGAGCGACAACCAAATTCGCCCCAGCATTATCGCCGGCAGCGGGTCACGGGTCAGCGGCACAAACGATTCCCTCTTCGCCGAGGAAGCCCTCTTCAATCTGCCGAGCGGACTGATGTGGTCAGGCCCGACCGTCGGGCTGATCGTCGCCGACACCGGGAATCACACCTTGCGGCGCGTCTATCAGGATCCCCTTTTTCGCGACCCAATCTTCCAGGATCCGAACATCCTCCAGTTCTTCGACCGAAAAGACCTGACCAATCGCTTCTCGGTGGAGACTTATGCGGGCCGGCCGACCGTGTCAGGTTTCGTCGATGGGCCGATCCGCGCCGTTCAATTCAACTCGCCACTGGCTTTGATCCGCGATGCCGAGGGAGACTTGCTGGTGGCCGATTCCGGCAACAACGCTCTCCGGCGGATTCAGATCACGCCACGGCTTCCGCGGGTCCGCAACCCCGTTATCGGCTGGGTGGATTTCGTCAAGGATGAAGTCACCGGGGAATTCGTCTCATCGCTCGTCCCCGTAACTTCGGAAGTCTTCCATAACGACCTGATCATCGCCATCTTGCCGGAAGCGAATGCCCAATCTTTCTTCACGTTTGGCTCGACCCCGGGACTTTTCGGCAAGGACACCATCGAACTCCCCACCCAGAAAAGCACCCTGGCATCCCCGTATTCCAACGGCCTAAGGCGCTCCGAGGTTCCCTCCAGCCTGATCAGCCCCCTGCCCGACTTGACCATCAAAGCTCTCAGCACCGCCGAACGACGCAGCCCGAGTGAAGTCGTTCAGGCCCGTTTCCGTTTTCAATGCGCGCCCCCCACCTTCTCCGGCGATAACGCTGCCTCAGTCACTTTGAAATCCGCCACCAAAGACGCGGCCATCTATTACATCATCGCAACCGGTGATGACGATTCCGTTCCGACCGAGGAATCGTTACGCTATCCGCCCAAAGGCAATTCCATCTTCGAGTTCCCGGTGACCAACGCGGTGACCGTCCGGGTCCGGGCTTTCAAGTCCAACTACAAGCCGAGCGACGTCTCGTCGAAGACCTTCATGCCGGAGAATTTTCGCCCAAACCAGATCACGCTCGGCTTTGAAACCGGAGAAGCCTCCAGCGAGTTCATCGGCTCAGCCGGCCAGAATTTTGTCGCCCCGGTCACACTCACCCTCCTTCCCGAACAGAAAATCTATACCCTGCAATTCAACCTGACCGTCACCAATCGCAATGGGGCGGCCAACCTGAGCTCAGGCGCTTTCGGTTTCCAGTCCATGCTCGTCGAGTCCGTGTTTGAGCCGACGCAGGGAGTTTTTCTCGACCGAGTCATCCCCCCGCAAATGTTTGAACGGTTTATCATCCAACTCATCACCAACGTGGTGCCGAATGGCATTCTCGTTACCACCAACTTCATTCCCGTCTTCCGCGATCTCGTCTTCACCAATGGCACCCAGAATCTCCTCGGCGTCGGGTGGTTCGAATTGGTCGGGCGAACTAATCTCTACAACACACGAGCTCAGGACTTGGTCACCACTTCGCGAGCCCATGACCGACAATTTCTCAGCTCCGAAGGTAAAGTCATCCTGGGCGGCTACTCTTTCCAAATTCCGGCTCTAGCCAACAGCGGATCGGTTTATCGCCTGCAGGCCGGACGTCCTTCCGGCTCGGATGCCACCGGACAGGATGTCTTCATTGATACTCCCGTCGGAGGCTCCCTCTCCGCCGGCCCGGTCAACTCGATCAAGGAGGTCAAGGTGATCGCTGGAGGCACGGGCCCCGGACAACTCCATTACATCGTGGGTGACGTCACTCCATTCCGCTGGTTCAACGCCGGCGATTTCGGCGACACCAATATCCTTAACAATGACGTCTATCAGATCTTTCGCACCGCCAACTACGGCTACAATACTCCGCCCTCCGGAACGGATTTCTTTGACGCCATGGATTCCTGCTGCCTCACCGCCAACGGAAGCACGTTGAACAACATCTTCGATGGGAACGACGCCAGTCTGGACGCCATTGCTTTGGGTGACGGCACTCTCAACGTGACGGACGTATTTGTCACATTCCGGCGGTCGCTCGATCCAACGCTCAAGTGGTACGCCCGCTACTGGTCAAACGGTCAACGCCAAGCGGCCGGGATCACCAACCTCTTCCGAGGAAAACTCCAGAACAGTCTGTCCCCCTCGGCCGCCCACCGCGCCGTTCTTCCAGCCGAACGTCTCACGAAAACCTCGTCCTCTCTTTCCTTCGCGAGTCCTTTTGTCCGGTTCTACGCCGAGGATACGACCGTGAACGCAGGCCAAACCGTCGCCATCCCTGTCCATGCCGACATTCTCGGAGATCTTCCCATTCGCATCTTGATGCTTAACCTCAGCGTCGAAGCGCTGGAGGACAGCCCCGCTCTCACTGGGCCCGTCCAGTTCCGCCCCGCGCCGGAGATCGGTCGTCCTACCCTCACCACCTCGACCGGCGTAGGAAATTACGCCGCCGCTTGGCTGGACAACCAGACTTCCGGATTGCGCGGCTCAACCCTGGTGGGCACCTTGCATCTGACCCTTCCCACCACGGCTACGGCCAAATCAGCCTACCGGGTCCATTTCCAACATGGATCCGCCTCATCGGCCGGGCTCCAAGTCATTCCACAGAAGATCACCGACGGTCTCATCCTGGGAGCCAACCGCTCTTCGTCCACTTTCAACGACGCCATACCAGACACATGGCGTTTACGCTATTTCGCCACAACCCGAAACTTGCTGTCCCAGGCGGATGCAGACGCCGATGGTGACGGCGCAACCAATTGGGCCGAGTACCTGGCCGGAACCAATCCGAACGACATTTCTTCTTCATTTCAGATCCGCGCGCAGCGTCCTGCCACCGCGGGTGTCGCCACGCCCGACGTTCTGACGCTTCGCTGGCCCTCTGAATTGCATCGTGTTTACGCCGTTGAATCCGCCACGAGTCTTTTCGGAGAGGATTGGATACCTTTGGTCAACGGCATTCTTGGAACTGGGGGAGAACTTGAATTCAAGATCCAGGCAATGCCCTCGGATCAGCAGTTCTACCGAGTTCGGGTGGCCGAGTAGGTTCTTTGCTCTCCGCGGCGGAAGGAACCGATGGCGGCGTCACAGAACTCTGGATCCCAGAAGGATCAGAGAAGGTGAGGGGGTTCGATACCACCGGCTACCCTCTTTCAACTTTAGACCTCAGAATAATGGGGGTAAGACGAGCGAAACAATGGCAAGTTGGATTCCCTGAAAATCCCCAAATCGAACGTTGAAGATCCAGACGGTGGAAGGCAAAAGTCTTCGCGTGAAAGATCAGATTGAAAAACGGTAAGACGATCTTTTCAGGCACCCCGCAACACCAGTGATCGCTGGTTCGATCATCGGCTATTATTTCGCGACGACGCTTCGACGATCGGCTTTCCTCTGAGCTGTCCCGAGGTCGTTCCAAAACAAGGGCTCGGCGAGACGCCGAACTCAGCAGGCGAGGGCGCCCAGCACTACATCCGAGACGGATTTTTGCCTCGAGACATGGGGTTCTTCCGTGTCCGATTTGGGGAGCACACGCGCCTTTCGCGGGCTGGCTCCCGTGCGTTGGGAAATGTCACGGCTCGACGGAGTCTTGCCCCACCGGGGGTGCCGGGCAAGGGCGCCCGGGCATCCCATCGCACCTTCAGGGTCGTGGTCACAATTCACGTCCAATCCATGGAAGTCTTTCCTACCCATGAACCGTGGTTGTTTGAATGGGGAGCGCGGCCGTCCCGGCTGCACC
>CAYHFE010000007.1:0-37476 GCA_964355375.1 uncultured Verrucomicrobiota bacterium
GCGTAGGTCACTTGGGCGCCGAGTAAAACGATGATCCACGAGGCGTACAAACCGAGTAGAAACAGCGGAACCGCCGCCAACCCGCCATAGACCTGTCGATACGTGACCACTCGGGAGAGATACACGACGTTGAAATAACCGTTGAGCTGAAAGAGACATCCGCCCACACATCCGCCCACCAAGGCCGCCCCGAATTGGACCCGCGTGTTCGGCATCAGAAAGTACAACATGGCCAGGATCACACTGAGAATGACGTAGGGACCGACCCGCTCAATCAGCCAGACGACGCCGGAGGATTTCAACACGCCCAGCCAAGCCGGGGCATTCTTGATCTGGCTGGCGGTGTTCAACCCAAACGCCGCCGACAAAAATATCGGACCCAAGGTGATCGCCGCCCAGTAAAGAACTACCCGGGAGAACCAGGGACGGCCGCGGCTCACCCCCCAGATGTCATTGAACGTCGCCTCGATGGTGCTCAGGAGCGAGATGGCGACAAAAATGAAGGCCACGATGCCGGTCACTCCGATCTTCCCACTCTGAAAATTCTGAATGAACGATTCAATCTTCTCCCGGACGTCCGCCATTGTCTTCTCTCCCTCGTCGCCGGTTTTCACTTCCAAGCCCAACTGAGGAGCGGCGGTCCGGATCGCTTTGTCGATCCAATCGTAGAGACTGGTGCTCTCCTTTTTGAGCAAGCCGGTGGAGATGCTCAGGACAACGGCGAGCAAGGGGACAAAAGCCAGAACGGAGGTGTAAGCGAGCGCCGCCGCCCGAATCGGGCATCGGTTGCGCACAAAGCTCAGGTAAACCCGCACTGCGAAATGGGCCAGCTTCCGACGCACCGAAAGCTGGGTTTCGTCCGACACCACCTCGGGCTTGTCCCGCAGTAAATCCTGGGCGTCCGACTGCAATTTCTTGAGCTTGTTGAGCGACTCGTTCGCCATAAATGTTCCGGCCACGCTAGCAAAGCACCGTAGCATGTCAAATTCCCGACCGTCGAACCCATTCCCGCCCCATGACCCTCAGCTCTATTTTGGCTTCCCCAAGTCTCAACGAATCCCCTCTGAAAAAAGATCGCGATAGCCACGAACCGTTTGAAATCTCCCGACGCCGCGTCATACTCCGGCCGGGCGCAAACATGAAACATCTCGTTTGTTTCGATTCGTCGCCACGGCCAAGACGTGCGCGGCCGACCGAGGAGACTTGGCCGGGACCGGAATCCACGGTCCGACGACGCTCTCCCCAAGCCTGTCCGCGAAGCCCACAAATCGCTGGCCGCCGAGCTCGCTGCGCCTCATTCGCCCGGTCCATTGGTTAAACCATCCATCAAGACTATGAATTCGTCATTCCTCGCCCGCTTCTCTCCACCATGGCGTGTTGTCCTGCCGCTGTTCTGTCTGGCCAGCTCGTGGTCGGTCGTCCTTGAGGTCCAAGCCGAGCGCACGACCGTTTCTCTCGACGGCCGATGGCAAATCGAAGGCGGGAAATCTCCCGACTCCAGCCCCACCGAATTCCACCACACCGTCCCGGTGCCAGGGCTGGCCAATCTGGCAAGACCGGCCTTCTCGAACGTTGACCAATTCATCAGCCGCGAGAATCTGGCCAACCGCATTCGCTCGAAACTCGCGCCGGATGATTGGCTGACCAACTACTGGAAAGGCAAAGTGGATCAGGACCGTGACTTCTTCTGGTACCGGAAGACGTTTCGCGCCCCCCGACCTCGCGGCGTCGCCCTGCTCAAAATCAACAAGGCCCAGTTCGGCACCGCCGTTTGGCTCAACGGAACGAAACTCGGCGAGCATGCCGGCTGTTTCACCGCCGGAATATTCCAACTGAGTCAAGCCATTCACTGGAATGCCGAAAACACGCTCCTCGTCCGCATCGGCGCACACCCGGCCGTGTTGCCCGACACCTATCCGACCGGGTCGGACTTCGAGAAAATCAAATGGACGCCCGGCATCTATGATAGCGTGTCGCTCCTCTACTGCGACAATCCGGTGATCGAATCCATTCAGATCGCCCCGCGCCTCGAGACCAGCACAATCCTCGTTCAGACCCGGGTGCAGAACCAGGGGACCACGCCCGTCGCGACTTCACTGGCCCATGTGATCAAGACCTGGAAAGGCGAACGTCAGGTCGCCCGTCCCGCGCCCGTCCCACTCGTCCTGCAACCCGGTGAATCGAAAGAGCTGACGCAATCGATCCATGTCCCCGACGCCCACCTGTGGTCACCGGAGGATCCCTTTCTCTACGTCGCCGAGTCGGCGGTCGGCGGCGATTCGGTGACGACGCGCTTTGGGATGCGGGAGTTCCGTTTCGATGCCGCCACCGGACGCGCCTACCTGAACGGCCAGGTTTATTACCTGCGCGGCTCGAACATCACTTTGCACCGCTTTTTCGAGGATCCCCTCTGTCAGGAACTCCCGTGGAAGGAGTCTTGGGTGCGCACGCTCCTGGTCGAGCTGCCAAAGAAAATGCACTGGAATTATTTTCGATTCTGCATCGGCCCAGTCCCGGATCGCTGGCTGGATATCTGCGATGAAGCGGGCTTGCTGATTCAGAACGAATTCTTCGTCTGGACCGGCGGTCCCGGATGGTACCCAGGCTACTCGCGCACCCACGACGCCGACGAAATGATCCGCCAGTACCGCGAGTGGATGCGCGACAATTGGAATCATCCGAGCGTCGCCGTTTGGGACGCCAACAATGAAACCAAGGACGGAATCTTCGGCGCCAAGATCATCCCGGCCGTCCGTTCTCTCGATCTCTCGGACCGCCCGTGGGAAAACAGCTACAACCCTCCCGCCGGACTGAATGATCCGGTGGAGTATCATCCGTATCTGATGTCCGGCGGGCACCGGGGCAAGCTGACCTTCCGGATGAGCGATCTGGAAAAGATGGATGGAAAACCACGTCCGAAGACCTTGCCATCCGACACCCACCCCACCCTGATCAACGAATACGGATGGCTCTGGCTCAATCGCGACGGCTCACCGACCCTTTTAACCGAGAACGTCTATGCCCAACTCATGGGGACCAACGTCACCGCGCGGGAACGCCTGGATCTCTATGCCTACCTCCTGGGCGCCAAAACGGAATTCTGGCGAGCCCACCGCCACTACGCGGGCATCATCCATTTCGTCTATTTGACCTGCAGTTATCCCGGCGTTTACACCGCCGACCACTTCCAGGACATCACTCGCCTCAGGTTGGATCCTGCCTTCGCGGACTACCTCGGTGAAGCCTTCAAGCCGCTCGGCCTGTACATCAATTTCTTTCAACCAACCATCCTCGCTCACAGCCAAAGGACATTCACCGTCATGATGGTCAATGACGATTCGCAACCGGTCGCTGGGACGCTGACCTTGGCGCTCTTAAACGAGAAAGGTCGGGAACTCGCCCGAACGGACCGCCGATTTGAACTGAAAGGACTCGGCGACGCCCGCTCCGAAATCACTCTGGACATCCCCAACACTTCCGGGAAATGCCTCCTCCGGGCCACCGCCCGGCCCGATCGCAAATCTCCATTGGGTCCTACCATCAGCCGGCGATGGGTTTCCGTGCAGAGCGAAAATAAAACGCCATGATCCCAACCGTGCGACGCCTGCTCGTTCGGCAGCAGTCACGAGGAAACGTGGAAGGAAGGAAAAGGGACGTTCGCCATTTCCTGACGAGAGAGGAAACAAACAAACGTCCCAAATAAATTGGTTGCGGGGGCGGGATTTGAACCCACGACCTTCAGGTTATGAGCCTGACGAGCTACCGGACTGCTCCACCCCGCGCTCAGGGATGGCCAATATATTCCTGGGCCCAAGCAAGGCAAGTTTATTCTCCGGATTATTATGACCCTTGCGAAACACGAAGCCCGCAAGCGGGAACTTCCCCCTTGCGGGCCAAAATCCGACCGAGGCTCGATGGCCTGTTAATGCTTCGCCAAAGCTAATTCAGTCGCGTCCAATTCCAGTTTTCCATTCACTTCTTTCACCGTCCCCGTGGCTTTGACCTCTTTCTTACCGGAACAGAGGTTGTCCTTGTGGAACTTCTTGCTGACGTCGCCCACCAGGTAATAGACGACTTCTTTGCCGCCTTCTTTCGCGACGATGACGTTCTGACACGCGTCAGTCTTCTTCAGTGAGCACTTGCCGCATTGACCTTCTCCCGTGACTGTCTTGGCCTTATCGGCCGCAAACGCCGTGGCAGACAGGAGAAACAATCCGGTGATGGAGAGGGCGAGTAGGTTTTTTTTCATAATCTTTGCTTTTGAATTGTATTAAGGGTTGTTCGGAATCCGAGTGGTCGATACGGCAAGCGGTCTCGAATTGCAAGCTCGAATTCTTGACCGTGTCCATGGTAAGTCCATCCATCCCCCCGGTTCTGCCGAAGCGGCCAACTTTCAGGAGAGAAACCAGCGAGAGCGTTTATCCATTCTTGCCGCAGCACTGTTTGAATTTCTTGCCGCTGCCGCAGGGGCACGGATCATTCCGCCCCACTTTGGGGCCGGTCCGAAGCGGCTTGGCTTTGGCGATCGCTTCGTTGGCTTCACTGACCATCTCGCTGGCTTTGGAGGAGGCCCCGGAGGAAGTAGTCTGTGTTTCGCCAAAGGCGCTGGCTTCCTGGTGGACCGTCCTCTGGGGGAGGCTTCGCAGAAATTGATCAAAAGCCAAGAGGCTGGAAGCGCTGCGGAAGATGTTATGGCAGATCTCGGATTTGATATTGACCATCAACTCCTCAAAGATCTTGAACGCTTCAGCCTTGTACTCGATGAGCGGATCACGCTGACCGTAAGCGCGCAACCCAATGCTGTTGCGCAGGCTGTCCATGCCATAAAGGTGCTCCTGCCAAAGCTTGTCGATCGCGCTGAGGATCGTGTAACGCTCGATGGCTTTCAGGGCATCGGGATTCTCGAAACTGACCTTCAACTTGTAGGCGTCGCGGATGTTCTTCGAAATGAATTGGCAGACGGAGAACTGGGCGGCGCTCAATCCGTCGAAGAGCGATCCGGGCACGGGCGTTTCGAAGCCAGCGTTGCCGGCCTTCACAATCTCGCGTTCGGGCAGACCGAGCGGAAAATTCAGATTCACCCAATCGGCCAACCCGCGAAGATTCCAGTCCTCCGGGGCGGTATCCGCCGCCGTGAATTGCTGGACCTTTTGTACCACGACTTCCTCCATCACGTCCATCAAGCGATCCTGGACGTCATCGGCATCGATGATTTCATTGCGGAAGCCATAGACGACTTCCCGCTGCTTGTTCATCACGTCATCGTACTCAAGCGTGCGTTTGCGGATTTGGAAGTTATGTTGTTCGACCCGTTTCTGGGCCGTTTCGATCGACCGATTCAAAAGCGGGTGCTCGAGTTCCTGACCTTCCTCCAATCCGACCCGCTCCATGACTTTGACGATGCGATCGGATCCGAACAACCGCATCAAGTCATCCTCCAGTCCGATGAAAAAGTGGGACGAACCGGGATCGCCCTGCCGGGCGCATCGTCCGCGCAACTGGCGGTCAATCCGCCGTGCCTCATGACGCTCGGTGCCAATGACGTGAAGACCTCCCAAGCCCGCGACACCCGAGCCCAGCTTGATGTCGGTCCCGCGGCCGGCCATGTTCGTGGCGATGGTCACGGCACCGCGCTGACCGGCGAGGGACACGATTTCGGCCTCGCGCTGATGATACTTGGCATTGAGCACCGAGTGAGGGATCCCCGCCCGGTTGAGCAAGCGCGAGAGATGCTCGCTCACCTCGACGGAGATGGTGCCGACCAAGATGGGACGGCCATGGGAGTGGATACTCTGAATTTCCTGAAGCACCGCGTTGAACTTCTCTCTCTTGGTCTTGTAAACCGTGTCGTGGGCGTCTTTGCGCATGACTGGTTTGTTGGTCGGGATCACCAAGACGCCGAGTTTGTAAATATCCAGGAACTCCCCGGCCTCCGTCTCCGCCGTCCCGGTCATGCCGGCCAACTTCTGGTACATGCGGAAGTAATTCTGAATCGTGATCGTCGCCAAGGTCTGAGTCTCACGCTCAATTTCGACGCCTTCCTTGGCTTCGACGGCCTGGTGCAAACCATCGCTCCAGCGACGGCCCGTCATGAGGCGGCCCGTGTTCTCATCGACAATGATGACCTTATTCTCCTGCACGACGTACTGCACATCCCGTTGATAGAGGCAATAGGCCTTGAGGAGTTGAGAGATCGAGTGAATCTGCTGCGCCCGCGCTTCGAACACGACCTGAAGGGCGGCTTTCATTTCCAGACGTTTGCGGGCGTCGGGCTCCGGTCCACTGTCGATTTCGTGGAACTGCGTCATCAGGTCGGGCAGGACGAAAGCATCCGGGTCCTTCGGGCCGAGAAAACTCCGTCCTTTCTCCGTTAAGTCCGCGTCGTGGCTTTTCTCATCCATCGCGAAGAACAGTTCTTCTTTCTGGGCGTAAAGTTCCTTCTTGGATTGATCGGCGTGCAGCTCCATCTCGGCGCGGTTCATCAACCGGTGGTTCTCGGCATCCTCCAGCCACTTCATCAGCCCTTCCGACTTCGGGTCGCCCAATTTCACACGATAGAGCAGAAGCCCAATCTCGCGCTCCAATGCTTCCGGGTTGGGGGGATTCGACTTGTCCTCCGGGTGCAGTTGTCGCAAGAGCGACTCCGCCTCCGAGAGAAATCGGTTTGCGAGGCGACGCTGGGCCTGCACCAGCGACTCAACCATGGGTTTGAACTTGTCGTATTGATTGTCCACGATCACCACCGCCGGCCCGCTAATGATGAGCGGGGTGCGGGCTTCGTCGATGAGGATCGAATCCACTTCATCCACGATGGCAAAATAATGGCCCCGCTGGACCTGCTCTTCTTTGCGCGTCGCCATCCCGTTATCGCGCAAGTAATCGAAGCCGAATTCCGCGTTGGTGCCGTAGGTGATGTCGCAATAGTACTGCTCGCGCCGCACCGGCGGCGGCTGATCATGCAGGATGCAGCCCACCGTCAAGCCGAGGAATTGATAGACCCCTCCCATCCATTCACTATCGCGAGCGGCCAGATAGTCGTTCACGGTCACGACGTGAACACCTCGACCAGCCAGGGCGTTCAGATAAACCGGCAGCGTCGCCACCAACGTCTTGCCCTCGCCGGTAGCCATTTCGGTGATCTTACCGCTATGCAGCGCCATGCCGCCGATCAACTGCACGTCGAAGGGAATCATGTCCCATTTCAGAGGGTGACCGCGCACGATGATTTCCTGGCCGCAAAGGCGCCGACACGCGTTTTTGACGACGGCAAAGGCTTCGGGCATCACTTCACGAAGCGCCGCGGCCACTTCGGTTTGATCCTGAATGGCGGAAAAGCGGGCCTTCCAATCGGCGGTCTTTTGTCGGAGAGCGTCATCCGGCAGCGATTGCAGGGAAGCTTCGATCTCATTGATCTTCGCCACCAACGGCCGCATTTTCTTAACTTCCCGGTCGTTTCTCGATCCGAGGATTTTCTTAATGATGAAACCAATCATGTTATTCGACGAAAATTCCGCTTATACGCTATGAGAACTGGGGAGAGGCGTCAAAGACTTAAAGGGATCGCCCCGGAATCGGACGCACTCGGCCAAGGTCGGAGGTTGAAGAATACGTCAGGTCGCCGCCGAGGCCGGTTTCTGCGCTCCCAAACCCGGGTCGACCGGCGGGCCGTGCGATCGCGAAACCCCTCGAAAACTCATCCAGTATCGCTCCGGGAGCAACGCCAGCGCGATGAACGCGACCTGGCTGAGAACAAACCCAAGGAGCCACCGGAACGCTTGATCCATGAAACCGTAGGAGTGGAGCCCCACCCCGAGCATGTTCACGCCAAACCAAGAGAAGCTGGTCACAATATTTCCACACAACGCCATCACCATCAGGCCCCGATCTTTGATCAATCCTCCCCACCGGGCGTGGAGAATCGCCGCGCACCAGAGGACAATCAGAAGCGCGCCGTTCTCCTTCGGATCCCACCCCCAGAATCGTCCCCATGACTGGTCGGCCCAAATCCCGCCGAGAATAGTGCCGACAAAGCTGAAAAGAGTCGAAAAACAAACAATGCCATAGACCATCCGAGACAAAGCCTTGGCGGTGGCGTCCGTCAACCCCCGGGTGAACACGCCGCGCAGTATATAGACCACCGCGAGAAATCCCGCGACGAACATGGCCGAATAGCCAATGGTAATGGTCACCACATGGGTCGCGAGCCAAAGATTCGTATCGAGGACCGCGCGCAACATCTCCATCGTGTCACCACTCAACGACAAATGATGGGCGATGATCAGAGTTACGAAACCCACCGTTGCGCCCACGACAATGCCGATGCCGCCACGGTGGACCCGCTCGAGGAACAGACAGAGCAAAACCGCTCCCCAACCGACGAAGATAGCCGACGAATAAAGATTCGTCACCGGGGGACGCCCTTCCAGATACATTCGGAAACCCAAACCGAAGGTGTGAACAATGAAGGCCAAAGCGAGCAAGAAGTAACCGGAGCGACGGACCCAGTCGGGCGAGTTCAACCAGAAGGCGCACCCGAAAAGCAGGGCCACCACATAAATAATCATGCTCTTGTAGAACGGCTCGACGCGATTGAAAAAGGACTCCTGAATCCCCTTCTTCAGTTCGGTGTCGAATTTCTTGGTTTCCAACCAGAGACGATAATCGGACACCGCCCGATTGAAATCGGACGGCCGAGAGACCCGGTAAGCGTCGGCCATGGCCGCAAACGCGAAGATGGCCGGATGAACCTGACCATCGTGCAGGGCATCGGTCAGGCTCTTGCCCACGTTCCGCCAATCGTCCCGCGCATGGGCTGGATCCAGCGGCGGGACCAGCAGCGGATAGGCAATCTGGTCGAGATTTTCGTACCTTCCGAAATACTTGGACAGCAAGGCGGCGGCATTTTTTTCCTCATCCGACTTGAGTTCTTCGCCGATCATGCCCTGGCGCATGGCCGCCATGCCGGGCGCAATTGCTTTTTGAAAATGCTCCAGTTCCTTGGAGAAATCCTTGGCCATCTCCGGCGGCGCAAAGTCGGCGGCCTGGTCAGGGCGCAGGCTGTTCCGAACTCGATGATAAAGAAGCAAGCTTTCGTAGAGATGCATCAAGTCCTTCTCATAGGGACTGCGCGTCTGCGCTTCGGACTTGTTCTGGGCAATTTGCCTGGCCTGGCTTTCCAGTTTGTCCAATTGAGGCTGCAAGTCCTGGAAGGAAACCTGGCCCAGCCGCCCCTCCCGGGCATTCAGGAGAGCGCGCAGCTCCAAATTCTCGACCCGGAAAATCTTCCGCTGATTCGCCTGTTCCGGACGCATCATGACTTCCAAGAACCACTGACTGGCCGAAAGTTTGCCGCCGTCTTCCAGCCGCACCGTTCTCGCCCCATGCATGCTGAGCAGCGAATTGATCGCCACCGAATCGAGGGGCTGGATCCGTCCGCCCAACAACACGGGCAGGCGTCCAAACTCTTGAGTCGCAAAACCGTCCTTTTCGGCGGGCGAACGGAGCGAGGCCAAAAGCCACAACCCAAACAAAACTGAGATAATCCACGGCAGTGATCTTTTCACGAAGTCCTCCTTTTTGTCGGTGTCTGAGCAATCTTGGCGTTTGCGGGCGCCGGGCCAGCCACCGCCGCGACCGGCTCGAGGCGGCGCGCCGACGCACTCTGGCTGCTTCGATTCACCCCTTGCTTGGAATCCGGGGATTTCTTCAAGAATCCGGTCAGGTGCATGAGAAACTGCACCAGCAGTCCGACTCCCACCAAGATGCAGGAGAAGTAGGGAGTCAGCCACGCCGGATTGCGGACAACCTGAAGAATGGAAACCGTGTCGCCCGGTTCAAACCCCCCTTGATAATAAGTCTCTCCACCGTAGCGCAGGGGATTGTTCATGTAGATCAGAACCTCGCGATCCTCGCCTGTCGCGGCGTTCGTCAGCCGGACCCGGCTCGAGAAATCCTTCGGAATATCAGTCCCCTTATACCGCGCATGGGTGAAATCGAGGAGTTGGACAGAATAGGGTTTGTAATGACGGACTGGACGGAGCGCGAGCTGATAGGTGCGCCCCTCGTGGGTGAATTGCTGAGGGCGATCGAGCGCGGAGCCGATCTGCGCTCCCAATTGCCCGCGCAAAGCCTCATTCCAAGGAGACTTCGTCAGCCACGTCGAAACCGTCCACTCCCCCAGAGTGCCTTTCGGAGTTAGCACCTCCAGCAAAATGGCCGGCTTGTTCTCGTCGTTCATTTTCGCGGTAGGCGGAACTTGGTCGAACGGCAGACGCTGACCCACTCCTTGGGTTGCCGTCAGCCGTTTGCCCGCACTAGGCACCATCGGTCCGCCCGGCGTCGAATTCGCCAAATGCTCCTTGACCCGCAAAGTAAATGGGAACGGCTTCGGTGCGACTTCTTTCTGCGGCACCAAGAGAGCCTCGGGAATCGAAACCACTTCGTCGCGGTCGGGATTCGAAACATCCATAATGGCCAGCTCGTTCTTTCGGCCATCCTCGCTGTAGTTCTTGGTCTTGCCCTCTTCGATCCGCATGAAGCTCTCCACCTGAAAAAGCTCGGTCATGAACTGGCCAACCAGAAGAAGGATCAAACCGAGGTGAATGAGACAGAGCCCGATCTTCTTCTTCGATAGCTTGAACCTCTTGAAATGGGCGGCGATCAGATTGACCAGCAACACCCACCCGAGCAGATATCCCCCCGGCCAAATCGGGATCTTCAGGTCTGTGCCCGGCGGTTTCCAGAGCACGAACAGACTTCGGAAGTACTGTTCTTGAGTGACATAAAGGCCGAGGTTGACCTGGGCGAGGGTGCCGGCGAACACCAAAATCAACGCCGCGACCAAGCACGCGAAGGTCAGGCGCAACGACGTGATGATGCTGATAAAGCGGTCAAGCATGAGGAAAACGGATGGATTGAACGAACTTAAGAAACGCCGGCTTTTCCCGGGTCACCAGACCGTCGTCCCCCAAAAGCTTGAAGAACCACGTCTGTCCGTCGCGCTGCAAAATTGCCACCAGAATGCGATTCGCGGGTTGCGCCGCTCCCGGCTTTCCGTTGGTCATCTCGACCAAGGTCACCTTTTCTCCGCTCACCTCCAATGGCGATGTCACTTTCGGCACGTCGGCCGCCTCGAGAAGCCCTAAGCCGAGTTGGCTGCGCCAGCGATTGATGTTGGCGGTTAATCCTCCGACGTCGCCTGGAAAAGCGCTCACGGTCAAGTCCGCCTTGCCGGACGCGGGATCACCCAGTGAAAACCGGGCCAGAAGCATCGTCCCAGGAGTCTGCGGCCGCCAACCCGCCGGGACTTCCCATTTGGGCAGCATGGGGTTTGCGTCAGCGGTTGGAGGCAGACCGGAATTCGGTGGCGTGGCGCCGGCGGGTTCAGCCGAATGAACGTGAGTGGGAGCGGGCGCCTCGGCAAATGAAACCGACTTCAGAAACTGTTGAAACGCGGGTTTCTGTTCCGTAACGAGAACATCCGAGCCCAGGATCTTAAAAAACCATGTGGTCTCGCCCTTCGCCAGGATCGCACCGATCAAGCGGGCTTGTTTGCCCGTTTCGGGGCTGGATCCGGCCATTTCAAAAAGCGAGCCTTCGGCACCTCCAATAACGGCCTTCTCTTTGGACTCGGCCAATTTCTCCGCGGTCAACGGAGCTAATCCAACCTGCGCCCGCCATCGGTTCACATTCTCGAGATCGCTTCCCGCCGCCCCCGACAACGGAATGACCGAGACGTCGGCTTTCTGGTCGTCTTGGCCTGCGACGGCAAAACTACCCACTCGCATGCCCGCAACCGGCTGTTCTGTCCAACCCGCTGGAGCGACCCAATGGATTTGGGGTTGGGCCGCGGCCACCTTTTCCTTTGGGACGCTATAAGTCCGGTTCTCGGACTGGCTGCATCCGCCGAGAAGCATCAGGAGGAGGCCGAAAGACACTCCACTCCAATTTGTGCGTGAACCCCGAATCCAAATACCTGACTTCAATTTCATGAATGATACTCTTACATTTCGTTAATCTATTCTGCAAGCAGCGGCACCAAATAATGCCGTCGCCCATAACGCCCGGCGTGAGGATCAGCCCCTCCGCAAGTCTTGCTGAAGCAACCCGCGCCCGCCTCCGGCCGAAAGCCCTGAATTCCAGACGCGCGGAATGCTTCGGCCACGCATTCGACAAGAAATTCATGAGTCGCTCCGCCCAAAGCCGGCCAAAATCTGCGGAGCTAAACTCGGCCCGAGGAGGTTACGGCCCGATTAGGCCAAAACCAAGGCCGAAATTCCGGCCGCTTCCACCGTCGCCGATCAGCCCATTCCCATGGAAAGCAGAAACTCGATGTTGCTCCGGGTCTTCTTCAGCTTGTTCAACATCAATTCCATCGCTTCGACCGGGGGCACGCCCGTCAAGGCGCGTCGCAGGATGACCACACGGCTGTATTCATCCGGATGATAAAGCAGCTCTTCCTTCCGGGTTCCGGACAATTCGATATTGATCGAGGGGAAGATGCGGCGATCCACCAAGTGGCGATCCAAACTGACCTCCATGTTTCCGGTTCCCTTGAACTCCTCGAAAATAACCTCATCCATACGCGATCCGGTATCGACCAGCGCAGTGGCGATAATGGTCAATGAACCGCCCTCCTCGATGTTGCGGGCCGCTCCGAAAAACCGTTTCGGCTTGTGCAGCGCGTTGGCATCCACACCTCCGGAAAGGATCTTGCCCGAGTGAGGCTGGACCGTGTTATAGGCGCGGGCCAAACGCGTGATCGAATCGAGCAAGATGACCACATCCTTCTTGTGCTCCACCATGCGTTTGGCCTTCTCGATCACCATTTCGGCGACCTGAACGTGTCGTTCCGGCGGTTCGTCGAACGTCGAGCTGATCACTTCGGCCGGTTTGCAGGTCCGCTCCATATCGGTGACTTCCTCCGGTCGTTCATCGATCAGAAGGATGAACAGATAGGCCTCGGGATTGTTCTTCAAAATGGCATTAGCCAACTTTTGCAGCAGAACGGTTTTCCCGGTTCGCGGAGGGGCGACGATCAAACCGCGGGTCCCTTTGCCAATCGGACAAACCAAATCGAGAACCCTCGTGGAAAGCTCATCCGCCGCGGTCTCGAGAATGAGCCGCTTCTCCGGAAAAAGAGGTGTCAGATTATCGAAATGGGTCTTGTCTTTGGCCTTGTCCGGATCTTCCTTCCCTACCGCCTCGACTTTCAACAGGGCGAAGAATCTCTCTTTTTCTTTGGGGGGACGAATTTGGCCGGCGACCAAGTCGCCCGTCTGAAGGTCAAAACGGCGGATTTGCGAGGGCGAGACGTAGATATCTTCAGGGCAGGGCAGGTAATTGAAGCTTTGCGACCGCAAGAATCCAAAGCCTTCGGGCAGAATTTCCAGAACACCTTCGGAAAACAAGATACCACTGCGCTCGGCATTCTTCTGCAGGATTTGGAAGATCACTTCGTGCTTCTTCATCGTCCCGAAGTTCTCGATCTCCATCCCCTTCGCCATCTGGTTCAGGTCGGCCATCGACATAGCCTGCAACTGGCTGATATTGATCGTCGCCGCAGTGGATTCCCTTTCCGTCCGAGCCTCCGGCTCCGGTTCTTCAACCTTCACCTTGGGGATGGAAGAAATCTTCGGTTGGGCTGGGACCAAGTCACCTGCCGCGGCGGGATCAGAAGCGGCCACGTACGGAGCCGGAGCCTCGTGGAGAGTCACTGGCGAACGCTCAGCCGCGGCGCCAACATTGCCAACGTCGCCAACCGGTGGTACGGCCTTGACTCGGGGTTTCGCTGCCGCCTTCTGCTTGACAGCTTTTTTGGTGGCTTTGGGCATAACTTCGGGATCGGGTTTGGTTTCGGCGAAATAACAACGCTCAACGGCCGACGTCAAAACAATGGTTAGAGCGTCAAAAACGGAAAACTCCTTCGGTCTCGATCAACATCAAACCGGGACAGCTTCCGAGGGTCTTCCGAGACTGTATAAATTAGTACGGCAAGGGAAAACTTGCGGTTAAATCGCGAACACGTTCGCGCACCTTGTGGGCTCCGTCAAGGCTTTTAATATCCAAGAGCACTTCGCTTATCATGTCCGCAATCGCCGCCATTTCCGGTTCCCGCATTCCTCGGGTCGTGACTGCAGGCGTACCCAGCCGGATGCCACTGGCTTGGAAAGGAGAGCGCGTTTCAAAGGGAATCGTGTTCTTGTTCACCGTGATCCCAGCCTCATCGAGCACCGCCTGACACTCCTTACCCGTCACGCCCTTCGCGCCGACATCGACCAGCATCAGGTGGTTATCGGTGCCGCCACTGACCAGGCGAAACGCGTTGTGTTTCAAGCCGTCGGCCAGCGCCCGGGCATTCTTGATGATCTGCTCCTGATAAGCCTTAAAGCCGAGCTGCATCGCCTCATGAAAACAGACTGCTTTGGCAGCGATCACATGCATGAGCGGACCGCCTTGAATTCCCGGGAAGGTTTGCGAATCAATCTCCTTGCCGTACCTCTCCCGGCATAAAATCAGTCCCCCGCGCGGTCCGCGCAGCGTCTTGTGGGTCGTCGTGGTCACAAAATCGGCATGTTCCATCGGGCTGGGATGCAAGCCGGTGGCGACCAGACCGGCGATATGCGCAATATCCGCCAGCAACATCGCCCCCACTTCACGGGCAATCTGACCCATGCGCGCAAAATCGATCTGCCGCGGATAGGCGCTAGCTCCGACGGTGATCATCCGAGGACGATGTTCCCGAGCCAATTGGGCAAGTTGATCGTAATCGATGCGTTCATCCTCCCGGCGAACCCCATAATGAACGATCTCGAAAAACTTGCCCGAGAAATTGGCCCGATTGCCGTGCGTGAGATGCCCGCCGTGGCTCAGATCCATGGTCAGCATCTTGTCCCCGGGCTTGAGGAAAGCAAAATACACCGCCATGTTCGCACCGCTGCCCGAGTGCGGCTGGACATTCGCATGCTCAGCTCCAAAGAGAGCCTTGGCGCGGTCGATGGCCATTTGCTCCACCGTATCGACATGCTCACACCCACCGTACCAGCGTTTCTTCGGGTAGCCCTCGGCGTATTTGTTCGTCAAAACCGAACCCTGCGCCTCCATCACCGCCGGACTCGTGAAATTCTCACTGGCAATCAGCTCGATGTTTTGCTGCTGACGCTGCCGTTCCGCCTGAATCGCCCCCTCGATCTCCGGATCCACCACCGCCAATTCAAGGGCTTCTGGGCGCGGCGTCTCCATCTTCTTGACCCGGCGGTCATGGCGTCCTCCCTCGAATGGGGCGTTCAGAAAAGCATCCAGGATCTTCTTGGCTTGCTCCGGTGGAGTCGTTCGCTGTCCCAGGCAAAGGACATTCGCGTTGTTGTGCCGCCGCGCCAAAATCGCCATCTCCTCATCGAAAACCAAGGCCGCTCGAATGCCCACCACTTTATTGGCGGATATGCTCATGCCGATGCCGGTCGAACAAACCAGCAATCCGAAATCGCTCCGCCCGGCCGCGACTTGTTTAGCGACCGCCTGGGCGAAGTCCGGGTAATCGCTCGAGTCCGCCGAGTTGGCTCCGCAATCCACCACCTCGACCCCCCGCCGAATCAGGTCCTCCCTGAGCGCTTCCTTCAAGACAAAACCGGCGTGGTCGGAACCGATCGTCATCTTCAACATCTTGGCGGACGTATGGTTAACATCGGCATCCATCGAGGTCTGTTCCATAAACTTCAGCATCGCGGCAATCCCCTGTTCAATCTGATCGCGGCAGGTCAAATAGACGTCGTAGGAGCCGCCAATGGGATCGGAAATATCCCTTTCAAAAACGTCCACCGTGTCGTCAAATTCTCTCAGCAAAAACACCTTTTCGGCCGCTTGCGGATAAAGCATCGTCACCGCGTCCACGTGACCATGGGTCATCCCGAAAATGTAGTCCGCCTTCTCGACCAGCTCCGCCGTCAACATCTGGCTGCGTTGATTCGAAATATCAACCTCCAATTCCTTCAGAGCCCGGACGGCATGCGGGCTGGGCGCATGACCATCGACCGCGCCAACTCCGGCCGACAGCGCCAGGTAGTTGCCTTGTCCCCGCACGGCCTGGCGAAAAAGTCCTTCGGCCATGGGACTGCGGCAGACGTTGCCCGTGCATACGAAAAGTATCGTCTTCATGCTTCCGCTAACGCATCCAAAGTGGGGCGCACCGAAGAAATCGTCAACCGGGAAATCAGCGCCGATTCCGCACCACGGCCAGTCCCTTCAAGAAATCGATCGCCCGAGCCAAGGCTGGATCATGGAGGACCGGTTTGCCCGGTGGTTCAGCGGCCGGGACGGGCTCGGAATCCCCCTCGAGATCAAGCCCTTCCCGCCGCATCCGCACCAATTCGCTCTCGTTGATCCGCCGCCGGGGCGGGCGGTTGGTCCCCGCACTCGCGACGCTCAGCCCGTTTCGAGCGTTCCGCAGAGCCTCGGCGAGCATTCGGGGAATCTCCCGGTACGGGTCATCGAGGTACTTCTTCTCATCTTCGGCGCTGACGTCCACCCGTATATCCGGACTTAATCCCGACTCCGGCAGAGAGCTCCCATCCCCGAGCTGGATGGAGCCGACCGCCACGCGCAATCGCTGGCCTCCGCTCAAGACAAACTCGTTGAAATGATGAGCCTGCCCCGCCGTTGGAGCCCCGATGATCAAAGCGATCTCCGCCTGACGCAGCAAAGCCGCCAGCACCTCCGCGCCACCGGAGGTCCGGCGATTCACGAGCAGCGCCAAGGGTTGGGAGATGGCATTGGTCTTCGCGGTCGAACGGACCATCGAACTCCCCAACCGCAGCAGAGGCTGTTCGGCCTTAAGAAACAGATCGGCCACTTCCGCCGCCGCGGCATAATCGCGCCCCTCGGCCAACCGCAAGTCGAGCACGATTCCATTCACTTTCTTTTTCGCCTGCAATTCCTTCCAGGCCTCCGCCACCGCCTTGGATGCGCCGGCTTCGACCCGCTCCAACCGCAAATAGGCGTAGGCGTCTTCAACGATCTCGGTCTTGCTCAGCAGCGGACGCGAGGCGGGTGGGGATGCTCCAGGGGCATTGGTGACGAGGGCCACGCGGTTCTGCAACTGATCCAGCAAGCCGGCGACGGCGGCCCGATTCAGATCGGCCGCGCTCAACCCCGGCACATTGGAGCGAATGAGGCTGTAAACCTCCTGGAAATCCGGCCAAGGATTCGCCTCCGCGGCGGCCGCATCAGCCAAATGCTCCGGATGGAACAAGACCAAGCTGCCCAGAGCCGTGGTTATGATTCGAAGATTTCGCCAATAACTCATAATTGTGTCCGGATTCTCATTTCTTTCGCGACGCTTTGGCCGCGATATCACGCCGAAAATACGCTCCCTCGAACTGAATCTTGGCCACGGCCCCATAAGCCGCCTCGCGCGCCTGTTCAAGCCCCTTGGCCCACGCCGTGACACCTAAAACTCTCCCTCCGTTCGTGAGCATGCGCGCGCCCTGACGCCGGGTGCCCGCGTGAAACACCTTCACCGCGGCGTCGCCGGCGATCTCATTCAATCCCGCAATGGGCCGGCCTTTGCGGTAAGTTCCGGGATAACCCGAGGACGCCATCACCACACAGACCGAGGCTCCGGATTTCCAGCGGAGTTTGACCCGGTCGAGAGTGCCGTTAACGCTCGCATCCAGGAGCTCCACCAGATCGTTCTGAAGGCGGGTCAAATAAACCTGAGCCTCGGGATCGCCGAAGCGGGCGTTGAACTCCAGAACCTTCGGGCCGTCCTGCGTCAACATCAATCCAGGATACAACATGCCCCGAAAATCAATTCCTTCCTCCGCGCACCCCGCCAGCCACGGCTGCAGAATTCGTTCGTTCACTTTCACCAATTGGTCCGCGTTGAGAAACGGCGTCGGTGAATAGGCCCCCATCCCACCCGTGTTCAGTCCCAGGTCTCCATCCAAAGCCCGCTTGTGATCCTGCGAGGTCGGGAAGAGGTGAACGCTCTGACCATCGCACAGGGCGTGCAGCGAGATTTCCATCCCTTCCAGCAACTCCTGGATCACGATCTTCTCGCCGGAAGCGCCGAACACCTTGCGAACCAGAATATCGTCGATCGCCTTTCGGGCGGTGGCCGCCTCCCGGCAGATCAGAACCCCTTTCCCGAGCGACAGTCCGTCCGCTTTCACGGCGCAGCTCCACCCCAGCGCGGACGCAAAATCCTTGGCCGCATCGGGGTCGGAAAACGTTCCCGCTCGGGCGGTGGGAATGCCGAACCGCATCATGAAGTTCTGGGCAAAGACCTTCGACGATTCGAACCGGGCGGCCTTCTGATTCGGCCCCCAAATGCGCAGTCCCCGGCCCTGGAACAAATCGACAATTCCCGCCGCCAGCGGATTGTCCGGCCCGACCACGGTCAGGTCTGGCTTCTTCTCGAGAGCGAACGCGAGCAATCCCGGCAGGTCTTCCGCCCCCACCTCCACCCCCTCGACCAAGGCCTGGTTCTTGGCCAACCGTTCCTCAGCCATCCCGGCATTCCCCGGGGCACACCACATTTGGGTGACGTGGCCCGATTGGGCCAGTTTCCATACCAGGGCGTGCTCGCGCCCACCCGATCCAATGACCAAGAGTTTCATTGAGGCCCAGATTGAAACAGGAATGCGGGAAATCAGGAAAGGATAATCCACCCGTTTTCCGAAGTCGATTCAGACGGAGCGATCTCCGGACGACGCCGGCCCCTCGCGCCCATGAAACCGTGCAGCCGTGGGGCGCCTCATTCCGGCGCAATCGCGCGGGAGATTTCTCCTTGTCGCAACGTTTTTGCCTGCCTTACCCTCCGTCCATGGCCGGAACGCAGACTCCGCTTGGCAGAACCATTCTCATTTCCGGTGCCGACGCCGGCTATTGGCCGCTCTTGAGCGGATTGCTGCATTCGATCGAATCGTCGGCTCGCAAAGAAGGCGTTTCGATCGGCGTCCTCGACTTTGGGCTGGCGCCGGAACAACTCGAAAGGCTGCGCCGCTGCGGTGCCATCGTCGTCGCCCCCGGCTGGGACTACTCGCTCGCGCACTTCCGTCAACCGGCGCCGGCCACCTTCAAGGCCATGACCGCGCGGCCTCATCTGCCGCGCTATTTCCCCGGTTATGAGCTCTATGTTTGGCTGGACGCAGATTGCTGGGTTCAGGATTGGCAAGCCATCCGGGCGCTCGCCGCGTCCGCGAGACAATGGTCGTTTGCCGTCGTCCCCGAGGTCCATCGCTCCTATTCGGGGTTCTACGCTCAAACGCCCGTCCTCGATTTTCTGTTCACGTGCTACAATACCTGCTTTGGACAGGAGGTGGCGGCCACTCAAATCCATCATTCTCTGCTCAATAGCGGGGTGTTTGTCGCCGCTGGCGCCGCGCCGCACTGGGGCGTGTGGCACAAACATCTGGCCGCGGTCCTCCAGCGGCTCCAGGAACCCTTCTTTTTTGCCGAGCAAACGGCGCTCAATTATGCTGTCCGCCACGAAAAGCTGCCCGCCGCCCTGCTGCCGGCCCAGTGCAATTGGATGTGTAACCGGGCGCTGCCGTTCCTGGCACTGGATGGCAAGACCCTGGTCGAGCCGGCGCCGCCGCACCTTCCGCTCGGAGTGATCCATCTGACGGCCAACACCAAGCATGGACTGTGGCCGGTCGTGGATCTGGCCGGACAGACTCACATGAGGGTGCTGACCCATCCGCCGCTGCCGACGTGAGCTTGGTGCGGCGATTAACGACAAGAGAACCATGAAACCAAAAACGTGGCGCGTGGCCCTTCTGGGTCTGGATCACTGGTATTCGGCTTATGCCTTGGCGCGCGCCCTGCCGGAATATCGCAAAGCCGAATTGGTGGCGGTCGCGTGCGGCGATTCCACAAAACTCGACGCCTTTACCAGTGCCTTCGGCGTCGAAGGGTGCGCGGACTGCTCGGAACTTCTCCAGCGTGATGACATCGATATTGTGCAAATCGCCAGCCGGGTTTCCGAAATCCCGGATCTGGCAATCCAGGCTGCCCGCGCGGGCAAGCACCTGATCCTGGGCAAACCGATGGCGATGACCCTGGATCAAGCGGAGCGGATGGTTCGAGCCGTCGAGGCCGCGGGTGTGGTCTGTGTGCCTTTTCAAGGAATCATGCGATTGCGATCCTCGGAATTGAAATCGCGCCTCGAGCAAGGCGAGATTGGCGACATCGTCGTCATGCACCAAACCAGCCGCTGGTCCATCGCCGAGGATTGGCATCATTCGGGCCAGCCGGGATGGTTTGCGGATCCCAAGCATGTGCCGGGCGGAGCGCTCATCGACGAAGGAATCTACTGGCTGGACATGCTTCGATGGCTGGCGCAAAGCGAGGTGGTGAAGGTCGAGGCAAAGACGGCGAATCTAGTGCACAAGGACATTGAAGTGGAAGACTGGGGCCTGGCGGTTTTCACTTTCGCGAACGGGATCATCGCAACATTGGAGGGATCCTGGACGATCAACGCGCCGCGGAAGACCGGTCCGTCTCCAAAACAAAACAGCGTCGTCAGGCTTGAAGTCATCGGAAGCCGTGGAGAAATCATCGAGCAATTCTTCCGCGACCCGGGACGAGCCGTCCTCGCCTCCGGAGCCTCCAATTGGATTTTCGAAAGACAGGCGGCGGACCTTTTGGCGCCGGGAGTCCCCATGCCGCTCGATCATCTGATCGATTGCCTGGAGAACGATCGGCCGCCGATCGCCACCATCCGGGATGCTCGGAAGTCGTTCATGGCGGCAATGGCAGCCTATGAATCCGTCCGGGAAGGCCGTCCGGTCGTGTTGCCCTAGCTACAAGGGGTCAGGTCCTATTATCATCTAATTCAATCGGCTCTTCTGCAGCAGATGCAGCCGGTTCTAAACCTACCGGCCCGGCCTTCGCCACCTTGAAAAGAGAAAGGCCGGACAAACAGGTCCGGCCTTTTCACACAAACGCACCTGAGAACATAGTGCGCTAACACATCACTAGGCTACCCCAATCAGTGTTCTTCGCCAGTCACCAGTTCTGGGGACAAGCCCAACCTCGCAGTGGCGTTCATTCACACCGATTTCCGGTGTCTTTTCTCCATGAGTCAGCGATCAACCTCATTTTCTCTCCCCTTCGATTTGCTCCGCGGCCTCTTCTAATTTGAGTCCGCTCGGGCGCGCGAATTCAGCTCGCATTCTCATTGTCGATTCAGAGCAAGTCGTGTAATCTCTGACGCCATGAAACCAATCCTTTTGCTCGCACTTCTTCTGACCGCGGCCGGCACACTTCGTCCCAACGCCGCCGAGGATCCGAAGATCAACACTCTCACCGCCGAGGAGAAATCCGTTGGATGGAGACTCCTCTTTGATGGCAAAGAACTCAAAGGCTGGCACAACTTCAAGCGCGAGGGCATCCGCCCCGGCTGGCAAGTGAAGGATGGCGCTCTCGTCTGCGTCGATCCCCACAACGCCGGCGACCTCGTCACCACCGAAAAGTTTGACTCGTTCGAATTGCAGCTTGATTACAACATTTCCGAAGGCGGCAACAGCGGCATCATGTACCATGTCACGGATGAAGGAAACGCCGCCTGGGCGACCGGACCCGAAATACAGCTCGAGGACAACGCCAAAGCCACCGATCCGCAACGGTGCGGCTGGCTTTACGCGCTCTACCAGCCAGCGATTGACCCAAAATCCGGCAAACCCCTCGACGCCACCAAACCCGCCGGCCAGTGGAACCGCATTCGCATCATCATCAGCCCGGAAAAATGCGTGCATGAAGTAAACGGAGTGAAATATGTCGAATACGTGCTGGGCAGCGAAGATTTCAAAGCCCGCGTGGCCAAGAGCAAGTTCGGCAAGATGCCGCTCTTTGCCAAATCCGGCACCGGCTATCTCGCTCTCCAGGGGGATCACGGCGAAGTCTCCTTCCGCAACATCAAGATTCGACCCATCGCAACCAAGAAGTAACTGACCGACCGACACTGGAGCGTCGCACCCGAGCGAACCCCTACTTGGGCCAGCCGCCGGACTCAGCGAAAGTCCACTTTGCGCCGGGCGTGCAGGCGTGTCACCGCGCCCCGCAGCGGCAAAGGCGGCCAAGGGAGCCCGCTCGTACTATGTTGCGAGCGATCCTGGGAGAGGCGTTGGCGGGCTTGCACATGGGTCGAGGTGTTGTTTATCGACGGGGATTCGCCCCAGCCCTGACGCACAACACGGGAAAACCAACGGTGACAGGCCTTTTTGAGGGAAGGGGGAAGAAGTTTTTCGCAAAAATCTGCCAGACACCAAAGATTGCCTTTGAGACAGCAGCGTCGCCTCCAGGTGGTCTGGAGGAACAGGACGCTTTGGCAAGAGCAACTGAAAGGATGGCGAGTGCAGTCTGGGGCGGTCGGCAGATCACGCCCGCGGAGTTGGAGGCGGCCCGGCAGACGGTGCGGTTGTGTTCTGGGCTGAGCCGCCTGGAGTTGGCTCGAACGATTTGCGAGCACTGGGAGTGGGTGACGGCCTCGGGGTCGCACCAAGTCACGGCGTGCCTGAAGGTGCTGGAGCACCAACCCCTGCACCGGAACAACGTGCCCGCGCGCTGTCACCTGGGGGCCCGCCACCGCTGGGGCATCGAAACGGGGTTTCCCGTCGAAAAACACCACGGCTATCCAGCAGTTCTCATTTTGACTCAGGACACGGTCCGTTCCACGCAGGTAGTCCCGGCTTCAGCCGGTTTTCACGGGGCGACCGGCTGAAGCCGGGACTACATACTTGTCAAAATGAGAATTGAATTGCTGGGGGGCGTTGGGCAATGGTTGACAGGTGGAGGGCCCGCTGATTAACTTCCTTCGATCTCAATCTCAAAACAATCCAGTTTTCGCAGGCCTATGAAATCTTCCATTTGCGGTCTGGCGCGACGCTTCCTCGCGCAACGGGCCTTCACCCTCATCGAATTGCTGGTGGTCATAGCGATTATCGGGATTCTGGCCGGTATGCTTTTGCCCGCCCTCTCGAAGGCCAAAGAGAAAGCTCAGCGCACCAAGTGCCTGAGCAACATGAAGCAAATCCTGTTGAGCACTCACATGTATGTGACGGACAACAACGACACGCTGCCCTACACCTCGTGGAGCTCGGGCACCTTCGATTTGCCGAATTGGATGTACACGCGCAAACAGACCAACAAGCCACAGCACACGGTCGAGTTGGGCCAGCTCTGGCAGTACCACTCGACCAAGGAAATCTATTGGTGCCCGAGCGATCGCACCAATACAGCCCTGTTTCGACAGAGGGAAATGCAGGTGGGAAGCTACGTCATGAATGGAGCCGTCTCCGGATACGGCACCGGCCCCAAAGCCATCGGCAGCACCTACAAAATGAACCAGTTTCAGGCCGATTACATGATGTATTGGGAAGCCGACGAGAAGCAGCCCTCCAATTGGGACAACGCTTCGAGCCAACCGAACGAAGGGGTCACCTCGAGACACTCCATCGGCTCGGACATGGGCATGTTTGGCGGGCACGCCGAGTACATCAAATTCCGGGCCTATTACCAGGAAGCCGGGATCGGAGGGTTCCGAGGGAATCGACCGGGACGCTTCTGGTGCAATCCCGGATCGAAGACGGGAGAATAACATTCCCCGACCCGTTCGTCCGATCACGAGCCACTCTCCGACGCCACCGACCATGAAAATCACCTCCTTGCTCTCGCCTATCTCGGCCACCGCCCTCTGCGCGCTCGCTTTGTTGACCGGGTGCGGCGAATCGAAAGACGCGGACCCCGTCAAGACTCAGACCCCAGCTCAAGCGGGTTCTCAGCTTGAGCAGGCCTTCCAAAATGCCAATGGCGCGGGCAAAGACAGCGCCAAGGCCGCCGCCGAAGCAATGCGCCAAGGAGAATACGAGAAGGCGGTCGTTTCCCTCCACACGGCCAAATCGGCTCCGAACGTCTCCCTCGAACAGGGCATGGCCATCCAAAGCTCCATGATCTCGCTGGAACAGAATCTGATCAAAGCCATCGAGCGCGGCGATCCAAACGCGCAAAGAGCCTATGACCTGTTGAAAAGGTCCAAACGGAATTAGGCCGGCGCCGGGAGCTCGAACGACTCGATCCCCCCCGGCAATCTTCGGACGATCCGGTCCATCGACGTGGCGAAGATCACGCTCCCCGGCGGTGAATCGAGCGGTCGATCCTCTGTTCATCCCGTCGCCGCCCTCGGGATCTCCAACTCCGATCCTTGGTCTCGACACGCGTGAGATCCGCGCGCTTGGGGTTGACGGCACGCCCGACTCGATTTGCCTGAGGTCGCCGTACTGCTTGCGCAGCAAAAGGGTCGAAGCATGACACGTCGCGGGCCCGGGCCATGAGGCGGCGGTACAGGTTCTGCTAAATTCAATCCCGACCCGAACGGGTGGAAGGTATCAGGTGCGATGACAGGAATTGGTTATCGTGGCCGCGAGGAGCGCGATTGGGTGAAAGAACGGCCGCGTGTTTGATATTCAAGAACAGTCGCGCTCCGGACCGAGATCTGCGGTCATCTGGACCCATTGTGAACGATTGCAATTCGCGAGATTCCGATTACCGTTCGGGAGTCCCAGATCGCGAACGACCGAAGACCGAACGGCTAACCTGACTGACTGATTATGCGCATGAGACTACTCGACGATGCCCTGAAGGTGGGAGCATTTTCCGCCCTTCTCGCCACTTCTGGCGGAGTGCACGGCCAAGTGATTATCACGGCCTCCGATATGTTCAATCAGCTCGGCCAGTATTACCGGGCGTATGCGAACAAGAACGACGCCCCGGTGGCGGGACGGCTCGGGACGACGGGCGGACCACAGGTCTGGGACTTCGTGAATGGCCCCAAGGATCAGATCTATCGCTTCGATTATGTGAGCGTGACGGACAGTGGGCACGGGGCGGATTTCGGCAAAGCCAAAGTGGCGGAGCGCAAGACGTCGGAATTGGACGGCGCGCGGGCTTGGCTCTACTTCGAGCAAGTGCCCGGACTGGGCCGCCGGACCTACGGTTTCTATGATATCACCTTCAGCGGAGCGCAACCTTCCACCCCGTTCAAGACCCCGATCCTGGATTTCCCGGAGACGATCCGGTACAAAGACACGTGGGCGACAGCGACGAGCTACACCACGGAAATTTTTACGATCGACACCGGTCCTGATCCCGACGATCCGGAAGACACGGGCGGATCGTTCAGCATCCCGGCGGTTTTCAACTACTCCTCGACCGCGACGGTGGACGCGTTCGGGATCATCAACCTGCCCGGACTCGGTTTTGGCGAGGGGCTGCGCGTCAACGAGCTCGTCACCTACGACGTTCAAGTCGATCTCGGTTTGGGCGACGGCTTCTTCACCGTCGCGACCGAATACGTTCGGAACTACTACTTCCTCATGGAGGATCACGGCATCGCCGTCCAGATCACTTCCAAACAGGAAACCCAACCTCCGTCCAATGACTTTGCCGTCGCGGCCAGTTTTGTTCGGCTCTTCGAGACCAATCATGGGGCGGGCGAGCGCCCGCCGGACGGCGTCACCGGATTCAAGATCACTCTGGGCAAGGACAAGATCCTCCTGAATTGGGATCGGATTGGCAGCGCCAAGGCTTACCGCATTGAGTACACGGGAGATCCGGCGAACCCGGGTTCTTGGAAGACGCTGGGCAGTCAGACGACCGACAATTTCTTGATCGACTCGAACTTTCTCGGCAGTCCGACTCGCTTTTACCGGGTCGTGGCGCTGAGCAATTAGCGCGAACGCGCTCCTCTGTCATGTGACGGTTATTTGTCAGCGCTCGATCACTCCGGCACCCCTGCCTGCGCTGGCGTCCCGCCCATACCCGACGCGGCGGCCCGGTCTGACCCTGGGTGGAGGGTTTACGTTGATCGAATTACTGGTCGTGATCGCCGTCATCGCCATCCTCGCGGCGATGCTCCTGCCCGCATTGTCCCAGGCCAAGGCGGCTGGCCGGTCGGCCAAGTGCAAGAGCAATCTGCGGCAGTTGGGCATCGCACTGCAAATGTACGTGGACGACTTTGATCGGTATCCCGTCTATTACTTCGATCCGGACGCCTACTCGAATGAGTTTTGGAATAATCGATTGCGGTCCTATGTTTCGAGCGGATGGAAGGATGGCCTCTACCGGTGCCCCGACTATCGCGGGCTGACCGTGGACGGCAATGAATTCGCCACCCCGCTGGGCAGCTATGGTTACAACGCCAACGGCGTCGAATTCTATCCTCATGAACTGGGGCTGGGAGGACGGTTTGCCAATGTCGAGTCGCTGGTCCCGGAATCCGACGCCATCGCACCCCTGCCGGCTTCGCGAGTCAAGGTTCCGAGCGATATGATCGCTTTCGGAGACGCCACGTTGATCTGGGTCGCCCCCAGCCTGCTCAAGGTGTTTTATCAGATCAACGGACCGGCCACCTATAGCGGAGCCGCCCTGATCGACATCAATTCCCACAACAACATGCTGACGCCGAGTTGGCCGGGCCGGGAAGGGATCACCAAGGGGACGAAACAGCGGCACAACGAGTCCTACAACCTCGTGTTCTGCGACGGCCACGTCGAGAACATCAAAGAGAAGAAACTCTTCGACCGTATCGAGCCCGCGCTCCGCCGCTGGAACAACGATAACGCACCCCACGGCGATCTGCTCAAAGACCTCTGACGCCATGGCCCTTCCGAAATTCCAGGCGCCCTCCCGGTTCTGAATCGCAGGAAATTTCTCAATTCGATCCGCGATTCGGAGAAGAAGGCCACATCACGCACGGACCGGCAGGGATCTGTATGCGGCCATCCGAGCGGCCAGGCAATTGGGAGTGGGTCGCCGATGGACGATCAATTTGGCGCTTCCGGCTCGGCCAGACAGTAGAGAAACCTTTCCCCGCGCAAGTAGAGCTCGCGGTCAGCCAACGCCGGAGACGCGCTGAACACATCGTCCAACCGATTGACGCAAAGCAGAGCATTCTCGCGGTCGTGACGCAGGACCACGGTGACGCCGTCGCGGCCGGTGACATAAATGCGCCCGGCCGCGCCCACCGGCGAGGAGAAGATAAAGTCGTTGATGCCTGTCAGTCGGAGCGGTTCGCCACGCGGTTGGCCGGTGGTCGGCTCCAGTCGCGAGAGGATGTTCTGGTTGTGACGCAGGAAGTAGAGGGTGTCATCATAGAGGAGCGGCGATGAGACGTAGGGCGTGAGTCGATTGAGTTTCCAGGCCACCCGATCGGTGTCGGTGATATCGCCCTGAGCCCCGCTCAGACGAATGGCGAGCAGAGCCTGCCAATCATAGCTGTTCGCGGCAAACACCATGCCGTGCCCGGCCACGGGAGAGGAGACCACATTGCGCGAAAGACCCGCGCATTCCCAGATCAGGCGGCCCGTCGCGAGATCGTAACCCCGAACGCGTTGGGTGGCGCTGATGATCACTTGGGGTTGGCCTCCCGGCTCGACCACGAGCGGTGTGGACCAGGAAGTCTTGTCATCGCGCGTCACTCGCCAGCGCTCCCGGCCCGTCTGTTTGTCCAAGGCATAGAGAACGGAATCGTTCTCGTGATCCCAGTTCACGATGAGCCAATCGCGGTAAACCACCGGAGAACTTCCCTCCCCATGAGCATGCAAGGTCTGCATCCTGCCCAAGTCCTTCTGCCAAACCATCTCCCCGTTGAGGTCCAAGCAATAGAGACCGCGCGATCCGAAAAACGCGAAGACACGCTCTCCATCCGTGACGGGAGAATTCGAAGCCAAGCTTCCGGTCTCATGGCCGCCCTCCTGCGGAAACTCCTCTCGCACGCACCGGCTCCACAAGGTTTTTCCATCGCGGCGACTGATTGCCCGGACGACGAATTGATGCACTTGAGTGACCGGAACGTTATCGTGCGTGCCCGGCGCGTGGTCGTAAACCGGCTCCACAGGTTTTCCGACCGGCGCGGCCAGAGTTAGAAACACTCGCTCACCCCAAACGATAGGGGTGGAATGGCCCTTGCCGGGCAAGGCAACCTTCCACCGCACATGGCGGGTTTCGCTCCATTCGATCGGCGGGTTCGCTCGGGGAGCCACGCCGGTCGCCCAAGGCCCGCGCCATTGCGGCCAGGCTCGCAAGGCTGCGGCTTCGACTGCGGAACCGCCCTCTTCTGCGGCCGGCAACGTCGCCGTCGCCAGACAACTCCACCAAGCGATCACGCTCCATTTCTTTAGGTCATGCACGGTGTTCGGTCCTGATCACGCTGCCTCCTTCACCTATGGCATCCCTGGCCAGTCGCGGCAAGCGTCGAAACCGGGAAGGGCTGGGGGAAGCGGAAATCCTATTCCCATACTTCTGATTTTGCGCTATGACTTAACGGCAATCAGCGGTCTGTGGCGGAAAACCAATCTGGCCTCTCGGGGTCCATGTGGAATATGAGCAAATCGATCCTGTCCGGAAAACGCATCCTGGTCGTCGAAGATGTCAAAGCGCTGGCCGTTCTCATGATGAACCTTCTGACGGCCCGGGGCTGTAGCGTCGAGTTGGCCGAAGATGGCGAGGCGTGTCTGGACAAGGCGAAAGTTTTTCAGCCCGACTTGATCCTCTTGGATATCATGCTGCCCAAGACTCATGGGATCGAGGTGTTGCGGCGGCTCAAGGAGGTGCAGTCAGACCGGCCGGCCGGCGTCATCGTCTGCACGACCAAGCACTACAAAGCGGATTTGGACCAGGTGCGAGCGTTGGGTGCCTCTGACATCATCTTCAAACCATTTCAAAAAGAGGGATTTCTATCCGCCGTGGAGCGCTTCTTCTCGGGGGACGCCCTCGGCCATTCGATCCCCTCGTCGGACCCGAACCCGGGCGGCAGCCCCGAGGTCTATCTGCCGCGCATTCCGCCGGTCGCGAATTTCATCCGCTTCTGGGGCACCCGCGGATCGATCCCGGTTTCGGGCGCTCGTTTCGTCCGACACGGCGGCAACACCTCCTGCGTGGTGATCGGCTGCGGCAAGGAGATGGTCGTGATCGATGCCGGATCGGGCGTTCGCGATCTCGGACTGGAGTTGGCCCGAGCCGGAGCCCAACGTGTTCATCTGTTCATCACGCACACGCACTGGGACCATATCCAGGGATTCCCCTTCTTCGCGCCCAACTACATTCCCCATTTCGAGTTGATCATTCATGGTGCGCCTTCCTTTGGCAAAGACCTGAGTTCGGTGTTTCGAGGCCAATTGGATCGCGATTATTTTCCCGTGCAATTCGAGGACATGCGGGCGAGCATCGAGTTCCGGGTGTTGAATCGGGAGGCGCTGCAAATTGGCGACCTGAAGATCAGTTGGGAATACACGAATCACCCCGCCGCGACCGTCGGCTACAAGGTCGAGTCCGCGGGCAAATCCGTCGCCTACGTCAGCGACAACGAGTTTCTTTACGGTTACCTGAGCTCGCCGCGACTCGTCACGCCGGAGAGCCCGATCCTGGTGCCGCATCAGAAAATGGTGGAGTTTGTTCAGGGGGTGGACCTCTTTATTCACGAGGCGCAATACACGAACGACGAATACAGAACCAAGATCGGTTGGGGTCATTCGTCGCTCTCCAATGCCTGCTTGCTGGCCGCGCTCTCCAAGACCAAACGCTGGATCGTCACCCACCACGATCCGATGCATGACGACGATTTTCTCGACGGGAAACTGAATCTGACCCGGGAAATCCTGAATCATTTGGGAGCATCGATCGAAGTCTCCCACGCCGTGGACGGGCGGACCGATTATTTCTAGGGTGGTGCCACCCCCGGGCGCGGCGGCGAGGGCTCCGCGGGTTGCTCCAGGATGGTGAGGCCATCGATTCGAATCTGCTCGGGCGCGATCTTCTGCGGCGCGCCGCCCGGCCAGAGAATCTGCACTTCATCCACGCGATCCGCCGCCCCCAGGCCAATCGTGACCGGGAGCTCCGACTGCGCGAGGTAGCTGCGCGTCGGCATGACCTGACGGGCCAGGATGCGGCCGCCGGCGTTGACCTTGACCCACGCGCCGATGCCATCGCGATTGCTCTTTCGGCCCACCAACTTCAGGCGCAGCCAATGGCGCTTTAGGTTCTGGTCGTTGCGCAGCAAGACGGGCGGGCCACCGGCTTGAGTCAGCACGGCATCGAGATCGCCATCCGCGTCGATGTCGGCAAACGCCGAGCCGCGGCCGACGAGCGGTTTGAACAGGTCGCCGCCCGCCTTCTCCGGCGGCACCGCGACAAATCGCGCCGCGGGGTGGGGGCCGGCGTTCCAAAACAACTGCGCGGGCTGGGCGTAACGCTGGCTTTGCTGGACCTTGCCGATCTCCTCCTCGAGATGTCCGTTGGCCGTCAAGACGTCGAGCCGTCCATCCAGATCGTAATCGAAAAAGAAGATGCCGAACTTGAGCAGGAGTCGGCTGGCCGGCCCAATCCCCTGGGTGATCGCTTCATCCGCGAACTCCAACGGCCGGCCCTGGGACACGTAGAGCGCGGTCATTTCATTGGCAAAATTGCCGATGGCCAGCCCCAGCGCGTCATCCTCGCGGAAGCGCCCGGAATCAATTCCCATGGCCCCGCGGGTGTTGCCGTAGCTGTCGAAGGCGATCCCACTCAGAGCCCCAATCTCCTTGAACGTCCCGTCGCGCTGATTGTGAAAGACGAAGTTCTGCACGGTGTCGTTGGCGACGACCACGTCCATCCAGCCGTCACCATCGAGATCGACCGGCGCCACCCCCAACGACTTCGCCGCGGGCACGCTGGTCGCCGGGTTCTTCACTTGGATGCCGCTCGACTGGGACACGTCCGTAAAGCGCCCCTGGCCTTCGTTCCGATAGAGGTAAGGAAATGTCCCCTCAAAATTCATGGGCGGTCCGTAGGCCCGCCCGACGCCGACGAGCTTGTAGCCCACTTCGAGATCAATGTCCTTGGACCAGCGGACATAATTGCCGACGAACAAGTCGAGATCGCCGTCGTTGTCGAAATCAATCCAGGCGGCGCTCGCACTCCATTCCTGGGGCGAACCGGCCACGCCGGCCTGGGCGGTGACGTCGGCGAATTTGCCGTCACCCAGGTTGTGATAGAGATGGTTGGCCCCAACCGCGGAAATGAACACGTCCGGCCGACCGTCATTGTCGTAATCGCCGACGGCCACTCCCATGCCGTAGAAACTGGCGTCCAAACCCGACCCCGCGGTGGTGTCGGCGAAATGACCCTGCCCATCATTTCGATAGAGCGCCATGGTCGGAGGCGTTTGGCCCGCCGGCATTCGACCCGGCCAGAACGTCGAATTCACGAAGAGCAGATCCTGATCGCCATCGCCGTCGTAATCAAGGAAGGCCACACCGCCACCCATCGTCTCGGGCAAGAGCTTGTCGCCGTAAGCGCCGTTCTGGTGAACGAACCGAATCCCCGCCGCGGCGGTCACGTCGGTAAATCGGGCTTCGGGGATTTCCGCCGCCGCCACCGGCCGGGTCACCGGAGCTGTGATTTGGGTGATCTGGGCTGGCTCCGGCGAGGGCTGGCGCCGGAGGCCATAAAGGATCGCCCCGGCGGCGGCGGCTAAAACAATAAAGCCGATCAACGACCAACGAAACGCCCTCCCAATGATGGCGTCGTCGTAGTGGGCCACTTCCTCCGTTTCCGGGTCGGGCGACGCCGGGCTGGGAGGAAACACCTTGTTCTTGTTCTTTGGATCGAGGCTCATTCCGTGACGCGGACGGCGCGGGCCGTCGTGGATGCCTGTTCGGGCGAATGCAATTCCGGCGCCTGCTTTCTTTGCAGCGGATAGATGACGATCGATTGCGCGGCGTGGTCGGCCGCGGGATTCTGGCGGCGTTGCCTGGCAATGGCGCGGTCGCGGGCATTGTCATCGGGCCGATACCGCTCATGCATCTGGCGATGGGCGGACGCTTTGGCTTCGTCGCCGAGCAACTGATGGATCAGCGCGAGGTTGTAGTGCGCCGTCAGATTCTCGCTATCCAACGCCAGGGTCCGGTCAAACTGAGTCCGAGCCAGTTCGAGAAACTCCCGCTGGCGCGCTTGGTTGACGGCGCCGGACTCCGCTTTGGCTCGCTCGAATAATGTCTGGCCAAGCTCATTAATCACTTCGTAATCCTTGCTGAAATCGAACCCGCGCTGTTCCAACTCCGGATAGCGGTCCTCAAGAATGCTGCGAAACTCGGTGATGGCCTTGTCGAGAAAGCCGTTCTGTTTGTTGACCAGACCATTGAACCAGGCCACCGTCCAGTGTGGGGCCGGCGGTTGGGACCGGAGGGCGCGCTGCAGTGCGGCCACCGCGTCATCGAGCCGGCCCTCTTTGAAATAAACCCGAGCGAGATTGAGCGGGCCATCAGCCCGGCCCAGCTTCTCGACTTCCCCAAACGCCTGCGCCGCCTGGAGCAATTCGCCCTTCTCGCTGCCCTTGTCCCCTTCGAGGAGCAAGCCGATGCCATAGTCGTTCCAGCGTTGCCAGAGCTCTTTCGTCGCCAGCCCGATCGCGGGCCGGGCGGCCAGGCCTTCCACGGGAAAGGTCAAACGATCGCTGGAAATCGTCGTGATCGGAAGGTCATTCGTGAAATTCGGACCGAAGACGTGCTGCATGTATTTGGCGTCGAATTTGCGGTATTGAAATCGGACTTCCACCGTCAACGGCTCCTGCAAGTCGTCCGGAACGGTCAGAGTGTAATGCACCACTTGGGCGGCGCCGGGCGGGATTTGATGATTGTACAGCGGCGTGAAGATATCCTGGGGGTTGCGCCGATCGATGCGGTTGCCCTCCTTGTCGAGCATGTAGGTGTTGACGAAGTGCGACCACGGATCCACTTCGTTGAACGCGCCGAGCCCGCCGTTTCGCCCCACGACCCGCGAACCGCTGGTCACGCGGACGTCCACCCAAAGCTCATTCGAGTCCGTGGTTCCCTGGGTCAAGGGATGCCCCAGCTTCATCGTGCGCAGGACCACTTCGAGAAGGTAGGTCTGGCCGCGCCGCAAGGTCGGGACCTGGGGACGCAGCGGCGCGCTCAACCGGCCGTCCACGGCCCCGCCCTCCTTCAAACCGAAGAGATCCACCTGGACGCAGTCCTTGAGAAAGGCCTGATGAGCCTGGACGATTTCGGGCTGGCCCCGAAGGTGGGCCACCCCGGTATTGGCCGCCGGGAAGAGATGACTGTGGACATAGCGAGTCGTGGTGTTGGTGGGATTGAAGAAATTGGCCCCGAAATCCTCCGACGGAGCCAGCGGCATGTGACAACCGGAGCAGTTCACCTGGGCCTTGGGCGGATAATAGAAGCTCTTGGCATTATGTCCGGACACCCCGCTGAGGAGAAAGGTATCGTAGTGGTTCTGGCCGCGGAGGAACTCTTTGTAATGATTGAGTTCGTAGGGAATGCTGACCTTGTGGCAGGTGGAACAGAACTCGGCGGCCTGGGGCCCGCGGTGCAACGGTTTGAGGAAGGTCTTCTTGTGAAAATCGGGCTTGGCTTTGACCAACTGCTGGTTGATGAACTGCAGAACCCGGTTGGTGCTGAAGGCGAAGGGATAATGGATCGGTTCCTCGATGGTGTAATCCGCATTGCCCCGGGTGCTGTTGACGTTGACGATGGAATGGCAGGCCGTGCAGGTGATCCCAGCCTGGGAGGTGGGATGTTTTTCCAAATCGAAATTCGGATCGTCAAACGCCCCGCTGAAAAACGGCACCACGTCGTGGCACCCGGCGCACCAGCGCGATGCTTTCACGCTGCCATCGCGCTCCCAGGCGATCCGGCGCGTCTCGCGGACGCTGAACATATAGGGCTTATTGTTGAATGAACTGAAGTGGTGGGCGCTGTGAAACCACCCCTTGTAATCGTCCTCATGACACTTCAGACAGTAGTCATCCATCATCAGAGTCCGGGCCGGAATAAAATTGCCGCTGGCCGTGCGGGCCAGCGAGGGCTGAAAGTACTTCTCGCCCTCTTTCGGTCCCTGCACCTTCCACCGCCGCGGATCCTGGGCATTGAGGATCACCATGATCACGACCATTCCACCCATCGCCGCCCCCCACCCCAGCCCGTAGCGCCACTTGATCTTGGGTCCCGCCAGCCGATGGAGAATATAGAGCCAGACCGCCAGAATCGGCGTCACCACATGCGCCCAGTAGGCCGCCGAACGAAGGCGCGGATTCTTCAGTTCGAAGAAATCCAGGCGGGTCAGGGCCACTCCGGAAAGGAGCACCACCAAGCTGATGGCGAAGAGCACATAGCCCACCCGGACGGCCCGCCGATTCGGCCGATCGTGGGAGTTCTTAATGTGAATCATCCCAAAGACCACGAACGGAACAATGAACACCAAACCGAGCACCAGATGCCCCAGAAACATGAACTGGTAGAAGTAATTCTGGTAGGAAAAGCCGGTGAACCACTCCCAGAACGTGATCGCGAGCAGATAGGCGGAATTGGCCCCCAACACCGTCCCCAAGCCGAAAATGCCGAAGAGCAAGATCCGCAGACGCGGACCCACTGCCCGGATGTACTTCCGCTTCGCCGGGACGCCGCCGGCCGTTTGGCTGTCATCTGCCATAAAGCGCAGAATAGTTACCGAATCAACGCTGCCGTTTCAATGATGCTTTGCATTCGGTTTCCTCATAAGCATTCTGGGACGAATCGCGCGAGTTTCGGGGCGGAGCGCCGGAATGCGCGGGCAGGACGCTCATCTGCGGGCTGCGCACGGACCCTGAATCCGTCTGGGGGTGGGGCGACTCCGTCGAGTCCTGGAATCTTTGCGGTGGGAAAGTCAGGGTTCGACGGAGTCTCACCCCACCCAGGTTCATGGAAAGCGAACACCTCCCCAATGAGGACCTGGGTTGGGGCCATGAACCAAACGGAGCCCGAGGCGTCGCGCCAGCGTCTTGGAGTGCGCCAGCCCTCTGGCGCTTTGGCGAGTGCACCGAAAGCGGCAGAGGACTGCCGCACTCCAAGACCTGGCGGAACTCTCCGGCCTTCCTCTCGAAGATCGACCCAGCCGGTTGACACATGGTTCATGGAAAGCAAATACCTCCAACCCTTGGACGTGAATTGCCGCCGTGGATTCACTCACTTGAATCCCGCACGCGAATGATCCACAAACCCGCCCCCGTGAGCAGTCCGTTCAACATGAGCAATTCGAAACCGAATTGATATCCCCCAAACCACGCGGCCGACTTCAGATCCAGGACATAGCACAACACCGGCGAAATCAGACAGATGATGGGAACCCAGCGATCCCGGACGCGGCGCCGGGTGAGGAGGCCGTACGCGAACAATCCGAGCAGCGGCCCGTAGGTGTATCCCGCCAGCTTCAGGACGGCGTAGATGATCGATTCACTGTTGAGCGCTTTGAAACCCAGAATCACCAGAAGCAACAGCCCGGCGAAACCCAGGTGAATTTGTTTCCGAAGCCGGGTGGTTTGCTCTTCGGTCCGGCCGGAATCCCGATCGATCCCGAGCACGTCGATGCAGAAGGAAGTCGTCAGCGTGGTCAGGACAGAATCGGCGCTGGAGAAAGTGGCCGCCGTCAGTCCGATGACGAAGACGATGCCGGCAAACGCGCCCAGGTGTTGCAGCGCGAGGAGGGGAAATAACTGATCGGTATTTTTGGGCACGGCGATGCCCTTGACCTGGGCGTAATGGTAGAGGAGCGCCCCGAGCGAAACAAAGAACAGGTTGACCAGAAGCATGACGACCGTGAACCAGTAAAGGTTCTTCTTGGCGTCGCGGAGGGATCGGCAGCTCAGATTCTTCTGCATCATGTTCTGGTCGAGACCCGTCATGACAATGGCGATGAACGCGCCGCTGAGAAACTGTTTCCAAAAGTACTTTTTATCCTGCCATTCCCCGAAAAAAATCTTCGCATGGGGGCTCTCGCGAACGGCTCGGATCATGTCGGCGAATCCGAAATGGAGTTCACTCGCGATCGCGGCGATCGAAAGAATCACCCCCAGGAGCAGGAAGGTGGACTGAAAGGTGTCGGTCCAGACGAGGGTGCGAATCCCGCCCTTCAGGGTGTAAGCGAGGATCAGGACGATGATCGCACTGACGCTCATCCAGAAGGGAATCGTCCAGCCTCCCCAGAGCGGCCAGCGGTCGAAGACAAAGAACTGAATCACATTGGCGGCCAGATAAAGCCGGGCGGCAGCCCCCGCCGTGCGCGAGAGCAAAAAGAAGAACGAGCCGCTCTTTTGCGAACAGGGACCGAACCGTTCCCGGAGATAGCTGTAAATGGAGGTCAGGTTGAGCCGGTAATAGAGCGGGATGAGAACCTCCGCGATCACGACGTAACCGACGGCATAGCCCAAAACGATCTGAAGGTAGGAGAATTGCGTGGACCCGACTTGGCCCGGCACGGAGATGAAGGTGACCCCGGACAGGGAATCCCCGATCAGCCCGAACGCGACGGCCATCCAGGGCGACGCTTTGTTCCCCAAGAAATAGGAGGCGTTCGTGGCGTTCCGGCTCGTGATCCGGGCGATGAGCAGAAGGATGCCGAAATAACCGGCGATACAACCGAGGATCAACCCGGGGGCCATGGTTTAGATCAAGGAAAGCCGACCCGGCCCGACTTCCGATCGGTCCGCCGCCCGAACCGACGCCGCGCCACCCCATACCGGCCGATCGCCCGCCCGCCCGGAACGTCGTCCCCGGTCGAATTGGATAGAGGCCAGTCTAGCCGACCGGCCCAGTGTGACCACCATGGTTCCTTAAGATCGATTCGACGGCCTGGGGCAGCGGAGCACAAATCTCCTCGCGCAAAATCCGGGCGCCGTCGTCCCGCAGGTCCAAGACGCCGCGGGCCGAATTCACCAAATCGTCGATGGTTTGCCAGCCGAAATGAATCAACCCCTGCCGCAAGGGCAACGAGTAAACCGACAAGATGAGGCCGTAAACCATGCTATGCCAACCGTGCGCCGCGCCGCCCTCCACCGCTTGCAAGTACCGCTGGACCAGCCGTTGATCGCGCAAGGGCCGGAGACGGCGGAGTTGCGCCGCGCCCACGTGGCGGCTGGACCCGGCGAAGCCTTCGTGCTTGGGATCCCAACGCCATTCCGCGTCCATGGCGAGGAACTCCCGCACTTCGGAGCGGTGCGCATGAGCGTGCGCCTGGACGATGGCTGGCAACTCGCGGGCGACCAGAAGCTCCGCGTAATAGGTCTGGAGAAACTCGCGCAAGACCGACACGTTCTCAAACGAGCCGAAAGCGCGTCGTCGAGGCGTGGCGTCTGGATCGACCCCGCCGGGAATGCGGCCGAGTTGGTCGGCCAAAGAAGACAGCTCGCCGAGGAGTTCCTCTCCCGTCTTCTCTCGGATGGCTGTTGGCTCTGACATCGCTGATCGTGGCTCCGATGGTGTCACCCCGCGAGAGCCAGCCTTTCAAACGGCGGCGACGTTACACGGCTTCGCCAGCTCGCGCCAGCAGTAAAGCGGGCCGTCCTTGGCTTCAGTGAGGGGCTGAAGGAAGTTGGAGGAAGTCAGAATCGGGGCGCGCGCGGCGGATTGGGCAAGACGTTGCGGACGGCTTGAG
>CAYHFE010000008.1:0-5516 GCA_964355375.1 uncultured Verrucomicrobiota bacterium
CCGACGGAAATGATTCAGGCAAAATACTCCATTAGTCATCTCTGACCCCTTTATGACAATGGCGCCAACGTCACGCTCCTGGACGGACACGTCGAACGGGTCAGCTTCAAGAAACTCTGGCAGATCGACTCGGCCAAGAAAGTGGTGCATTCCTTTTGGTTCATGGAGGATTGAGCCAGCGATCGAACCAGTCCGCGAAAGCGCGGATGTCCCAAACCATCGTCAGCCAGCCGTGGCTGCCGCCGGGGTGAACCACCAACTCCACGCTGCCACCGGTTTGGCGCGCTTTCGCTTGAAACCGTTCCGATTGATCGAGCGGCACGAGGGTGTCGGCGTCGCCGTGATAGATCAGCACGGGCGGCAGATTCGAGGTGATGTGATAGAGAGGCGACATGGCCTGGCCGATTTCCTTCCAGACCGTGAGATTGGTCGATTGGGGGCCAAACGCTTTGACGAAACTTTTGGGCGGCCCGCCGTCACCCAGATTCTCCGTGGAACGGCCCAGATTGAGCAGGTCGGTGACCGGATAGAAGATCGCCACGGCTTGCACGGAACTGCTCTCGCGATCCACTGGGTCGGAAGCATCCTTCGGTCCCGGACCGCCGCGCGTGGCCAGCATCAAACTGAGGTGTCCGCCAGCGCTGCCGCCCGTGACTCCGAGGCGCGTTGGGTCCACCCCATAGTCCGATGCGTGGTGCCGGACAAACCGAATTGCCCGGTGCATGTCGGCGGCAATTTCCATGACCGTGGCCTGCGGTTGGGAAAGGTGGGTGGCCGCGATCACGGTGTAGCCGCGTCGAAGCAGCGGGGCGACCATCCAGGGATGAAAGCTGTTGGTCCCGGACTTCCAGCCGCCGCTCACGAGCAGGACCACCCCGAGGCCGTTGGGATGTTGCGGACGGACCACGTCCAGGGTTAGATCATGCCCGTGGCGGACGCCATAGACGATGCCGCTGCTTCGCTGACACGATGGATGAAAGTACCACCAGGCCCCGCCCGCGAGCAAGGCGGCCAAAAGGATAACCGCGAGCAATCCGATTCCGAAGACGGCCAACGCGCGGCGAATTCTCATTCCGGGAAAATAGCGGTGGACTTCGAGTCATCAAGCTGATTCACGGGTTGGGGAGGGTTTTCGCTTGCCACAACTCGCCGGTCGCCGAAGAATCAGACTTTCCAAACCAGCACACGAATCTCGCCCTGACCGCGAGCTCAATTCAAACTGTCCAAGAAAATATCCTATGAAAACCATGAACCGGCGTGAATTTGTCAGGCAATCCGGAGGCGCGGCCACCGCCTTGGCCGTGTTGGGCGCACCGAAAGCAGCGGGGGCCAACGAGAAAGTGATCGTGGGCGTGATGGGGATTGGCGGGCGGGGGACGGCTTTGGCCGGAATGTTCGCCGCGCGCCCGGATGTCCAGATTGCCTACCTTTGTGATCCGGATTCGAGGCGGTTTCCTTATGCGCGGAAGGTGGTGGAGGCGGCCCAAGGTCAGCCGGTCAAATTTGTCCAGGATTTCCGTCGCATGCTCGAGGATCGCGCGGTCGATGTCGTGATCAATGCCACCCCGGATCATTGGCATGCGCTGGGCACGATTCTCGCCTGCCAGGCGGGCAAGCACGTTTACGTGGAAAAGCCCATGGCCCATAATGTCTGGGAAGGGCGCAAGATGATCGAGGCAGCGCGGAAGTACCGGCGGGTCGTCAACGTCGGCATGCAGAGCCGGAGCGCGCCTTATGCGCGAGCCGCGCGCGAGTTTGTCCAGGCGGGCAAATTGGGAGACGTTCATCTGGTGCGGGTTTACAACATGATGCAGCACGGGATGCAGAAGATGGGGCCGGAACAGCCGGTGCCGGCGGAATTCGATTACGATCTCTGGTCGGGCCCGGCGGCCAAGCTGCCTTACATTCCCGGCCGATCCTGGCTCAACATGGCGGAGTTCAGTTGCGGCCCGATTCCCGGCGATGCCGTCCATCAGCTCGATCTGGCGCGCTACGTGATGGGCGATCCGCCTCCTCCGCAAAGCGTGATCCACATGGGCGGCATCCAGGCCTTGCGGGATGGACGTGATCTTCCCGATACCCAGTACGCGACCTACGATTACGGCGCTTGGTCGCTCTTGTTTCAAGGCACGCTCTGGTCGCCCTACATGAAGAAAATTGCCCAGCACATTCGCGATGGCGATCTCTTCCCCGATTGGCAGTTCTGCGCGACGAAGATCGAGATTCTCGGCACGAAAGCCTGCATGTTTCTGGGGAGGCACGGCGGGGGATGGCAGGTGTTTGACGGGGACGACAAACTGATCGAGCAGGCCTATGGACGCCAGGGCGACCAACCGCATATTGAGAACTTCCTCCAATGCGTTCGGTCCGGCGCACTCCCCAATGCCGACGTGGAACAGGGCCATCAATCGGTCCTTATTTGCCACTTGGCCAATATTGCGTGGCGCATGGGCAACACGACGCTCGCCTTCGACGCGAAGACGGAGTCGTTTCCCAGTTCGACGGAGGCGAATCGCTTTCTGCGACGTTCTGGATATCGCGCTCCGTGGGTGGTTCCGGAGACGGTTTGACCCACACCGGCGTGGGCGTCAGGGCTTCGCCCGGGCCAATAGGCGGATGTACTTGATTTGTTGGGCGACCGACTTGATCCGGCCGGTGATCTGCACCGTCAACTGCTTGAAATCCTCGAGCAAAAATCCGGCGTTTGGAATGTGTTTTTCCAAGAAGGCAGCGCTGCAAATCCGGGAATGGACTTCCCGAGAAATCACGCGGCCGGCTAGGGCTGGTTCCCCAGAGTTCCGCCTTGGCTCAACTGGACCAATGTTTCCGGCCACCGATAGCTGCCCGGCTTCATGGTCAGGATCGGCGATTCGGGCGCGCTGGGTTTCATCGAAACCGCGCCCTGCGCCCACTCTTCGAGAACGGCCATGCGGTTCCAACCGAGCCGGCGGATCAGCGCGGACGCGGTGGCGCCTCCCTCGACGCAGATGTGGCCGACTCGGCGGACCCGGAGCAGCGCTTCCATCGCGTCGATGAGACGTTCGGCGAGACGAGCGGCGCCGCCGGCGCCCAGGGGCTTCCGGCAATCGATGGCGACGACCGACTGTGAGTTCTCATCCACGGCTTGAACGATTTGGCTCAGCCATCGCTCGCCCCCGTTTTTGCTGGTCGAGTCAGCTTGAACCAGGCTCTCTGGCATCGAGCTTACTGGCAGACTCCGATTTCGCGCGTGTTCAAGAAACTGCCTCGTGGACTCAGAAGGACTGCCACAGACGAAGATCTGGGGGCAGGATCTGACGTGATCCAAGGAGGGTTCCGCGAGACGCCGCGGGTGACCCGTTTCCTCGAGAATCGCGGCGAAGAACTCAGCTCCTCCGGCGGCGCTGGTGGTCTCATCCAGCCGAGTGGCCCACGCCCGAAGATCAGCCGGGCTCTCCGCTTCTCCGACGATGATTCCGCGTTCCGGCAGAGCTTCGTTGGAGCGGCACACCCGAACCGGCAGGGATGGGGATGCGCCCAGCATCTCGAGCAGTTCGGCGGAATGGCGGGGATAGGACGGATCATTTCGGAAGTCCGTTTCATTCACGGGACGCCCGTGAATGAAATACCGGCCGTTTCGAATGATTCGGCCCAGCGTTGGATTGGCCGGGACGAGAATGATGCGCTGGCAGGGCGTCGCGGACAGAATGATTTCCAGCTCCGCCAAAACATGCCCGCGCAGGACGGAATCGACTTTCTTGTAGATGAACTTCGGCGCCCATTGGCGCAAAGGCCCGAGGGCCGATCGCACGCGGCCCCGCGCTTCCTCGGCGCTTCCTCCGCGCGAGTCGGCATCGAAGGAAAGGAGATCGGTGCGGCCCGATTGATCGAGGCTGGTATGAACTTCGGCGGTGAGCCCGTGGCGGAGCCCGACCGCAGCGAGCTCCGCCGCGCCGGTCAAGTCATCGGCCAGGACGGCGATCATGGCTGGCCTCGAGGCTGGGACCGGCCGGCGGCGAGGCGGACGGCCATCCGGACCGCTTCAAAGAGACTGACGGGACTTGCCTGGCCCTTCCACGCGATGTCGAACGCCGTCCCGTGATCGACCGAAGTCCGGATGATGGGCAATCCGAGGGTGATATTCACGCCGGTTTCGAAGGCCAGCATCTTGAACGGGATGTGTCCCTGGTCGTGGTAGAGGCAGACGATGGCGTCGAAAGCGGATCGTTTCTGCGGCACGAACACCGTGTCGGGTGGGAACGGACCTTCAATGTGAATGCCTCGAGCGTGCGCGATTTCCAGGGCGGGAACGAGGAATCGCTCTTCCTCGCCGGCCCCGAACAGGCCGTTTTCGCCGGCGTGCGGATTGAGGCCGCAAATCGCCAGACGAGGTTCTCGAGATTTTAATCGACCCACGGCTTCGGCCGTGAGCTCGATGACCTGGACCACACGCTCCGTGGAAAGGCGTTGTGGCACCTCGGCGTAACCAATATGAGTCGTCACCATGCTGACCGTGAGCGCGTCCGAAGCCAGCATCATGCAGGCGCGTTCGGCCCGGGTTAGGGCGGCGAAAATCTCGGTGTGTCCCGGGAAGGGGATTTGCGCGAGGCGCAGGGATCGTTTGTGGATCGGAGCGGTCACGACCCCGGCGATCCGGCGAGACAAGGCGGCTTCGATGGCGCTTTGGATGGATCGAAAGGCCGACTGGCCGCACGCGGCCGAGAGGACGCCCGGTTGAATGTCCGCGGATTCGGGCCCTCCGCAATCGATGACCATCGCCTCTTCAACCGGGCCCAGTTGATTCCACTGGGCCAGCGAAGTGGCGTGAATTCCCAGGGACAGTCCGGCCTCCTGAGCGACTCGGCGCAGGATGTCGCCATCTCCAAACACGACAGGACAGCAGAGCGCGAGCACGGACGGTTCGTTCAGAAGGCGCAGGCATATCTCCGGGCCGATCCCCGCGGGATCCCCCATCGTGATGCCGATCGTCGGGCGAGTACTCATGACGCTTCATTAGAGCACTCTTGGCTCGGGTATTTTCATTCGGAAATTCCACTTCGGAGATTCCCGGGAACCATGTGACGATCCTGGCCCGCGATGCCGCAGGAGGGCTGTGGATTGGCTCCAGCGGCGGCCTCCGCCGGAAAGCCGACGGCCGGTTTCAATCCTTTCCCTTCATCGACACCCTCCCGCGCCGACATGTGACCGGGATCCACCAGGATCGAGACGGCGTTGTGTGGTGCGGCACGGCATCGGGACTTTGCCGCTCGGAGGACGGGCAGTGGGTCCGATTTGCCGTCGCCGACGGCCTACCGAGCAACATGATAGAGTCCATTTTGCGCGCACGCGACGGGACGTTGTGGTTGGGGACTTGGGAAGGATTAGTGGCGGTCCGATGGCCGGAACTTCACTCGGCTGGGGCCGTTCGACGGAGTCTCGCGGCGCGAGGTTCGGGAGCTTCACCAAGCCCGAAACGACGCGATCTGGCTTGGGACCCACCTGGGCGGGGCCTATTGTCTTGACGGGAAATCCTTTCT
>CAYHFE010000008.1:5616-36480 GCA_964355375.1 uncultured Verrucomicrobiota bacterium
CCTCTTCGTGGATTCCGATGACGTGCTCTGGTGCGTCCCCGGAGGAGGCGTGTCCCGCTTTGACCCCAAGGTAGGACGTCCTGGCCGAGAGTCGCCTGCAAAACCGGGACGGATTCAATCGAGTTCGACGTGAAGCCCTATTTCCCTGGCCGCTTCGCCGGCGGGACCCAGTTCTTGTGCCAGTCGAGGTTCCAGAGCTTCTCCAGCTTCACCAACTGAGAGTGGCCGTCAACGAACCCGATGTTGATGGCCCCGGGCAGATCGTTCTTCGGGTTGAAACTCTGGCCCTTCTTCCAGGTCGCTCCGCCATGGCGGGGCAGTGTGAGCCGAACCATCGCGCCGTTGAAATCGTCACCCGTAAAAAGATCACGGGCCGGCGGGTCGTTCGGCTGAGGCCAAGTGTCGATCCAGTTGCCATCGGGGATGACCGGGGTGTTGGACGGGTTGGGGCAATCGGCCTCGTTCCGGTATTTTTTCGGCTTTTGATCGGGTGTGCTAAAATACGGGTCGTCGTCGCCATAAAACCATCCGTTGAAGACGTAACTGCCCTCGTAGTCGAAGCCCTTCGCCCCGGTCCACAGCCACGTTTGATTCAGGGAGCCACTGCTCGGATGGCGCCGTTTGGACTTCGTGGAGGCGGACGGCGCTGCTGGGCAGACGCGCGCGGCGTTGATGCCGCCGTAATTGGTCGCCAGGACCGTCACCCACAGCGCACTGTCCATGGTCGCGGTGGCCTGTCCGTTGTACGGCACCGGTTTGGCGAAGTCCGACAGGTACATGAACGTCGCGAGCGCCAGGGTCTTCGTGTTGTTCAGGCACTTGATCTCATGGGCCTTGGATTTCGCCTTGGCCAGCGCCGGCAAGAGCATGCCAGCCAGAATGGCGATGATGGCAATGACGACGAGCAGCTCGATCAACGTGAACCCGGAACGCCGGCGACCAAAGGAAAGGAAGGTCTTCATGGACTTTGATCCTCAGACTTGTTCCCCGGCGTAATTCGGAATGGAGGCAATGAACCAGACGAAGCCGGGGGAGATTTGACTGAAACGGATAGGAAATCGCTTTTGGCCCTTCGAGGCGCAGGCCCCGGAGTGTGAAGCTGGAAGCGCGTTTCCATGGTCGCAGAGTGTCAGAATGGCGTTGGGGGTCAAGCAGAGGCTTTCGCGACAGCAGAGGCTTTCGGGTTGCGGGCGGGCGGGGTGCTCACTCGGGCGAGGTTTCACCCATTAGAAGCCACGACTCTCTATGAACCGTTGATCCTAGGGACGCGCGGCTCGCGCGTCCCTGTTGGCGCTGCCGAACGCGGCGCGGACGAGCCGCCGGCTCGCCCCTCCTCCTGGTTCATGATCTCAATGCGTTTCAAAAGGAAATGGAGGCTTCCCATGAACCTGGGTGGGGCGAGACTCCGTCGAGCCCTGACCTTCCAGCCCGCCAAGATTCCAGGGCTCGACGGAGTTTAGCCCCACCGAGGGAACGAGTTCATGGTCCCAAGGCGTGCGCAAACTGAAAGGGGGCTCACCTCGAACCGTCCGACAGCGATGCGAGCTTTTGCGGTGTGTGCGACAAAAGGTCGGACTCGTCCTCCATTGTTTTCGGCAAGAACGGTGCAAAGATGGACAAAGAGTGGAGAGCCATTTCACTCGACCAATGTATTAGTTTGAGTAGATAATTTAAGCTAGTTTAAGAAGATCAACTTAATCCAAGTCTGCTGCCAAGCGAGGCGCGAAGGGTGGCGGAACCAAGAACGGAGAGGGCGTATGATGCGGGTCAAACGCACGATCAAATATGAAGCCGACCGGGTCCGAGGATTCGGCAAGGAGATCATGAGCGTGCCCGGCTGCGAGCAGTTGCAGAGCTGCATCCAGTGCGGCACGTGTTCCGGAATCTGTCCCCTGAGCATCTACATGGATTTTTCGCCGCGACAGGTCATGGCGATGGTCCGGGCGGATTTCAAGAATGAGGTGCTGCGCAGCCACACGGTCTGGCTCTGCGCGTCGTGCTACGCTTGCACGGTCGAATGTCCGCGCCAAATCCGGATCACCGACATCATGTATGCGCTCAAGCAATGGGCCATCAAAGATCATGTCTATCCCCGGCGCATGCCCATTCCCATTCTAGCCCGGGAATTCGCCGCCATGGTGCGCCGGGAAGGCCGAATCACCGAGACCTTGCTCGTCATGCGGCTGTTTCTGAAGGCCAATTGGCGAGCCGTCCTCGGTTCGTGGCGGCTGGGCTGGGGCCTGATTCGCACCGGGCGCTTTGTCCTTAAGGCCGAACACATCAACCGGCGCGAGGAGCTGGCCGCCATGCTCGCGGTCACCGGCAACGGCCGACCCAAACCGGCAAAGGAGGAGGAATGAAATACGCGTACTTTCCCGGATGCTCGCTCAAGGGATTGGGCCGAGCTTACGAAGAATCGCTCCTGCCGGTGATGCGGCATCTCGGCGTCGAACTCGTCGAGCTGGATGACTGGAACTGCTGCGGAGCGACGGCCTATATGTCGGTGGATGAAACCAAAGCCTGCATCCTGGCGGCGCGCAATCTGGCCATCGCGGAAAGGAGCGGTAGAGAAGACCTGCTCACGCCGTGCAGCGCCTGTTATCTCGGGCTGAACAAGGCCAAGCATTTCCTGGCCGATTCGCCCTCGGTCCGCGAGACGGTCCAGCACGCATTGCGCGAAGCCAACATGACCTGTACCGGCCGCACCCGCGTGCGCCATCCGTTGGATATTCTCGTCCATGACGTGGGCCTCGACGTCGTCAAAGAGAAAGTCGTGCGTCCGCTCCAAGGCTTGAAGGTGGCTCCTTACTATGGTTGCCAGGTGGTCCGGCCCTACTCGACCTTTGACGACGCCTGGAATCCGACCACGATGGATCGGCTTCTGGTCACGCTCGGCGCGGAGATTGTGCATTATCCGCTCAAGACCAAATGCTGCGGTGGCAGCTTGACCGGCACAGTGCCGGAAGCGGGGCAGCGCCTGACCTACATCCTGTTGAAAGAGGCGGTGCGCCGGGGCGCGGACGTGATCGCGACGGTCTGCCCGTTGTGTCAGTTCAACCTGGACGCCTATCACGATCAGATCGAGCGGCGCTGGGGCGCGGTCCGGATTGCGACGGTTTATTTCACGCAATTGATGGGCCTGGCGTTTGGTTTGCCGGCCAAACAACTGGGCCTGCATCGCAACTTTGTCCCGATGAAGCCGCTCCCGCCTGTGCCCGCGCCGGCTTAAGTCATTGTTTTTGTGCCATGAACACAAACCCTTCTCCCAACGCGGTACGGATTGGTTTCTACGTCTGCCATTGCGGGAGCAATATCGCCGGCATGGTCGATTGCCCGGAAGTGGCCGCCCACATCGCCAAGCTGCCCGGCGTGGCCATTTCGCGGGACTACAAGTACCTCTGCTCCGATCCCGGACAAGAGCTGATTCAACAGGACATTCGCGAGCATCAGCTCAACCGGGTGGTGGTGGCGTCGTGTTCGCCGCTGCTCCATGAGCAGACCTTTCGCCGGGCCACCGAGAAAGGCGGCCTCAACCCGTTCTATTTTCAGATGGTCAACATCCGCGAGCACAACTCGTGGGTCCACACCGACCGCGCGGAGGCGACGGCCAAGGCCAAGGCTTTGGCCCACGCGGCGATCCGCCGGGTGGCTTACCACCAGGCGCTGGAGACCGTCCGGGTGCCGATTCATCCGGACGTGCTGGTGGTGGGCGGGGGCATCTCGGGCATTCACGCGTCGCTCACGCTGGCCAACGGCGGCAAAAAGGTTTTTCTCGTCGAGCGCGAGCCGAGCATCGGCGGCCACATGGCCAAATTCGACAAAACCTTTCCCACGCTCGATTGCGCGGCCTGCATTCTGACGCCGAAGATGTCCGCCGTCCGGTCCCATGAGAACATCACGCTGTGGACTTACTCGGAAGTCGTGAAGGTGGATGGTTATGTGGGCAATTACACCGTCACCGTCAAGCGCAAGCCGCGCTACGTGGACGAAGAGCTGTGCGTGGGCTGCCAGGAATGCATCAAGGCCTGCGTCTATAAGGAGGCGAAGTTTCCGGACGAATTCAACGTGGGGTTGAGCCGGCGGAAACCGATCTACATTCCGTTTCCGCAGGCCACGCCGCAGGTCGTGCTGGTGGATCCGGAACGTTGCCTCCAGGTCAAGACCGGCAAATGCAAACAGACCTGCGTGGAAGCGTGCGCTGATCGGCGGGCCATCGATTTCACGCAGACGGAGGAATTCGAAGAAATCAAAGTCGGCAATATCATCCTGGCGACGGGGTTCCGGCTCTTCGACGCGAAACGTCTCCCGCAGTTCGGCTACGGGCTCTACCCGAATGTCGTGACCTCGCTGGAGCTGGAGCGGTTGGTCACGAGCTCGGGTCCGACGGCGGGTGAAGTCATCCTGCGAGACGGGCGTCATCCCCGCTCGGTCGCCTTCATCCTCTGCGTCGGCTCGCGCGATTTTAAGACCAATCGCTGGTGTTCGCGGACCTGCTGCATGCATTCGATGAAGCTGGCCCAGCTCGTGCGCGAGCATACGGGGGCCGACGTCACCGTGTTTTACCTCGATATCCGCGCGCCGGGCAAAGGCTGCGAGGAGTTCTACGACAAGTCGCTCCGCGAAGGCATTCAGTTCATTCGCGGGCGAGTCGCGGAAGTGACCGACTGGGCGATGTCGCCGGAGGAAGAGGGCAAGCTGGTCATTCGGGTGGAGGACACGCTCGCGGGATTTGTCCGCCGCATTCCGGTGGATATGATCGTGCTGGCGGTGGGCATGGAGCCGCAGGCGGATGCTCAGGAGGTGCGGCGGATGTTCAACATGAGTTGCGGGTCGGAAGGCTGGTTCCTCGAGAAACATCCGAAGCTGGCTCCCGTGAGCACGTTCACCGACGGCGTCTTTATCGCGGGCTGTTGTCAGGGGCCCAAAGATATTCCCGATAGCATCGCCCAGGCTGGCGCGGCGGTGGCCGAAGCGATGGCCCTGATTGACAAGGGCTACATCGAACAGGAGCCGAACACGGCCCACGTCATCGAAGACGAGTGCTCCGGCTGCAAATCGTGCGTTCCCTTGTGCCCCTACACCGCCATCTCGTATGACGACGCCAAAGAGAAGGCGTTCATCAACGAGGCTCTCTGCAAAGGCTGCGGCACTTGCGTCGCCTCGTGTCCGAGCGGCTCGATCAAGCAGAACCTGTTCGAGGACGACGAAATCTTCAGCGAGATCGAAGGCGTGCTGACGTGCTGAGGGGGATGATCCACCGGCTTGAACCTGGAAATACCGATGAACACTCTGACTATCGCGAAACCGGCCTGGCAACCTCGGATCGTGGCGTTCTTCTGCAATTGGTGCACCTATACTGCGGCGGATCTGGCCGGGGTATCCCGGCTCAAGTATGCGCCCAACGTGCGCGTCATCCGGGTGATGTGTTCGGGCCGGGTCGATCCGCAGTTCGTCTTGGACGCATTCGCCAAGGGCGCCGATGGTGTCCTCATCGGGGGCTGCCACCCGGGCGATTGCCATTACGTCGAAGGCAACTACAAGACCTTGCGCCGGTTTGAACTGCTGACACGGCTCGTGCGCGATCTCGGGATCGAAGAGCGGCGGCTTCGTCTGGAGTGGATTTCGGCGAGCGAGGGCGAGAAGGTCAAGACCGTCATCAATGAGATGGTGGCGGAGGTGCGCGAACTCGGGCCTTTGGGGATGCCGCAGCGATTCAAGGATTGGGACCAGGAACTGGCCGAGCTGGAACGTTCGGTGCAGGCCAGCCCGTCCGGTGAAGTGAAACACGAGTTGGAGGTGGCCCATGTCTGACAAACCCAAGATCGGTTTTTATTGGTGCGCTTCCTGTGGCGGCTGCGACGAGGCGTTGGTGGATCTGGCGGAGGAGATCCTTGGAGTGGTCGCGGCGGTGGATATTGTCTTCTGGCCTTGCGCGATGGATTTTAAGAAGCGCGACGTCGAGGCGATGCCCGATCGATCGATCACCGCCACTTTGCTCAACGGCGCGATTCGCACTTCGGAGCAGGAAGAGATGGCGCATCTGCTGCGCCGCAAGAGCCAGTATCTCATCGCTTTCGGGGCATGTGCCCAATCGGGGGGCATACCCGGTCTGGCCAATCAATTTCCGCGCGAGCAGATTCTCCGGTATATCTACCACGAATCGCCCACCGTCGTGAACGAGGCCAAAACCAGGCCGGTTGTCTCGTTCCAGAACAACGGCTATCACCTGACGCTTCCGGAAATCCATCAGGTGGTGCGTTCGCTCGATCAAGTCGTGGAAGTCGATTACTTTCTGCCCGGTTGTCCGCCGACTCCGAAGCTGATTCAAGCCGCCCTCGGAGCCTTGCTCGAGGGCAAACTGCCGCCGCGGGGCACGGTGCTCGCACCCGATCTGGCCCTGTGCGATCAATGCGCACGCAAAGCGACCAAGCCAAAGGATCTGAGCTTCAGTGAATTCAAACGTCCTCACCAAAAACTTCTCGACCCGGAGCTCTGTTTCCTCGCCCAGGGCGTGGTCTGCATGGGGCCAGCCACGCGGGCCGGCTGCGAAGCTCAATGTCCCGATGGCGGAATGCCCTGCAGCGGTTGTTTCGGCCCAACCTCGCGCGTGCGCGACCAGGGCGCGAAGATCCTGTCTTCGCTTTGCGCCAATATCGCCCCCAAGGAAACACCGGAGATTGCCCGGGTGCTGGCGGGAATTCCGGACCCGGTCGGGACGTTTTATCGTTACGGGCTGGCCAAGAGCCTGCTCCGGCGCAAGGTGGATCTGCCGATGATGACGAATCGGGAAAAGGAGTGAACTCATGAATCCGGCCGCCCGCGAAGTTTGGAACGAAGGAAACCGCAAGGCCGTTGCCGCCACCCAGGCGCAGCGGCGGCGGCTGACCGTGGATCCGATCACCCGCCTGGAAGGCCACGGCAAGATCGACATCTTTCTCGATGAACAGGGTGATGTCGAGAAGGCCTACCTGCAAATCCCCGAACTGCGGGGCTTCGAGGTCTTCAGTCTCGGGCGGCCCGCTGAAGAGATGCCGCAAATCACCAGCCGCATCTGCGGAGTTTGCCCGACCGCGCATCACATGGCGGCGACCAAAGCGCTGGACGATCTTTACCAGGTCGAGCCGCCGCCAGCGGCCCGCAAGATCCGGGAGCTGGTCTATAACACGTTCATGATGGAGGATCATGCTCTCCATGTTTACATCCTGGGCGGGCCCGATTTCATCGTCGGCCCCGACGCCCCCAAGGAGCAGCGCAATGTGGTCGGCGTCATCCAGAAGGTGGGAGTGGAAGTGGGGAGGAAGGTGATCTCGATGCGGCGCCGTCTGCGCGAGCTCATCGCTTATTTCGGCGGCAAGGTCATTCATCCGGTGCTGGGTCTGCCCGGTGGCGTCTCCAAGGGGCTCAAGGCCGAGGATTTGCCGCGGTTCAAAGAGCTGGCCAAAGACACGCTCGAGTTTGCCCTGTTCACGCTCCAGGTCTTCAAGGACATCGTGCTGCGCAACGGGAGTTACGTGAGTCTGATCACGTCCGACACCTATACCCATCGCACTTACTACATGGGCATGGTCGATGCCCGGAACAAGGTGAATTTCTACGACGGGTTGATCCGGGTGGTGGATCCGAACGGCCAGGAGTACGCCAAGTTCCCGGCTCAGAAATACCGCGATTTCGTGGCGGAGCACGTCGAGCCGTGGAGTTACGTCAAATTCTGTTATTTGAAACCGCTCGGCTGGCACGGGTTCACCGAGGGAGCCGAGAGCAGCATCTATGCGGTGGCTCCCCTGGCTCGCTTGAACGTGGCGGATGGCTTGGCCACGCCGCTGGCCCAGAAGGCCTGCGAGGAGTTCTTCTCCACGCTCGGCGGCAAACCGGTCCACCACACCCTGGCCAACCATTGGGCGCGGGTCGTGGAGATGATTTACGCCGCCGAACGCATCGTCGAACTCATCAACGATCCTGGGATTACGGATTCCGATTTGCGCGTCATCCCAACGATGAAACCCAAAGTGGGCATCGGCGTGGTGGAAGCGCCGCGCGGGACTCTCTTTCATCATTTCGAAACGGATGAACAAGGGTTGATCACGGAGGCCAACCTCATTGTGGCCACCCAAAACAACGCGGCCCGCATCGCCATGAGCGTGGAGAAGGCGGCGAAAGGTTTGATCAAGAAGGGCCAAGTCTCCGAAGGCCTGTTGAATATGGTGGAGATGGCCTTCCGCGCCTACGATCCTTGTTTCGGCTGTGCCACGCACGCGTTGCCTGGTCATCTGCCCCTCTGCGTGAGTCTCTATGATCCCCAGCGAAACCTGGTCCGACAGATCGTGCAGTCGTGAAGACAATGATTACCTCAGCCGGGATTCCGCATTCCGATTTGGGGAGCACATGCGCCCCCGCGTGTCCCGACCGGCGCCTCGCCGGTCGGAAGGAGGAGCCAATCCAGTCAATGGACGGTGGCTCGTCCGAACAGACCAGTGTGGTCGGCGAGGGCGCCGACCACCGCACGCGAGGGCGCGCGCGCTCCCCAGCTCAACTGAATTGTCACGGCTTGGTCTCGCCTCCTCTGGCGACGGGAACGTCGCTGGAGCGGGAGCCGGGCGCAGCGCGGGTCTTGTTGCTGGGGTTGGGCAACGACCTGCTATGCGATGACGCCATCGGTTGGCGCGTGGCGGCGGAAATGCGCCACCGGCTCGAGGGTCGAGATGATATCCAGGTGATGGAGAGTCCCGAAATGGGGCTGTCCTTGCTCGATTGGGTGGTGGGGTGTGAGGGTCTGCTGATCGTCGATTCCATCCAAACGGGCCAAGCACCCGTCGGATTCATCCATGAAATCGACCTCGACGATTTGAAGCGCTTGCCGATGGTATCGCCTCATTTCCTCGGAGTCACCGAAGTGCTGGCGCTCGGCCGCGAGCTCGGCATGCCCGTGCCCTCGCACGTGCGGATTCTGGGCATCGAAGTGGAGGATCCTCACACGATTGCGTTGGAAATGACCGCCGGATTGCGGGCAGCCTTCCCGGAGATTGCGGACCGGGTCTTCACAATTGCGGCGTCGATGGCGGATTGACAGGGTCTTCTCGATCCCTGCAAACTCGGGCTGCGTTCGGGTTGTGAATCGGCCTGGGAACGCCGTCCCCGATCCCGATGAACTCCGCGCCGTCCCCAGCGTCGTCCGCCGTCCGCCTGAAATTGGCCATCCACGGGGCTGTCCAGGGAGTCGGATTCCGCCCGTTTGTTTTCCGGCTGGCGGCGCAATTCGGTCTCAAGGGATGGGTCAACAATGGTTCTCAAGGAGTCCGGATCGAAGCCGAAGGCGGGCTGGACGCGCTCCGGGAATTCCTTGGCCGGATCGAAACGGAGAAGCCGCCACGGAGTTTCATTCAGAGTCTGGAAGCCTCGTGGCTCGACGCGGTCGGCTACGCGGGTTTTGAGATTCGGGCCAGCGACGCGTCCGGCGAGAAGACCGCGCTGGTGTTGCCGGACGTGGCCACTTGCTCGGATTGCCTGAAGGAAGTGTTTGATCCGGGCGATCGTCGGTATCGCTATCCGTTCACGAACTGCACGCATTGTGGTCCACGCTTCAGCATCATCGAAGCCTTGCCTTACGATCGTTCGAGCACGTCGATGCGGCGGTTCAAGATGTGCGAGTTGTGCCAGGCGGAGTACGACGACCCGCGCGACCGGCGTTTCCATGCCCAACCCAATGCCTGTCCGGTCTGCGGTCCGCGCCTGGCTTTGTGGGATGCGGCTGGAAACATCCTTGTGGCGACCGGCCAGGACGCCGGCTTTGCAGCGCTTTCGGCCGCGGCCGCCGCTCTGCGCGAGGGCCGGATTGTGGCGGTGAAAGGCTTGGGGGGCTTTCACCTGATGGTCGCCGCGCCGGACGAAGCCGCGGTCAGGCGTCTGCGCGAACGGAAACATCGGGAAGAGAAACCGTTCGCGTTGATGTTCCCCTCGTTGGATCAAGTGCGGCGATGCTGTGACGTGGCCGTGTTGGAAGAACGGCTGCTGCGCTCGGCGGAGGCACCCATCGTGTTGCTCCGTCGAGCCAAGGGATCGGTCGGATGGAAGAGTGGTCCGCTGGCTAACGCGGTGGCCCCGGGGAATCCGAATCTGGGTGTCATGCTGCCGAACACGCCGCTGCATCATTGGCTGTTGGCGGAACTCGGCGTCGCCGTCGTGGCCACCAGCGGCAACCTCAGTGACGAACCCATTTGCACCGACGAGCACGAGGCCCTCGAACGATTGGCCGGCGTGGCCGATCTGTTCCTGGTTCATGATCGACCGATTGTGCGACCCGAGGACGACTCGATCGTGCGCGTCATGCTGGATCGCGAGCTGGTTCTGCGGCGCGCGCGCGGCTACGCGCCGCTGCCGATCTCTTTGCTGGCGAGGGAACCCCTCACTTCTGCACCCACCCTCGAGGATGGCAAGCTCGCCAAATCCCAGGACGAAAGCCGGGCTGGCGGCGAACAGGACAGACCCTCGCCGCTGATCGTCCGATCGGGGGATCGCGGCCTTCCGATGGAAGCGGAATCTCGGACCGTTCTGGCGGTGGGTGCGCATTTGAAGAACAGTGTGGCTCTCGCGGTGGGATCCCAGGCTTTTGTCAGCCAGCACCTCGGCGACCTGGAGACGGCGCAATCGTGGGAAGCGTTCCAACGGGCTTGTGCGGATCTTCCAGCGCTTTACTCGGTAACTCCAGAAGTGATCGCAGCCGACCTGCATCCCGATTACCTCTCGACGAAATTCGCCAGTGGAACGGGCTGGCCGATGATTCGGGTGCAGCATCATCTGGCGCACGTTTTGGCGTGCATGGCGGAGAATGAGTTGACTCCACCCGTCTTGGGAGTGGCGTGGGACGGCACCGGCTATGGAACGGATGGGACAGTGTGGGGCGGAGAGTTCATTCGGGTCACGGAGACCTCTGTCGAACGAATCGCGCATCTGCGTGGCTTTCGACTGCCGGGCGGCGATCAGGCGGTGAAGGAACCGCGCCGGGCGGCGCTGGGGCTGCTCTATGAAGCGTTCGGCGAAGTGGCGTTCGCGCTCGACGATTGGGCATCGATCCGCGCCTGCTCGAGAGTGGAGCTCGAGACTTTCAAGGCGATGTTGGTGCGCCGGTTGAACTCGCCGGTCACTTCGAGTGCGGGCCGATTGTTTGATGCCGTGGCTTCACTCGTCGGCCTGCGGCAGCGTGTTACATTCGAAGGTCAAGCGGCCATGGAGCTGGAATGGGCCTTGGATGGGACGGATGTGAGGGACTCGTACGAATGGAACGTCCTTGAGAGCGTGCCTGAGAACTCACTCCATCCTCGCCGCAGCCGAGGTAACGAGGCTCCATTGTCCCGGTCTTTCGGGCAGGTGAGCGGAAGAAGTCAGAGCCTCCTGACGTCGGCTCCTTCATTTCAAACAAGGTCCGAGGGAGCGCCGTGGGTCTTGGACTGGGGGCCGATGCTGAGCCAGATCTTGGCCGATGTCCGGCGCGGTCGGCCCGTCGGCGAGATCTCCGCCGCGTTTCACAACGGTCTGGCGGAAGCGATCGTGGCGGTGGCGCGAGCGGCGGGCCAGGGACGGGTGGCTCTTTCCGGGGGATGCTTCCAGAATCAATACTTGACCGAGCGAACCGTGAAGCGCTTGCGGGCGGAAGGGTTCCAGCCCTACTGGCATCAACGGATTCCGCCCAACGACGGAGGGATTGCGCTTGGACAAATCATTGCGGCCCGGCGAAGATCAGGGTAAGAAAGAACCGTCATGTGTTTGGCGATACCCGGTAAGATTGAGAGCGTCCGCAACGACGGCACGTTGGAGCGAATGGGGCAAGTGACCTTCGGCGGTGTGGCCAAGGAGGTCAACCTGGCGTTTGTGCCCGAGGCCCAGGTTGGGGATTACGTCATCGTTCACGTCGGGGTTGCAATCAGCCGCCTGGATGAAGACGAGGCCTTAAAAGTGTTCGAGTATCTCCAACAGATGAACGAGCTGGACGAGTGGGCCGATTCGGCTCCGACGCCGGGTCCATCTTCTCCGGCCAGCGTGTGAAGTATCTTGACGAATACCGCGACGCGGAGGGCGCGCATCGATGGGCGCGCGCGATCCATCGCATCACCACCCGCCCGTGGACCCTCATGGAGGTGTGCGGCGGGCAGACCCACGCCATTGTCAAATTCGGGATCGACGAGTTGCTGCCGCGGTCCCTCACCTTGATTCATGGCCCTGGGTGTCCGGTCTGCGTGACGCCGTTGGAAAAGATCGATCAGGCGCTGGCGCTGGCGGCCCGTCCGGAGGTGATCTTCTGTTCCTTTGGCGACATGCTGCGTGTGCCGGGCAGCACGACGGATCTTTTGTCGGTCAAGGCCACGGGCGGGGATGTGCGGATGGTTTATTCGCCGCTCGACGCCTTGCGACTGGCCGCGCAAAACCCTTCCCAGGAGGTGGTGTTTTTCGGCGTCGGATTCGAAACCACGGCTCCGGCCACGGCCATGGCGGTTTACCAGGCCGCCCAAAAAGGGCTGAAGAATTTCTCCATGCTCATCTCGCACGTCCTGGTGCCGCCGGCCATGAAAGCGCTCTTGTCCTCGCCCCAGTGCCGGGTGCAAGGTTTTCTCGCGGCCGGCCACGTTTGCACGGTCATGGGCTACGAGGAGTACGTTCCGATCTCGGCCCAATATCGAGTGCCCATCGTCGTGACCGGTTTCGAGCCGCTCGATATTCTGCATGGGATTTTGCTCTGCGTGCAGCAGTTGGAGGATGGCCGGGCGGAAGTCGAGAACGGCTATGCCCGGGCGGTCCGGCGGGAAGGGAACCGTCCGGCGCTGGAGTTGATCCGGGAAGTCTTTCAGGTGATTCCCCGCAAATGGCGCGGGCTGGGGGAGATTCCGCAGAGCGGCTTGGGGTTGAGCGAGGCCTACGCCGCGTTCGACGCCGAGAAGAAGTTTGGCCTGGCCGGCCGTGAGGTCGAGGAACCGGCCGAGTGCTTGAGCGGGTTGGTCCTGCAGGGATTGAAAAAGCCGCACGAATGTCCGGCCTTCGGAACGCGCTGCACGCCGGAGCATCCGCTGGGCGCCACGATGGTTTCGAGCGAAGGCGCCTGCGCCGCCTATTACCGCTACCGGCGCCCTGAGGCGCCGGCCGCGGCGTGATATCCGATGAAACGAAGACGGAAGTGCAACCACAAATGAACTCGAATAGACACGAATTCCGAGGGGGGGCGGTCGATCGGCGTCATAGCACAGCGCGCGCTCTTCCTTCGCGCGGTGGATTCGTGCTACCATCTGCTGAACTTTTCCCAGGCTGCGGTCGCTGGGGCCGGAAGGCCGCGCCACGCGTGTGGCGGCTCCTCCGCGCTGGGTTCATAGGTTGTGCATTACCCACAAGTGGGAGAGTCCGGGTTGCCGAATCCCAACGGGATTCCGGAACAAAGCCCAGGGTTGCGAGGCCCGAGCTACCCCGGGAAAGCGGCCTGGAACGGGTTTCAACTCCAACGGGGTTGCGACGGAGGCTCGCCCGGTCTGACGCGACCTGTGTGGGGTTGGTTCGTCTGACGAACTCTTCCCAGGGCAGGCGCGATGCGCCAACCCTGGGCTTGGGGACTGAATCCCTTCGGGTTTCGCAAATTCCGTCTCCCCAGTTTGGGGCCATTCACCGGTTCATAATTGTCCACTCGCCCTTCGGAATTCAGACTTTTTGAACCACGCCATGCCCTCGTCCCCCGAGTTTGCTCTCTCCTGTCCGATCCCGATCCAGCAGTATCCGCACGTTCTTTTAGCCCATGGCGGCGGCGGCAAATTGATGCACCAAATGGTCGAGAAGATATTCGGGGCGGCGTTCGCCAATCCGATTCTCGAGGCGCGCCACGATTCCGCCATCCTCGAGGCGCAGCCGCATCGGCTCGCGTTCACCACCGATTCTTATGTGGTGCGGCCGATCTTTTTTCCTGGCGGTGATATTGGATCCATGGCGGTTCACGGAACGGTCAACGATTTGGCCATGAGCGGCGCCCGCCCTCTTTATCTCAGCGCCGGTTTCATCTTGGAGGAAGGTCTGCCCATGGATACGCTCTGGCGGGTGGTCTGTTCGATGCGAGAGGCGGCCCGGCGCTGCGATGTCCAAATCGTCACGGGCGATACCAAGGTGGTGGACAAAGGCAAGGGCGACGGGCTGTTCGTCAACACCTCGGGGATTGGCGTGATCGAAAGGGCGGGGACGATCAGTCCGCGCGCGGTCCAACCTGGCGATGCGATTTTGGTCAGCGGCGACGTCGGCCGCCATGGCATGGCCATCATGGCGGTTCGCGAAGGGTTGGAATTTCAGAGCGCCATTGAGAGCGACTCCGCGCCGGTCTGGGACGTTGTTCGGGCGCTCTTCGAGGCGGGCGTGGATGTGCATTGCCTGCGCGACCTGACCCGCGGCGGTTTGGCCAGCGCGTTAAATGAAATCGCCGCAGTGGCCGGGGTTCGGATCGCCGTCGAAGAGAACCGCATTCCGGTGCGCGAGGACGTTCATTCGGCCTGTGAAATGCTCGGGTTGGACCCGCTGCATGTGGCGTGCGAGGGACGGTTCATCTGTTTTGTCGCCCGTCCCGACGCCGAACGGGCGACGGCCATCCTGAAAGCGCACGCGCCGGATGGCGACGCCACTCGGATCGGTGACGTCGGTGAAGGCGGTGCCTCATGGGTGACCATCAAGAGCCGGATTGGGGCGAGCCGCATCTTGGATATGCCGAGCGGCGAGCAATTGCCCCGTATTTGTTGAATCGAAACTTATGAAAATTGCCTTATTCGGAATTCCGGAGATCAAACCCGGCAAACACAATCTGAAGGACCCACGGCTCGATCAGGCCGACAAACTCGTCGAAGCCCAGAAGAAGACCTGCGCGCAGGTCGATGTCGTGGGAGAGGAGGGGTTGCAGGAGGCGGAGGGCATTCTGGCCCACGCGGACATGCGCGCGGACTTGATTTTGAAAGATCTCGAATTTGTCGAAACCCGTTTGGGGCGCACTCCACCGGAAGCGGAACGGATCGTTCTGGTGAAGATCCAGAGCCTGCTTGAGAGCGATCGGTTTGTTCTCAACTCCGGGTTGACCGCGGAAGAACTTCAGGCCGTGGCCGCCCACAGCTTCTTCACGAACAAACCGATCACGGTGGCCGGAGCCGGAGAATTGGACCACCCGGAACAACTGCTGCTTCGGGCTTTCGACCAGAGCGGCTTCATGAGTTTTCTGACCGTGGGCGGGAAGGAGAATCGCGCTTGGGCCGTGCGGAAGGGGATCACGGCCTGGGACGCTGGCGGGGCGATTCACTCCGATATTCAAAAAGGCTTCATCCGAGCCGAGATCATCAGCTTTGAAGATTTCGTCCAGGCCGGCGGCGAAACTCAGGCGAAACGCGCCGGAAAGCAACGGCTCGAAACCAAGCAGTACGTCATGCAGGATTACGACGTGGTGAATTTCCGATTCAACAAATGACCGCGTCTCAACTGATTCGAATTTGCGATCAAGATGAGACTAACTGCTCCCTCACCCCGTCCCTCTCCCATCGGATGGGAGAGGGTGTCCGAAGGACGGGTGAGGGCTCATTGCGCTCAATTTGAAAGCAACGTGGAATGAGCAGCCTGTTTTGAAAGTTGGAGACGACGTGAGGCGACTCAATTTTCTCCGGCGGCCGGCGGCGGATTCTCTCGAAGATCAGAGTCGCGTGACCTCGATTCCTCCGAGAGAAAGGATTTTCATACAGGCTCTTGAGGAACGCAATGGCGCGTGAAAGGAAACGATGAAACACCTGATTCAATGGATGGCTCTCCTGACGGTCATAGCAACGGCGCAGCTCGCGCCCACCGCTGAAGTGCGAGTGGAGAATCGGGCGCCCAAGCCGGAGGAGATCGGTTACCAACCGGCCGACGGCGCGACCGTGCGGTTGAATCCCCCGTCCTGGATCTGGCTGCATGAGCCGGCGGCGCAGAAATACACCGTGCAATGGGCGCGGCAGAGGGACTTTGCCGACGCCGTGACCGTGAGCAATCTGCAGTTCAATACCTATACCCATGTAGCGCCGCTGGTGCCGGGCACTTACTTCTGGCGTTATCGCTTCACGACGGCTCGAGGAGAGCTCTCCACGTGGAGCGTCCGCCGGTCGGTCGCCGTCCCGGCCGATGCCGTGGAGTTTCCCATGCCGAGCCGTGTGCAGCAGAGCGAACGGGTGCCCCAAAATCATCCGCGACTTTTCCTCCGACCCGAGGATTTGCCGCAATTGCGCGCGGCGGCCCGGGGCCCGGAAGCGGCGGCGTTCGCCAAGTTGCGAGCCGAAGCCGAGAAACTGATCCGGGGGACACCCACGCCCGAACCGGAGCATCTCGGTTCGGCGCGCGCCAAGGACAACGCGGAACTGGTCAAGTACTGGTGGCCCAATCGGGAACAAACCCTCAAGGCTTGTCAGGAGGCGGAGACGCTCGCCTTCGTTTACTTGATCACGGAGGAAAAGCCCTTTGGCGAGGCGGCGCGCCGGTGGATTCTTCACCTGGCCTCGTGGAACCCGGATGGCCCGACCAATTTCAAGCTCAACTGTGAAGCGGCCAAGCCGATGATTCATCGCTTGCCGCGCGCCTATGATTGGGCCTACGGGGCGCTGACGCCGGAGGATCGGGCGCGGGTGCAAAAGGTCATGCTGCGGCGCGCCACCGATGCCTGGGAGAGCGGCGAGGTCCAGCGCGGCGTCGGGCATCTGAACAGCCCGTTCAATAGCCACGGCAATCGGACCTGGCACAAGCTGGGCGAATGCGCGATGGCGTTTCTGGGCGAGATCCCGGAGGCGGCGATCTGGCTGGACTATGCGGTGAACAAATTTTACGCCTGCTATCCGGTGTGGGCCGACGACGACGGGGGCTGGCACGAAGGCGTGAGCTATTGGGGCGGATACATGAGCAAGACCGTCTGGTGGTTGCAGGCGGCCCAGTCCGCGCTCGGCATCGACGGCTTAAAGAAGCCGTTCTTTGCCCAGGTCGGCGATTTCCCGCTCTACGTCGCGCCGCCGCATTCGCCCAACATGGGTTTTGGTGATCTCTCCTTTCGCCCGCCCCCAGCGAGTTGGGGCGGGTTCATCGAGTACTTCGTCCGAGCCAAAGGCAGCCAGCCCGATGGACAGCGCGCCGCTTACTGGCGTTGGTGGACCGAGCAATATGGAATGAGAGGCGAGAGTGGAATTCTCGGTTTCCTCTACCGGGCCAACCTGGCGGCGTTGCCGGCTCCCAAGGCGCCGAGCGATCTCCCGTCGTCCAAGGTTTTTGCCGGGATCGGCGTGGCCAGCCTGCACACCACTCTTCTGGACAGCCGTGACGACGTGCATTTTCTGTTCAAGTCGAGCCCGTTCGGCACCCAAAGCCACGGCCACAATTCGCACAATAGTTTTCAGTTGAACGCCTATGGCGAGGCGCTCTTGACCACGTGCGTTTATCGCGATTTGCATGGGAGCAAATTTCACTACGAATGGGCGCATAGCACGATCGCCCAGAACGCCGTCCTCGTGAACGGAGAAGGCCAGATCAAGCACACGCCGGCCCCGCACGGAAAGATTGTCGAGTCCCACTTGACTCCGGAATTGGATTACCTGGTGGGCGAGGCCACGGCCGCTTATGGCAAGCGTCTTGAGAGGTATCGACGCCACGTGGCCTTCGCCAAGTCCGGCGCGGCCGGCCCGTGCCTCGTCCTCTACGACGATCTGGCGGCGGCGGAACCCAGCACGTTTCAATTCATGCTCCATGCGCTGAAACCATTTGCTGTCGATGACCGCGAACTGAAGTTGACCGTGGATCAGCCGCGCGCCGGGGTTTCGGTGCGGTACCTCTCTCCGGTTTCGCTGGCTCTCCGCCAGTGGGACGGTTTCGAGCCCAAGCCCAACCGCGAGTTTCCCAATCAATGGCACGTCGAAGCCGGAACGACGGAGAAGATGAAATCGATCGGCATGTTGACGGTCCTGGTTCCGTACCGTGACGGACAAAAGTCGGAATGGCAGGCCGACCGGCTGGAGACGGAAACGGCGGTGGGGGTCCGCCTGCGACGCGGATCGAGCGCGACGATCATCGGGTTTCGCAAAGCCGGAGCGAGCGGAACGGCGTCGCTGGGTGGTGTGACATTCGACGGTAACGTCGTCCTGCGTTGAGCCGCGATCGGGCTTTGAACTTCCGGATCCGACGGGCGTGGTGGGGCGAGCCGTAGAATGGTGGGACGAAAGAACCAGGGCTCGACGGAGTCTCACCCCACCGAAGGCTTGCGGGGGTGAGAAAGGCGATCTGGCACGAGATCAAGACAACTGCGAAATTCGGACTTATGAAAAGACAACTTAGCACGCTGTTCATGGTGGGCGCATTCGTGGCCGAAGTCAGCGCGGCGGAGCCCGTCCGGGTTCTGCCCGAAGGCCGTGGGATGGCCGTGGGCTATCCGCAGGATCAAGGCATCGAAAGTGACCCGCGAGTTCTCTGTGCCGAGGACTTCGAGACTGGCACTCTGGAGGATCTCGAAAAGCGTTGGAGCAGCGTGAGCAATCAGGACGGCAAGGTCTTGGCCTTTGACCTGGACACCCCGCCCGGCAGCGGCGGCCGACGTTCGCTCCGCATGACCGCGACGCTGGGCGAAAACACTGGCGGCCATCTTTATCGACGTCTCTCCCGCGAGGTGGACACGGCCTTCTTTCGGTTTTATGTGAAGTTTCCGACCGACGCCGCCTATCTGCATCACTTTGTTCATGTGGGAGGCTATCGGCCGGCGACGTCCTATCCACAGGGCGGCGCGGGGGAGCGGCCGAAAGGCGACGAGCGGGTGACGGTGGGCATCGAACCCTACGGCGATTACGGTCATTACGAACCGCCGGGGGCTTGGAATTTCTACACTTACTGGCACGAGATGAAAAAATCGGCGGACGGCCGGTATTGGGGAAATGGGCTGCATCCGGTCCAGCCACCGCTCGTCCCCCGGGAACGCTGGCAATGTGTGGAGTTGATGCTGAAGCTCAATTCGGCGCCCGAGCTATCCGACGGCGAATTGGCCTTGTGGCTCGACGGCAAACTCACCGGCCATTTTGCGAAAGGGGTCGCTCGGGGCGACTGGACGGGGATGGGCTTCAGCTTATTGGAACAGGGTGGAGTGCCGTTTGAAGGATTTCGCTGGCGCAACAGCCGCGAGCTCAAGATCAACTTCTTCTGGCTGCTTCATTACGTCACCGAGAATGCGGCCCGGCAAAACCGAGTTCAGAAACCCAATACCGTCAACCGGGTGTGGTTCGATAACATTGTGGCTGCGACGGAGTACATCGGACCGATCGAACCGGCTAAACCGTAAGCATGCAGTTGAAATGGGTGGAACGGCCAACTTGGCCGTTCTCGGCGGCCTGTCTGCCGAACAGGCAGGCAAATTGCCGCCGAGTCGGGCGCGGCAATGGGAGTCCCGTTCGGTGAAATTTCTGGCAGCAGAGCCTGTGGGCTGGCAGCCCACAGGAACAGGCAAGTTGCCCGTTCCACCCTGAACCCAACTGAACAGATACGGTCAAGCCAGTCCCGGAAGCGCAATGGTTCGCCTGCCTTATCTGGCCTCTTTCAACGCCTTCGCCACCGCTGCCGCGGCATGCCGTTCCCGGTAATCATCGAGGAAGAGCTTGGCGCGGATGATCCCCTTCTGGTCCACGATGAAGGTGCCAGGATGCGGAATGCCATTCCAACGTTCCGGAGCCTGCTTGTTCCGAATTCCGTAGGCCTCGATCGTTTTGCTGCCGGCATCCGAAAGCAGGGAGAAAGTCATGGAGCTCTTCTCGGCGAAACGCTTCAGAATCAGCGCCGAGTCGTAACTGATGGCCACGACGCGGCCTCCTGTCGTCCCGGCTTGAAGCCGCTCGCCACGTGAAAACCGGCTCAAGCCGGAACGACATACGTCGAACGGACAGTCTCCTGGGCCAAGATGAGAATTGTTGAGGAATTTATGGAAAATGGAAATTGGCTTGATGACCGTATCGGCCAAAGGGATAAATCCTGGGTGTGGATGACTTCCCCAGTTCCAAGGCTTGTGCCGAGCGAATACAGGTTTTCCGTGACGTGGGGTGGGGCGAGACTCTGTCGAGCCCTGACTTTCTTCTTGCCGACCAAGTTTCCAGGGCTCGACAGAGTCTCGCCCCACCAGGGAGCCGTTCAACGGTTCAGGCGCGAACGATTCGTTGGGAAATTCCTTCGTGACGTGTTTAACGCGGATCAATCAGCCCGGCCATTTCGAGCAATATGAGACTGAATGGTAAACTGGATCTGAGAGCGAAGAGATGGTTCGGGCAGCTCTCGCGCCGGAAATTCCTTGTGCAATCGGCCGGTGCCACCCTGGCTTGGGGCGTGGCCAACGAGGGCTCCGCCAAAGGCCAGATCCGCGTCGAACCGGCGACCGCACCGCCCACCCGACTAGATAGCCCGCTCCGGGTAATCGATTGTCACGCGCATCTGTTTCATCGGAGCCGGACGTCGTGGGAGACGGATGAGCGCAAGCTGATCGAGGCCGCGGACAAGTTGGGCATCGATCAACTGTGTTGCTCGATCCTCACTCCGCGCCGCCCAGCCACGGCCGAGGGTTTTCGCGAGTGCAATCAATGGGTCGCGGACGCGGTCCGGCGTTTTCCCGGGAGAGTCCTTGGGTATTGCTACGTCAATCCGGGGCGGGGGAAAGAAGCCTTGCACGAGATCCGCCGGTGTGTCGAGGACTGGGGCTTCATCGGGATCAAGCTCTACAACGAATACACCTGCACGGAGCCGGTGGTGTTTCCGATCGTGGAATTGGCGATTGAATTGAGGGTGCCGATTCTTCATCACGCGGGCCACCTGCATTATGCTCTGGAGGATCAGCCGCGAATCTCGGACGGCGGGCACCTCGCCGAGTTGGGCCGGCGTTATCCGGAGGCGAAGCTCATCTGCGCTCATGTGGGCGGGGGCGGCGACTGGGAATGGACGATCAAGGCGCTGCGGCAGGCGCGCTCGGTCTTTCTCGATACCAGTGGCAGCGTGACGGACGAAGGCGTGGTCGAGATGGCCGTCCGAATTCTTGGCGCCGATCGGGTCGTCTTTGGCTGTGACATGTCCATGACCGCCGGGATGGGCAAGATGCGCGGGGCCAATGTCTCCGCCGCGGATCGAGCCAGAATACTGGGCGGCAACATGGCGGAAATCCTGCGAGAACGAAAAGCATGATCATTGATGTCAACGCTTACCTCGGACACTTCGCGTTTCGCCAACTGCGGCAGAACACGGCGGCGTCTCTCTTGGCGCTGATGGACGCCAAGGGCATCGATCGCGCGGTGGTGTCGAGCGCGAGCGCGATTACGTATCGCAATCCCCAGTCCGGCAATGAAGAGCTCGCAGCAGAAGTGAAAGGCCATCGCGACCGATTGATCCCGCTGGCCGTGATCAACCCTTTTTACGCGGGTTGGCGGGATGACTTGAAAATCTGCCACGAGGAATTTGGCATGCGCGGCCTGCGGCTCTATCCCAAATGGCACCATTACGCGCTCGCGGATCGCAATGGCCTCGACCTCATCCAGTCGGCGACCGACCGCGGTTGGCTCATTTCCATTCCGCTGCGCGTCGAGGATTACCGTCAGCGGAGCTGGCTGGTCGATGTTCCGGACGTGGCGGTGTCGGAGCTGGTGCCGCTGGTCCAGGCTTTCCCCAAGGCGCGGTTCGTGTTCGTGAACGGCAGTGGATTCGCCGGTTCGCCGCTCGGCCGAAAGGACCCCGTGCTGCCCGAGAACTACCTCATCGAAATCTCGAGGTTGAGCGCGGTGCTGGAGAATGAAATCGGACAACTCATCGCCAACCTGGGGGCGGACCGGGTCGTGTTTGGAACCGGAATGCCGTTCGCTTACCCGGATCCGGCGCTTCTGAAGGTGGACGTATTGGACGCCAGTCCAGAGGTGAAGGAGAAGATCCGCTGGGAGAACGCGGCGCGGTGGTTGCCAAGGACCTTCTGAGAGTGTGTTTGAAAAGTCCCTTCCGGAATCAGGAGTCAACGAGACTCTGATATCCGTCGCGCCTCAGTCTCCTCTTGAAAGCGCATTGGAATGAATCGGCTTTCAGTTGGAACGGTACTCGGAGACTCGGTCCGTGCGGCGAGCCATTTCACTGGTATAACGGCGTCCGAGCGCATCTCTGTGCCGTTCTATCCATTTCGTCAACGGGGTGTTTCCCAATGGTGGAGCATCGACGCAGAGGCGAAAACGCTTCATCCTGATGCTCAAGCCTGCCATCTTCGGTCACCCCTTGTGCGGTTGAATGTGAACCAGTTGGCCGCGCCTAGCATTCGTGTCAAGGCCAAGAGCTTCGCGGACAGCAGTTCTCGTTTTGACGAGTAGGTAGTCCCGGCTTCAGCCGGTCGCCAGGTGAAAACCGGCTGAAGCCGGGACTACATGCGTGGAACGGACAGTGTCCTGAGTCAAAAATGAGAATTGCTGCTTCGCGGACCTCGGAGGGCAAACCGCGCCGCCGCCGCCGATCAGGCGGAGAACTGCGTTCTTCGCTCTTTAGCCATAGGATAGAGGAAATCATGTCAAAAAAGGGAGAGGTCCAGCCTGTGAATAACCTGGGTGAATTCTTTGTGAATAATTCAGCGAAGCCGGTTTCTCGTCCATGCAATCAGCTCATCGAACATGGTTCGATGAACGGCTTCCGGGAGACACACTTCAACCATGATTTCTTCCCAGATCTGGCCGAAGCACTCTTCTGGCAAGAAGCCGTGCTTAACACATTGCAGGAGTGCGCGTTGAAACTGATCTCTAAACTCGTTTTTTGCCTGAATGAGGGCGGTGTTTTCCTCGTCTTGGTCGGCCACCAGAAAGTCGCGTTCCAGTGATGATTTCATGGGTTGACACGGTGAACCGGAGGCCGAAATAGTCAAGAAATCGTCCCGAAAAGTTATCCACTCTACTCACCTCTATTCACAGAAAAAAGACTTGTCAAAAATCTGAGATTCGTTCCGTTCAATATTTCCGGGTGCGCAAGACCGTTTGGGGGATTCGAAAACCGCCGATGGGGCCGCGCCACGACGAGTCCGAGTCTCACTGTGGCTTGGCCGCAGTGTCGGAATAAAGCGTGGCGAGCTCGATCAAAAGGGGCTCCAATTGATGATAGTAATCGTCTTCGGAGAGCTTGTCTTTGGCATCTCGGAGTTTGGCGATGGCGATTTCCAGGGCGTCGCGGCGGCTTCGGACGGCCGGTGACAGGTCCTTCTCCGCAGTGCTCCGCAGCAAATGTAACTGATGCGCCCTCAGTCCATCCGGAGCGGCGCCGTCCGCAGTTTTCTTGACGGCGCGAACCCCGCGGAACCAATCAGGCGGCGTTCCGCGGCCGTCTCCGTTGTCGTCCAAGAGAGGGTGTTCGGTCGCGAGGCGTCCTTCGGTTTCGTAAAACTCGGCCACCCGCCCCGCTCCAGTAAGAAAGGCTTCGAGAAGGGAGATTTGTCCGTCTTTGTCCAGATCGGCGCTCGGATCCACGATCGCTTCGGCGAGGTGCTTGCCAAAACGGGCATAATTCTGTTCGGCACCGCTGCGCGTGGCCGTAATCACCACTCGGCCGGGCGCGGAGAGCTTGTTCAGGAACGGCCCGCTCGAGGACGAGCAATCGATGAGGGCGATGGGGCGGTGCAAGGGCTGGAGCCAGGCCGCGCAATCGGTGGCCGTGAGATCGGGACCGCGCAGATTGAATTTGGCTTCTTTGCCGTCGAAGGTGCCGTGTCCGATCATGACGAGCCACAGTTCCTGGACCGATTCTTTCGGTTCGTCCTGCAGACGTTGCTTGAGACGAGTGTAGTCGTTGCCTTGGCTTTCCGGAGTGAGGCCGATCGTGGTCAGCCTGGCGCCGGCCTGGCGGCAGGTCGTTTCCCACAAACCGGCCCAGCGTGCGAACTGCTCGCCATACTCGGTTTCGCCCTCGGCTCCAACGACGATGATGACCGTGGCTTGATTGTTGGTGGGGGAGGAATCGGAAGGCGCAGGCGCGTCGCCAAAAGCCGGGAGCGCGGTCGTCAACACGCCGGCGACAATGGCCCAGCCCCGGAACAACGGCGAGGTCCACGAGCGCCCATGGGGGCAGGATATGGCCATCCCTCGTTTCGCGAGTCGGAGGGTTCTGGAGCCAAAGGAAATCAAGTCCATCACACGAGGCCTTTCCATCGGCGCAGACCCCACTCCGCAACAAAACAGATCAGAGCAAAGAGGAACACGATCGAGGTATGCCAGAGGGGGAATGTCCAAGCCTCAGTGATCGGAACTGAGCGATTGGGGAGCCCTTGGGCGAAGCGCTGAAGCTGATTGGCCTCGATGACCTCTCCCTTGGTGGCGCGGGCGATCTGTTCGAGCAGCGCCCGGTTGGGTTTGAGCGACGAGAACTCCTCGGCGGCCGGATCGGAGGTCCAGCCGACTTCTGCGTGGCCGACGGTGAGGCCAGTGGCATCGACCGCGGTGGCTTCGGCTTTGTAGGCTCCGGTTTCACGGGGAATGTAAGTGGCCTGATAAAGCCCGGCTTCGCTGAGGGCCGGCTCGGCGGTGATCCGGAGCGAGGTCTGATTGGTGGAAAGCCCGGTTCGATCCTTCGTGGTTCGGCTGGCGTCGCTGGCCACGCTCTGAATCTCGAGACTCACGGTCGCGTTGTCGAGGGGTTGGAATTTCTTGTCCCGAATCCGAACCTGCAGGAGGACCGATTGATTGGCATCCGGCTTCTGCTCCGCCTGGAGTTCGATTCGCTGAGGGACGTCCGAGACCAGCCAGCGCATCATCTGACGCCACGCCTTGTCCATGTCCTTGTGAAGCGCCTCATTCCGCAGGCCCCAGCGCCACAGGTCGCCGATGGTCAGGGCGGCGGTCCGCCCCCGGCCGAAGCGTTGGACGACGAGCGCGGGATAGTGGTTGGCCGCGGCGTCCACGACCATGGCAATGGCGCTGGCGCCGGGTTTGATGCCGCGAACGTGATTGATGATCTGAAAGGCCGGCGCGGACTCCAATCGAGTTCGTTCGTCGGCCTCATTCTTGCGCAGCCGCATCCACGGCTGCAGCCATCCTTCCCGAGTCAGGTCCAGGCGGAGATCGGTGGACGGCTGGATTTCCGAAGCGCGATCGAGATAGACCGGCATCATGTCGCCGATCGGCGTGTGGTCGTATTTTCCCTCTTGAAACGATTCTTGCCCCCCGAGCATGAGGAAGCCTCCGCCGCGTTCCGAGACGAATTTCTGCAGCAGAGTCATCTGCTCGCGGGTGAAAAAACCGGCCTCCACGTCGTCCAACACGATCGCCTGATATTCGTAGAGATCTTCCGGTGTCTTCGGAAATCCGCTGCGCAGCTCGGCTTCATCCCGGACGTTGATGCGGCGCAGGACGGCTTGATCATACCGCTCGGTCTCTTCGTCTTTCCGGTCGAATCCGCGAAAGAGAGGGTTGCTCGCCTCGCCGGTCCGCCCGCGGAAGTCGAACTTGCGCACGCGATCGGCCACGCGGATCAAGCCCACCAATTGGACTTGTTCGTCTTCGGCCAGCGCCCGGTTGAGGAACTTGAATTCCCAGTTGGGCCGCCCGGCCACATAAAGGATGCGAAAAGGTCCGCGCCCTCGGTCCACCGCAAAAACCCGGCTGTTGTTGGCCAGGGTTGATTCGCTGGAGCTCTGCTTTTGCGCAAGATGGTCGATTTCGTCCTTGGTGGCGACCTGCAGCCGATAGAACGAGATGCCACTCTTCTCGGGACGAGTCTGAAATCGAAAGGCCAGCGTGTCTTGATCCTGGCGCGCTTTTTCCGATTGTTCCTCGACCTTCTTTCCCGTCTGGTCAAACAACTGCGCGACGATGTTGGTTTCGGCATAGCCGACAGCCACGACGGTCGCTTGAATGACCACGGGCGCATCCTCGAACGAGGTCTGGCTGACGGTGAGATTTTGCAGAGCGATGTCTCGGCCCGGCTGGTCACGGCCCATCACCACCGGGTAAACGGGCGGGACCCCGGTCAGATCCGGGACGCCATTGGGGAGGTCCGTGGCATTGCCATCGGAGAGCAACAACACCCCGGCGAGCGGGCGGCCCTGAAAACGATCCGCGATGGTCCGCAACGCGGCTCCCAGGGAGGTGGATCGTCCGTCGAAGGTCAGTTCGGCGAAATCCTTGGTCGGCCGGGCATGAGTGTCGAACACATACCGCCGGACCTCGAAATCTTGGTTCAGCTTCAATTGCCAGTCCGCTTGATCGTCCGTGACGAGCGCGCGCAGTTGCTCGGAGCGTGCCTTCAATTCGCCCCGATCGAGGATCTGCATGCCCTGGCTGTTGTCGGCCAGGATAACAAACAGGTTGGCTCCGGGTCGGGCGCGATTCCCGCTCCAAAGCGGTTCCAAGAGACAGAAGATGAGCGCGGCGAACCCCAGGCCTTTGAGAATGAAGGCGGCCGCGCGATGGCGGGTCGGGAGCAGGGTCGGCCGATAACTCCAAGCCAAGACCAGGAGAACGACCAGGAACAGTCCCACGCCTGGCAGGAGCCAGTGACTGCCGGAGAACAAAAGGGTTGCCATCAGCCTTACTCGCTGCTTCCCAGCTTCTCGTAGTAACGCCGAACGAGCTCGGAATACTTGTTGGGCACGGGGTCGCGGTCGATGGGCACCAGCGAATCGTTGGAGGAGCGGCGAGCCAATTCCTCATTGATCCGGCTCCGCACTTCGGCCAGCGGGCCGGCAATCTCCGCCCGGACCAAGGCCCATTGCGGCTCTTTGCTGTGGCGTTTGAATTCGGCGCGCATGCCCCGAGCCCGATCGCGGACTTGGGCGAGTCGATTGCGCAATTCAGGCGAATCGACCATCTCTTCGACATCGCGCAGTCGATCCGACCAGTTCGTGTACTCGGCGCCGGTCAGAGGGCCGGTTCCGCCGCCGCCGCTGCCACCTCCTTCGAGAAGATTCTGGAGTCCGCCGGGTTGTCCACCCCGCTGACCGCCGGGTTGGCCGCCGGGTTGGCCACCGCGCTGTCCACGCTGTCCACCCTGATTCTGAGCGGTTCGTGGATTGTTGTTGGCCGACGGATCGCCCAAGCTCCGTCTCTGAGGTGTGCCGGGCTGCGCGGCCGAGGCTTGCTGTGGTTCACCGCCCCGTCCTCCTCCGCGTTGCCCCCCGCGCTGACCGGATCGCTGGCCTTGGCCACTCTGGGCGGATTGTGCCTGCTGTTCCGTATCCCGAGGCGACGAACCTGGAGCGCCGGCTTGGGCTCGATCCTGGGGATTGGCGCCGGGAGAGCGTCGAGAAGGATCGGAGGGGCCGCCGTTCTGAGCCGAAGCGGGCTGTCCGTTCGTCTTGTTCTGGGCCGACGCGGAAGGAGAGTTGGTGCCGCCACGGCCAGCGTTGGCTTGCGCAGTGGGCCGCTGGCCGGCGGTGGGCGATCCGGATTGGGCAGAGGCGGACTGATTGGTGTCCGACCGAGCCATCTCTTCCTCGATCTGCCGGGTGAGTTCATCGAGTTCGTTGCGAGCCATGCGGAGGGCCTCCCCTTCGTCGCCGAGGACGCTTTCGGCCGCGCGTTCGACGCCGCTCTTCAGCTCGTCGAGAATCGGCCGCGTCTGGCGCTCGAGTTGGATGGCTTGGGGAACGAAGCCGCGGCGCAGAAGCTCGCTCGTATTGGTGACGGCGCCGTTGAATTTGCCCTGGTCGGTTTTGCGCACGGTATCGTAAAGCTGTTTCGCGAGCAGAGGTTCAGCCGCCTCGGCTTGTTCGGTCACCTGCCGCATATTATTGAGCAGATTGGTGAAGCCGCTCCTCTGTTCGTTCAGCCGTCCGGCGAGTTGGCCGCGTTCCGCGGAGTCGTTCAGAGATTTGCGCGGTGCTCGGGACATCGACTCGAGTTTCTGTCCGATCTCGTCTTCGTTCTGGGCGAGTTGGCGGGCCTCGGAGCGCATCTGCCGCATTTCTTCGCTGAACTGGCTCGAGGTCTTCTTGCGGAAATCGTCGCGGAGTTGCTGAAGATCGCGTTGCGCCCGGGTGCCGGAGGCGAGGGCTTGGGAAACGGCTTCCTGTTCGAGTTGCTCGGCAGCGCGTCGGACTTCGGAGCGGGTTTGCTCCAACCGGTCGCGGGCCTCCGCCATCTGCCCCTGATTCTCCGGCCGATTCATGCGCTGGCGCAATTCATCCACGTCGCTGAGGACTTCCTGCTCTTCCTCCCGCAGGCGCTTGAGCTGTCGGCGGACCGCGTCGCGCTCTTGCTCGGTCTTGGCTTCCTGGAGCGCGGTCTGGAGTTCCTTGAGCCGTTCGTTCAAGTCTTGCTGGCGTTGGGCGAGCTCTTTCAAACGATTCAACACTTGGAGCTGCTCCCGTTGCTCGGGATTCTGGGGCGACGAGGCTTGGCGTTGCGTTTCGTAACGATTCTCCGTTTGCTTGAGCTCCAATTGATCCACCTGTTGTTGCGCCCGCTGACTGGCCTGGCTGGCACTTTGTTGGTTGCGGTTGCGGTTGCGGGTCACTTCGTACTCGCGCGCCTGAAGTTTCATCAGCGCCTGATAGGCCGATTGCTCCGCGGCCAAGGCTGGAGGAAGAGGTTTGGTCGAGTTCTTGGCCGTCGATTCGGTGAGTTGATCCAAGGCTTTTTCCATTTCCTTGAGCGCGGTTTCGATAAACGGCTTGAGCCGGGGATTCTCCGCCTTGGACCTCATCTCACGGGCCTGTTCGAGAGCCTTCTCCTGCGATTCCTGGACCACCGTGGCGTCCTTTTTGAATTCGGCCGAGGGCTTGGCGGCGGTTTCCCGCCGCTGCAATTTCCAGGTGGCATTGATGATCTGCTTCTGCAGTTCGGCGAGCTTCTCGGACTGGCTTGATTGGCCGTTGCTGTTCTGGTTGTTCGATTCTTCATTCGCGGAAGGCGGTTGACCTTCGCGGAAGATTTCCTCAAACGGCCGGACTTCGGCAAAATACATATCGCCCGAGGTCCGGCGAATTTTGCCGTCGGGCCCGAGGTCATCGGCCCAGATGTAATAGGTGAGAAGCTGATCCGGCTCGGCCACGAGTTCTTCCAGCGAGAGGAGATAATCGAGCTGCCGCTTCTCCGTGGCTGGAGCCATTTTTCCGAGCTCGATGAATTTGGTTTCCTGGCCGGCCAGGGTGTAGGCGAGACCGTAGGATTGGAGCCCGAAATCGTCCGAAGCCTGGGCCTGGAAAGTCACCTCTTCCAGCGGCGAAACGCGGATGTCGCGTCGCGGGGAGGCGAGCTTCAATTCGGGCGGCCGGTTGGGCAGGACGTCGATGAGAATGTCGCTCGGCGTCTTGTTCGTCCGCCCGGCATCGTCCATCAAGTGCAGTTCATAGCGCTGGCTTTGAGCGAGGGTTAGCTTGGCGTGATACACATTCGAGCGTCCGGGATCGGGAACCAGTGGAAGGACCGACTTGTCCTTGGCCACGAGCTGGGCGGTGGCGACCGGCTTGTTGAGCTGGAACGAATAGTCCACGACCGTGCCCTCGACGGCGCTGAGGCGGCGGGTGTCCTCGATCTTCTTGGCGGGCAGCCCGGTGTATTCCGGGAAATTCAATTGGGCATCGGCGCGGCGCAGGGCCGGAAAATCAAAAACCTTAACCTGAAATGTCTCGGACTGTGATTCGTCATATTCGACCAGGTAAGTGGCGTCCGCTTTAACCTCCGGCACGCTGCCACCGAAAACGGGGTCATCCAGATTCTTGGCCAGGGGAATGCGCTGGGTCTTGTCCGCGGCGGAACGCAGGACCAACGTCGCCTTGGCGGGCATGCGATCTCGAAACCTGGCCAGGACGACGAAGCTGCTGCCACGTTCCAGAGTCGTATTCCCCGGCGTGATCGTCACGCTCCGGGATTGAGCAAGATTGAGGGCGGATGCGCCGCGCGGCGTCACGATGGCCAGAGCGGCCCATATTCCGGCAAACAACGCGAAGGCGGCCCATTGCGAGCATTGGGCGAAGAAGAGGCGTTCGGTGGGCTTCTGGACCCAGGGCTTGTCTTGGTTGGCCCGAAGCGCTTCGAGGATCACGCGCTCTTGCAGGTAATTCAACTGGCCGGTGGCTTTGTCCGGCTGCTGTTCGACCGCCGCGAGCAAGAGAGTCTTGAGCTTGGGGTCTTCCCGTTCAATCTGCTGGGCAATCCATCGGTAGGCGGGCACATTTCGCCGAGCCCGAAGCCACGTGATTCCCGCCGCCAGAGCGGTCGCACCGAGGAGAATCGGGAGAACTTGGGGGGACCACCAGCCCGTTGCTTTGTGGAGCAGGAGCGCCAGACCCGAGCTCAGAGCGGCTCCGGCCCAGCAAAAGGCCAGCCAACGCGAGAGGCGAATGCGGGTGTGGGCCAGGGCAATACGTTGGAGCTGAGATTGAAGAGTTGATTCTGTCATAATCCGGTCACAGATCGAGTCGTGCTTCGTCTTACACCTCTTCCGCCAAAAAGCAAACCTGTTAACGCATATAAGGACGATAATCCTGGAACGAGGTTACAGATCGGATCGGAGCGAGGGCGCGCCTCGGTGCTTCGGATGAATCGACCAAGGCGAACCTCCCTTAGCTTGGCGCATGCCTCGGGACCATGAGCCCATCCAACGGTGGGGCGAAACTCCGTCGAGCCCTGGAATATGGACCGACAGAACAATCAGGGTTCGACGGAGTCTCACCCCACCCAAGTTCATGGAAAGAGGGGGAAGACCAAGCCGGACTGGATGGACACGCCTTAGCGGTATCTAGACAGTTGGGTTCAGGGTGGAACGGGCAACTTGCCCGTTCCTGTGGGCTACCAGCCCACAGGTTTTGCGATCAGAAGTCTCACTGATGTGAGTCCAATTGCCGTGCCAGACTCGGCGGCAAGTTGCCTGCCTGTTCGGCAGACAGGCCGCCGAGCACGG
>CAYHFE010000009.1:0-36424 GCA_964355375.1 uncultured Verrucomicrobiota bacterium
CATCGGAGGAAACTAAAGACCGGCGAAGGCAAATCAAGAGAGTTCTGGAAAATGGGGATTCCTCGAGAAAGGAGTGAGTTCCCGACGCGACGTCGGATCGCGCCCCCGCCTCACCCGGCTTGAGCCGGTTGGCACGCGGCGACCGGCCAAAAGCTGGAACTCCAGACGTGGCAAAACTTGAAGTGGCTTGCGCCGCCTGGCCCCGACGTTTCGGCACCTCGACGCCTCTTGGGCGGTTAATTCTCGTTGTAAGCTGCGATTCACTCTGGTATAGAAATCCCCGCTGGCAAAGCGATTCGACGGCAGCGTGCGGGATTAATACAACTACATAAACGTATCCGTGAAAACCATACTTCGCATCACTCCTTGTCTTCTCTCCCTACTCCTCTCCCCTTTGGGATCAGCGGCCGAACCGGCTGCTCAAGGCGGGAGTGTGGTTCTGGAGGCTGAAAACAAAGTGGAGACGCAGCCTTCAGGCACGACGACCTGGACCGCCGCCCAAACCAATCAGACCCTCAAGGTCAAGGACAAGTTGCGCACCGGTTTCAAGAGTCGCGCGACGCTCCGTCTCTCGAACCAGGGCATCCTCCGCGTCAGCCAATTGACCACGCTTGAAATCCAACCTCCGAACGATCCAACGAAAGAGCAGTCCGTGCTCGATCTCAAGAGCGGCAAGGCCTATTTACTGAATCGCGACGCCCCAGCAGAAACTCAATTTCGAACCCCGCAAGCCTCCGGCGCCATTCGAGGCACCGAGTTCAACATCGATGTCGATGAGACGGGGCGAACCGTCCTGACCATGCTCGATGGCGCCGTCGATCTTTCCAATGACAAGGGCAAAGTCAGTCTCGGGAGCGGCGAACAAGGCATCGTCGATCCCGGTCAAGCGCCGAGAAAGACGGCCGTCATCGACGCCATCAACATCATTCAATGGGGGCTCTATTACCCGGGTATTCTGGACGCGTCCGAACTCGGGCTGACGCCGGCGAGCGAACCGGCCCTGCAAGAGTCGCTCTCGGCCTATCTGCAAGGCGATCTGCTGCAAGCGCTCGCTCTCTACCCGACCAACCGAATCGCGGCTTCCGCCAAGGAAAGCATCTATGCCGCGGCCCTCCAGCTCGCCGTTGGTCAGGTCACCGACGCCGAGGCCGTGCTCAACCAAGCCCGCGCCAAAGACGCGCAGGTCGCGCCGTTTGCCGACGCGCTCCGTCAACTGATCGCGGCCGTCAAATTCCAGACGTGGAATCGGACTACGCCAGCCGCCACCGCCACGGAATGGATGGCCGAATCCTACTACCAGCAATCGCGCTCCCGGCTGGAGGAGGCGCGGGAGGCGGCGCGGAAGGCGGCGGAAAAATCGCCGCGATTCGGATTTGCCGCCGCCCGAGTGGCGGAGATGGAATTCAGTTTCGGCCGCACCCCGGAAGCCCTCAGCGCCGTGGAGAAGAGTCTCGAGCTCTCCGCGCGCAATGCCCAGGCGCTGTCGTTGAAAGGGTTCTTGCTCGCCGCGCAAAATAAGATCAAGGAGGCTCTGACCTATTTCGATCAAGCCATCGCGATCGATGGCGGACTGGGCAACGCCTGGCTGGGCCGCGGATTGTGCCGCATTCGCCAGGGCAACGCCGCCGCCGGGCGGGGCGATCTGCAGGTGGCCGCGACGCTCGAACCGCATCGCGGCGTGCTCCGCAGCTACCTCGCCAAAGCCTACTCGAACGAGGGCGACCTGAAGCGAGCTTCCAAAGAAATGGATCTCGCCAAGCGCAACGACCCCAAGGATCCAACCGCCTGGCTGTATGGGGCCTTGCTCAGCCAGCAACAGAATCGTGTCAATGACGGGGTCAAGGAACTGGAGAAATCCCAAGACCTGAACGACAACCGGAGCGTCTTCCGTTCCCGTCTGCTCCTCGATCAAGATCGCGCCGTGCGTAGCGCCAACTTGGCGAAGATCTACGCCGACGCCGGCATGACCGAACTGAGCGTGCGGGAGGCATCGCGGGCCGCCAATTACGATTACGGCAACTTCTCCGCCCATCTCTTCCTCGCCAACAGCTATGACTCCCTCCGCGATCCCCGCCAAATCACCCTGCGTTATGAAACGCCATGGCTCAGTGAATACCTCCTCGCCAACCTCTTGGCGCCGGTCGGGGCGGGCACGCTTTCCCAAACGATCTCGCAACAGGAATACTCGAAGCTCTTCGAACGCGATCGCCTGGGTGGCACTATCAGCACCGAATACCTGAGCCGGGGCGACTGGCTCCAATCCGCCTCTCAGTACGGCACCTTCGGAAGCAGCAGCTATTCGATTGACGCCAACTATCGTTCGGAGCGGGGTGAGCGCCCTAATTCAGACCTGGAGGCCTTCACGGGCTGGGCTCAGTTCAAGCAGCAGTTGAGCCCCAAGGACACGCTTTTTGTCCAAACCGTCTATTATGATTTCGAGTCCGGCGATACCGCCCAATACTACAATCATAACGGTCCCTACGGGCTCGGGATGCTCGCGCCCAGCTTGAGCCTCCGGCGCACCGAGAACCAGGAGCCTTTGGTGTTCGCAGGATACCATCATGAATGGAGTCCGGGAGTCCACACCCTGTTCCTGGCCGGCCGTTTGCACGACGATTTTCGTCTGACCCAGGCCGACCAGACCTACCGCGTCTTGTCGAAATCGGCCGGAGTGGTCACGGCCGTCCAGGATCGAGCCGCGGGCGTGGACTTCCAAAGCGCGCTGGAGGGCTACTCGACCGAACTGCAACAGATTTGGCAGCAGTCCAAGCAGACCATCATTATCGGCGGGCGGTTTCAAACCGGATCGCAGGACACGGCATCGGCCTTTGATGCCGTTCCCGCCGGATTTCCCGCGCGCTTCGACGTGGAAACGGAAATGCAGCGGGCCGGCGTTTATGCTTACCACCAATGGCAAATCTTCGAACCCTTGCGGTTGACGCTCGGACTGAGCTACGATCACATGGATTATCCGCGGAACATCGACATCACGCCGGTGGTGGACCAGCAGACGAGCGCGGAGCGCATCGCGCCCAAAGCCGGTCTGCTTTGGACTCCGACGCCCAACACGCATGTCCGCGGGTTTTATTCGCAGTCCCTCGGCGGTCTCTTCTTTGACGCGAGCGTTCGACTGGAGCCGGTTCAAGTCGCGGGCTTCACCCAGGCCTATCGCAGTCTGGTTCCGGAATCCCTGGGAGGGATTGTCGCCGGTTCGGAATTTGACTTGGGTGGAGTGGCCCTGGACCACAAGTTTCCCACCGGCACTTATGTCGGAATCGAGGGGGTCGTGTTGAGTTCTGCTTCGACGCGTGACTTTGGGGTCTATGACAGCAGCGGACCATTTTTCAATCCGACCCGCGTGGCTTCGACCACTCCGCAGGATATCGATTACCAAGAACGAACGGTAACGCTCTCCGTGAACCAACTGCTCGGGAGCGAGTGGTCTGTGGGAGTGGACTACAAGATCAGCCAGGCCAATCTCGAAAACCGCTTTTCGGCCATTCCGGAGGGAGTGCCTTACACGTTTCCCGCGCTGGGAGCATCCGGCACGGGAGCCCTATTGAACAGTGACCAGGCGGCGATTCTGAATCAGCTAAACCTCTACGCAATCTACACCCTGCCCTGCGGTTTCTTCAGTCAGGTTCAGGGGCTCTGGAACCGCCAGAACAATCTCAGGGAAGCCGCTTATCTTGTGGACGAGGATTTCTGGCAATTCAATGTCTTCGCCGGATATCGTTTCCCGGGACGGCGAGCGGAGCTTCGGTTGGGCTTGCTCAACCTGACGGACCGCGATTACGCCCTGAACCCGCTCAATCTCCACAGCGAGTTGCCCCGGGAACGCACCTTCGCCGCCCGCTTCCGGTTTAACTTCTAAGCTCATTTCATGGACGTAAAAAAAATATTCCGTTTCGGGTTGGGGACGATGGTCGGTGGAGTCATCACCGTGGCCACGGGACTGGGACTCCTCTTTACGCCGGTGGGAAAGAAGCTCGTCAATCTCAGTTACGATCTGCTCTTTGCCCCGCGTCCCTATGTCAAAACCGAAGAGGTTGTCATCGTCTATATCGACGACGAATCCCACTCCCAACTGGGTCAGTCCTACACGGAGATCTGGGATCGGGATCTCCATGCTCGCCTCCTCAACCGGCTCAAAGAAGAAGGGGCCAAAGGGGTCGTCTTCGATGTGGTCTTCAGCAACGCCATCACCAACAATCCCGCGCGGGACGAGCGTCTGGCCAAGGCGATCAAGGAAAACGGCAAGGTCTTTCTCGGCGCCGATTACGTGCCCACGGGCGAAGCTGAAGCCAACGCGCGGACGGTCAAGCTGCCTCTCGAGGCGTTCCTCGACGGAGCCGCCTCGGTCGGAATCGTGGAGATGATGCCGGACGACGATTTCGTCATTCGCGGTCTCTTCCCGGGAGAACTGGGTGACATTGTCTCGAGTTTGGGCTGGGCTTCCGCCGAGGTCTTGGGAGCCAAAGTCACCCAGGGCAAGGACGACAAAGAAAAGGAGAAGATCAAGTTTCAGGAACGTTGGATCAATTACTACGGTCCGCCTCGACATATTCCTGGGGTAAGCTATTTCAAAGCGATCTCGGACGAACCCGGCATCCGAACTCCGCCCGGTTTCTTCCGCGACAAGATTGTTTACGTGGGAGCCCACGTCATCACGAAACTCCAAGGGGAGAGGAAGGATGAATACCGCTCGCCCTACTCGTTTTGGCTCCCCGGGACAAAAACCAAATTCATGCCTGGGGTGGAAGTCCAGGCGTCCGTCTTCCTCAATTTCTGGAGAGGCGATTGGCTGACTCGGCTCCCCCGCCGAACGGAGGGCTTGATCCTCATCGCGACCGGCCTCCTTTTTGGAATAGGATTGGTCCAACTTCGGCCCGTCTGGACCGCCATCGTCTCCATCCTCAGTATCGTGCTCGCAACCTCGGCGGCCTACTTCGCCTTCAAAGGATACCGGGTTTGGACGCCCTGGCTGATCTTAGTGGCCGGCCAGATTCCCATCGCCACCCTCTGGTCGGTTCTATTCAACTCCATCAACCTCTACGTGAGCAAGCGGCTCATGGAGCAATCGCTCTCGATGTACGTCTCGCCGGCCCGGGTCAAACAGATCGCCAAGAATCCGAAGATCCTGTCGCCGGGGGCGGAAAAGCAGGAGGTCAGCATTCTTTTCAGCGATATCGCCAACTTCACGAGCATGTCGGAGGGAATGGATTCCGACCAATTGGCCCGTCTCATGAACAACTATTTTGAGACCACCGTCGGTCACTGCATCGATCCCGCTCAGGGAACGGTGGTGAAGTTCATCGGCGACGCCATCTTCGCCCTCTGGAACGCCCCCGAACCTCAGGTCAATCATAAAGAATTAGCCTGCAAAGGAGCCCTCTTGTTGCGGGATTCAACCAGTGAGTTCAAGTTTGACAAGCCGGGCTTGGAAGTGCGGACCAGGATCGGCGTGCATTCGGGCCCAGCCAACGTGGGCAATTTCGGCAGCAGCCGGCGGGTGGATTACACCGCGCTCGGAGAAAATATCAACCTGGCCTCGCGCATGGAGGGCCTGAACAAGTATCTCGGCACCGACGTCCTGATCACCGAGGAGGTTTACTCCGGGGTCAAGGACAAGTACCTCACCCGATTCGCCGGACGCTTTCAACTGAAAGGCTTCGAAAAGGAAGTGCGCGTTCATGAACTGCTCTGCGAAGTTACCCAAGCGGAGGTCTCCCGGTCTTGGCGCGAAGCCTACGCCCAAGCCCTCGAAGTCTGGGAAAAGGGAGATCTCGATGAGGCCGAGGCCCGATTCCAACGAGTCCTCGAAATCCGACCCAAAGATGGTCCATCCCTCTTTCTCATCAAACATATCAAGGAGCTTCGGGCACACCCGCACGAAGGTCCCTGGACCGGCATTGTTGAGCTCAAGGAGAAGTAGCATTGGTAGCATTGATTTAGGAACTAAACCTGCTACAGGACTTGGCGGCGTGGAAAATGTCTAAGTTCCGTAACTTGAGAACGAGTGTCTTTCTGAGGCAAAGCTCACGGTCTAATGAGCTCTGGGCAATGAATCCGAGGGCGTGGTGATGTCGCTGGTGCTAAAGGCCGGGAGACAAAACGGCGAGATCGGTGGTTTCTGGCAGAATATCGAATCAATTATGAGAAGAATAATCTTGTTGTGGTTGGCAGTCTTTTCCAGCGTGGCCGCTTTCGGTCAAGGCGCGGTCACGTTTAACAATCGAATCACTGGAGTGGTCGATGTCCGTCTGGTTCTCCCAGACGGCACCGGGGCTGGCACGGGCTGGACAGCCCAGCTTTACGGCGGTGCGGCGGGAACGGCCACGGCCAATCTGCGCGCCCTGGTGCCAACGACGACCTTTCGCACCACCACCGCGACGGCGCAGGGCTATGTCAACGCGATCGATGTGGTCGTGCCCGGCGTGGCGGCGGGGGCTCGCGCGACTCTGGTCATGAAAGCCTATCGCGGCACTTCATTTGACACGGCGACGCAGAAATACGAATCCAACCCGTTCACCATTACTCTGGGTGGCGGAACCCTGCCACCGGCCAATATGGTCGGGCTGCTGACCTTCACCTTGGTGCCCACCGCTTCCCCACCCACCATCACGGCCCACCCGCAAAGCTACACCTTGGTGCCGGGCTCGACCGTGACCTTCAGCGTCACCGCCACCGGGACGGCCCCGCTCACCTACCAATGGACGAAAAGCGGCGCCGCCATCCCTGGTGCCACGAGCTCGACCCTGGTTTTGAACAACGTTTCCACGGCCGACCTGGCAGTTTACAATGTCACCGTCTCCAACACCGCCGGGTCGGTCACGAGCGCGTCGGTCACACTCTCGGCGCCCGTGGACCTCAACAATGGCGCGGTCAACTTTAACAATCGCATCACCGGAATAGTCGATGTGCGGGTCCTGTTGGCCGACGGCAGCGGCGCGGGCGCGGGTTGGACCGCGCAATTGTTCGGCGGAGCCGAAGGGGCGGCCATGCAGCCGCTTGCCCCAACCACGACCTTCCGCACGACTTCCGCCGCCGCGACCGGTTACGTCAACCCCGTGGACGTCACGGTGACGGGAGTGAAGCCGAACGCCAAAGCGACCTTGATCATGCGGGTTTTTAACGGGTCATCATTCGACACCTCGGCCATTCGGTATGAATCGAATCCCTTCACCATCACCCTGGGAGGCGGAACGCTTCCCCCGGCCAACTTGGTCGGTCTGACCTCGTTCAAGTTGGTCACCGATGTCAAACCATTCGTGGAACGTCAGCTTCCCGGCGGCTACACTCCGGGGGGCAAGATCACGGTCGTCCTGCAGGCGACGCCGCCCGCGACGACCGGCGCCTATGCGGTCGAGGATTTTCCGCCGGCCAATTGGGTGGTCGGCCAGCTCAGCGATGGTGGCATTTACGATGCCGGCAACAAGAAGGTGAAGTTCGGTCCGTTCTTCGATAAGACGGCGCGGGCTCTCACCTATGAAGTCACGGCTCCGACCACGGAATCAGGGCGCAAGACCTTCAACGGCACGGCCTCGGTGGACGGACAGAATAGCGCCATCATCGGCATGAGCATCATTGACGTGGCCGCGCTTCATCCGGCCGACAATAACCCGGCGAACGCTCGGATTTCGATCGAAGAAGTGACAGCCTACGGCGCGGCTTGGCGCAAAGGATCCACCTGGCCGATCGCGCCCAACCCGATACCGATCGATTATGTGACCCGGGCGGCCACGTTGTGGAAAAACGGGGAAACCTACGGTCTCGATGCCAAGATCACCAGCGCGCCGCTCTGGTGGGTCAACACGTCGTCCGTGCGTCCGGCGGGACTTCGCAGCTTCGGCAAAGTTATCACGGCTCTTTCGATCGGGGCCAACTCGGTGGTTCGAGTCATGCCGAGCCTCTTTGTGCCGGGCGAACCGCTGACCATTCATGTTTCCGTCGCACCCGCGACCGGCACTTCCGCCTATGCGGTGCAGGATCTGGTTCCCTCGCGCTGGACCATTTCCGGGATCAGTCACGGCGGCGACTTTGATCCCGTCAATGGCTTGGTCAAGTGGGGTCCGTTCTTTGACAGCACGCCTCGAGACTTGAACTTCCAATTGACTCCCGCGCCCGACGCCGGGCTCACGGCGACGTTTGAAGGTTCGGCTTCGTTTGACGGTGCCAATGTGGTTACGGCCGGCCAAAATAGAGCCGTGGCGACGGCCCGCCTCAAATCGAATTCGCTGACCTGGAAACCGAACGGGGAATTCCAGATCAAAGCCGCCGGCCAGATTCGCGCCGAACTGGTCATCGAGGCGACCTCGGATCTGAAATCCTGGACACAGGTCCCCACGACTGTGGCCGCGGACGGCACGGTCACGTTCAAGGATCCAGCCGCTGGCCTGGGTTTCCTGAGATTCTACCGAGTCTCGGCCCAATAGTCTGGGCCCAGCCCTTTATCATCCAGCGTTCGGGGCGTTCCCGCCAGGGGGTTAAACTCAACACCCTGTGCGGGAGCTTTTGAGGTCGTCCCTCGAACTCGCTATCTGCGGCAAAAATCGATGCTCCACCCGGACGAGCGCCGGAGGGCCGGCGCACTCCAAAACGCTGGCGCGACGACGCCCACTCCCTACGCAGCAGTTCTCATTTTGACTCAGGACACCGTCCGTTCCACGCATGTAGTCCCGGCTTCAGCCGGTTTTCCCGTGGCGACCGGCTGAAGCCGGGACTACATACTTGTCAAAATGAGAACTGCTGCTCCCTACGGTTCCTGATTTGACTGAGATCAGCTCTTTCTGATTGGCAAGGACGCCGGGGAACTTATCCTATTTGAAACACGATCACAGGGTCTCCCTTATGAAAGTCGGCGTCTTCACCTTGGTTCTGAGTTCATGGAAGTTCGAGCATGCGCTCGATTACCTGGTCGGGCTCGGCGTCCAAGCCGTCGAGATCGGCGTCGGCGCTTACGCGAGCGATGTCCACTGCCCGATCCAGGAACTTCTGAAAAGCGACCGAAAGGCGAAGGACTTTCTCCGGAGCGTCACTTCCCGCGGGCTGCAAATCAGCGCTCTCTCCTGTCACGGGAATCCGTTGCATCCGAATCGCCGGATCGCGGCCGAGCACGATCGGGCCTTTCGCCAAGGCGTCCGCCTGGCGCGGAAACTGGACGTCGAGGTGATCAACACGTTTAGCGGATGTCCCGGCGATCACGCCGCCGCGCGGCAGCCCAATTGGGTGACCTGCGCCTGGCCGCCGGAGTACCTCGAGATTCTCGATTGGCAGTGGAAGCGGGCGGTCATTCCCTATTGGCGGAAAGCCGTGGACTTTGCGCGCGCCCAAGGGATGAGGAAGATCGCGTTGGAAATGCATCCGGGGTTTGTGGTCTATAATCCCGAATCGCTCCTGCGGCTCCGCCAAGCGGTCGGCCCCGAGATCGGCGCCAATTTTGATCCTTCCCATCTCTTCTGGCAAGGGATTGATCCCTGCGCCGCGCTCCGCGCGTTGCCCGGCGCGGTTTATCATGTTCATGCCAAGGACACCGCCATCCAGGAGTGGAACTCGAAGATCAATGGTGTGCTGGATACGAAGCATTATGGCGATGAGCTCCATCGCTCGTGGATCTTCCGCACGGTCGGATATGGCAATCCCCGCCGGTTCTGGTGCGATTTCGTGTCCACTCTGCGCTTGATCGGCTACGACGGAGCGCTCTCCATCGAGCACGAAGATAGCCTCATGACGCCCCGGGAGGGACTCGAGAAAGCGGTCAGATTCCTCCAGGGCATTGTCCTGCACGAGCCCAAGGGAGCCGTGACTTGGGCCTGAGGCTTACTTGAGCGTTGACAGAAACTCGACCAAATTTCGCAGCTCGCGTTTCAGGAGCAAGTTTCCGAAATCGGTGGGCATCTTGGACGGCCCGACTTGGCGCTTTTGGATTTGGTTTTTCGACAGCACGATGAGGCCGATGTCCGGTGAAATGAGGAGCAATTCTCGCTCGGTCTCATTCTTCCAACGGCCGGCGTAGGTCGTTCCGCTGTTCAAAGTCACGATCACGTTTTCGTAGCCGACGGCGATTTCTTTGTTCGGACGCACCATGGATTCCAGAATTTGTTCGCGGTTCATCCTGGACCCGATTCCCGAGAGCTCCGGCCCCGTGTCCCCGCCCGAACCTCCGATCTTGTGGCAACGCAAGCAGCCCGTCTCGACACGTTCGTAGAAAATCGCCCGGCCCGCCTGCGCCTCGCCCCCGAAAAGACACTCCCGAAATCGCGCCAGCGGATCCGAGGAGGAGCGGGCCGCCTCGTATTCCTGGAGTTTGGCCCGGACCGAGGGCGCGGAGCGACGGGCGGCGGCTTCGAGCACGTCCAATTTGAGTTCGTTCGGCACCTGGTCGCGCTGGAGCAGATCCAGCCACGGCACGATGACCTGATCGGCAATGGGGTTCTCGAGCGACGCCAGCGTGTTCAAGGCGCTTTGCTTTTCTCCGACGGTCCCCTTTTCCAACGCCGCCGCCACCTGGCCAATGGCTTCGTTGGGTTTGAGCTTGGCGAGCAACTGACCGGCCTCCTTGCGCAAGGCTTCGTGCGCATCTCCCAAGCCGACACTCATGGCCTCCAGCAAACGCGAATCCTTGAAGTGGGACAGAGCTCGAAGGGCCTCCAAGCGGAGCTCGAGCGAGTTCTTTCTGTCGGAGAACAGCTGGAACGCCGCGGGCGCGATCTGGCTCATCTCCGCCTGGATGGCGGTGCGGATCGCCGCGATCCGCAGAACATCGGTTCCGGTGCGGAGGATTTTGGGCAACTCAGACCGGAGGGCCAGATTCGCGCCCCGGCTGTCGCGGGACCCGAGGGGACGAAACAGGCCGAGGACGGGATCGAGCGGCAGCGGTTTGGACCATTGGCTCAGGAGTTGAAGAGCTTCCGATCGGAGCGCTTCCGGACGCGTCGGATGCGCGGCGAATTCCGCCAGCCCCAACGCGTTCTCCAGGTTGCCCAAGCGATAGCTGGCGTAGAGAACCCGGCGCATGACCGAAAGGGAAAGTCCGTCTTTCGAAATCAAGGTGGCCAATTGGGAATAGGCGCTGGCGATCGGCAAGTCGTAGATGGCTCGCGCCGACTCCAAAACCAAGGACGGCTCAGGGTCGTAGAGGAACATCGCGACCTCCGGCCGGTTCAGACGGCGCATGGCCAAAAGCGTCCCCATCCGGACGCGGGCCGACCCATCTTTGGCAGCGCCGACCAGCGCATTGATGTCATTCAGCCAAACCAAGGCCATGACCCCAGCGTGCCGGAGATAAGGGTCATCCCCGGCATTCTCACGCAACATCTGGAAGATCGGTTCCGTTGCTTCTTGATGGCCCATCTTCCCCACTCCCAGCGCGGCAAAAAATCGAACCCGCGGATGGGGATCCTGCAGCAAACGGATCAGGCTTTCATACGACTCCTCCAAACGCGCGCTTCCCAGAACCTTGGCCGATTGCGCGCGCACCTCGGGATCGGTGTCCCCCAGCAACGGAAGAATCCACGAGAGCGCCGATGGCAGGTCGCGACTCATGTTGGCCAAGGCCCAAATGGCGTGCAAACGGGCCAGCGGATGGTCGTTCTTTGCGGCCGCGGCCGCCAATCGGTTCGTCGCTTCGGCCTTTTTCTCCGTTAGCGCGAATTGCGCCTCCAACCGCACGCGCTGGTCGCGGTGTTCGAGCAACCGCGCCAATTCCCGGGGAGAACGTTTCTCGAAACCTTCCGCCAGCAACCGCTTCGTTTCGCGGACTGCCGAATCCCGGACGAGGTTCGGGTCGAAGATACGGAAAAGACGACCCTGCGCCTCATTTTTGAGGCCTTCACCCAAGTCCGCCACATAGGCCATGCCCTCGGGCCCAAACTGAACATCCACCGGGTATAATCCGCCCAAGAACTCCCGCGGATCGATTACTTCGTACGACGCCCCTTTCGGCCGCAGCGCGAAGGAAATAACACTGCCCGGAAGATCGCACATCAGAAAATGATGGTCATAGGAAACCGGGAGACCCGTGCCCGGATAAAAAGTTGCGCCGGCGGGACTGCGACCGACATGCCCGACCGGCGGAAGAACATACGCGGCGGGGTTCGCGCCGGCCATTTCCCAAAGCTTCTCCTCATTCCATGCCCCCAACTTCGGCAGATGTTGCCACCCGATTTGCCACCCGCTCTCGCTCCCCTCGATGACATACACCCACCGCCCTGTCTCGCCGTCATCGCCGCTGCTATCTCCGGCCCACAAATTCCCGAACTGATCGAAGGCGAGCGCTCGCGGATTGCGCAAACCGGTCGCCACGATTTCCAGCTCCGAGCCGTCCGGATTGCAGCGGAGCACCGCCCCCGAATCCGGAAGGGCGATCGTGCGAGGGCCCGTTCGGACGCTGAATCCGCGATCGCCGATGGCCAAGTAGAGCTTGCCGTCCGGCCCGAAACGCAATCCATGCAGGTCACGGCCCCCCGACGAGATATGCACTCCAAACCCACTGAGCAACGATTGGCGGATGTCAGCCTGTCCATCGCCATTCGTGTCGCGAAGCGCCCAGAGATCGGGAATGCAGCCAAACCAAACCTGATTGCTCCGCGCCCAGATGCCGCCGGCGCCTCCAGAAACGAGCGTCTTAAAACCCTCGGCGAACGTCGTCGCGTAATCTGCCTTGCCATCCCCATCGCGGTCTTCCAGCAGCCGAATTCGTTCGGATTCCACCTCCAAATCGCGGTAATCGATCACCCCATCGCGATTCAAATCGGACAGTTTCGATTTCAGAACGATCTGGTTCTCCCGCGTCAGGACCTTCTTGAGGAAACCTTCCCGATCCTCCACCCGGTGGAATGACAAGTCCGCGTCGAGCCACTCCGGATGGTGGCGAATGTCCAAGACAGAATTACGTTGCCGATGGGATTCCACCACGAAGATTCGCCCTTTTTCATCGAAAGTGAAACTCACCGGGTTGGCCAGGATCGGCTCCGAAGCGAAGAGTTCCACTTTTAAACCCAGGGCGACTCGAAACTGTTTCATGGCCCACTCGGCTCCGGCGGTCGAAGCAGATCGAGTGAGCGTCGAATCCGTTGGTGCGGTGATAATCGAGTCCGCGGCCCGCGTGAACCATGCTCCCCAAATGCTGAATCCCGCCAGTAAGAGGCCACGCCACACCCTTAGCCCCGGGACGAAAGCCGAAAGCTCGGCTTCCCCAAACCACCAGGTCGAAGGTGCGGGATGATTTGATCTCCGATTCGCGGCACGAGATTCACGCATTCGGCGTGAAAATAACGCGTCACAGCGCGGATTCAAGAAGGGACATCGAACTTGGCTTCAGCATGCGCTGAATCATGAACGGAGATGGAGCGCGCCAGCGTCTTGGAGTGCGCTGGCCCTCCAGCGCTTTTGAGCCAGATGCGGGTAAAGCGGCAGAGGGCTGCCGCACTCCAAAACCTGGCGGTTCATGGGGATGAGCCATTCGCTTCGCCCATGCATCGGGACCGTGAACCCATCCAACGGTGGGGCGAGACTCCGTCGAGCCCTGGAATATGGACCGACAGAACAATCAGGGTTCGACGGAGTCTCACCCCACCCAAGTTCATGGTAAGGGATCACCGGCTCGCTCGGCAGTGGTTCCACAATTCGGTACAACACCTGCTAATAAAAATTCTGCCGGGAATGGTGGAGATGGGAACCCGTGCGGTTGGTTGGTTGGTGCATAGGCAGGAACAAACGAGTTGCTCCGTTCATTGGGTTGTCGGAGCAACTCCTTTTTTTTTTCTTCGATCCGGAACGAACGAGGATTTCGTCTTTCCACGCGGCCATTCTCATTTTGACTCAGGACACCTTCCGTTCGGCGCTGGTCGTCCCGGCTTTCGCCGGTCTTCACGCGACGACCAGCTCAAGCCGAGACTGCCAGCGTGCCAAAATGAGGATGGCTACGTTCCACCAACGTCTCGCGTGATCGAATCCGTCCGACGGCCGGACGATTTCAACTGGCCCGGTTTTAGCGATCGCGAGTAGGATCGAGCAAACCTGAAGGGAAAGGTCCATGCATTCGCCCGGTCAAAACTTTCGACGGATTCCCCTGCCATGAAGGTCGGATATCGACTCGGAATCGGTCTGCTCATCGCCGTGACGATCGCCGGCGGAACCGGCATCGGGATCCTGGTCAATCGCGGCTTGAACGCGCTTCCATCCGCGCATGACAAACCCGTGGCGCAGTTGATCCGCGATTTGAAGAAGCGCGACTCCGGGCTCGACACGATTTGGCAATCGATTTGGCCTTTGCTTCCGACGGCGTTTTCCGGCACTTTCCCCAGTCTCGCTCCACGCAACGCCGCATTGATTCGGTTGGAGGCGGCTGAGGCCCTCCAGAGCCAGCGCCAAGACACCCGCCCTGCGATCCCGGCTCTATTGATGACCTTAAATGACGCGGACCTAAACCTCCGTTTGGCGGCCCTTAAAGCCTTGGAGGAATTGGGGCCATCGGCTGAGTCCGCGCTTCCGGCGTTGATCGCAGTGCTCAGGCAAACGAACAGCCCATCGAGCCTTGGCACGGACGAATTACGAGGTGCGGCCGCCCTCGCCCTCGCCGCCATGGCGCCCAAAGACGTCCGGGTCATCGCACTTCTACGCGACTCACTGCACTCCGAGGTGGTCGAAAATCCTTCAGTCAATTTCACTATCGGCTCCCAAATAGTCTCCAGTTTGGAGCGTGTGGCTCAAGCCACAAACGTGGCCGTGCCCATCCTGATTGCGGCTCTTGAGAATTCCGGGATCGAATTCATCCCTTCGCTCTCCGAACCACCTCGCGGGATCGCGTCCTTGACGCAAGAGCAGGTCGTGCAATGGAGCCAAGCCCGGCAAGCCCAGGAAGAACGGATCAGTCTCAGCGAAAACATTATTGCCTCACTCGGGCGAATCGGCCCGAAAACGCCGGAAGTCATCCCGACTCTGCTCCGAGCTCTCAACAGCCGCACCGACCCAATTCGACTGAGGGCCGTTCAGGCGTTCGGTCTTTGCGGTTCAAACGCCCTCCCGGCGCTCCCGGCGCTCCTTCAGATCCTGGACGAAACTCGCTCCGCACCTGAACCAAAAACCCCGGAACCGTCAGCCGATCGGCGCTTCGGCGTCATGCCGACCACGAGCAACTTCGGGCAAAATCTGTCTTGGGGCGTCCCAACGCTGCTGCCGACTGTGGTTTCAGCCTCCACCGGCATCCTCTCCCGCTCTGGCGTGATTCCCCACTCCTCGCGGCCTTCCCAACTGCACTCGGCCGTTCTCCATTCTCTCGGCGAAATTGGGCCACTGGCCCAAGACGCGTTTCGAGCCTTAAACGCCGAGTGCGGCGACACCAATCGATCGTTTCGTTTCGAGGCGGCCATAGCCCGATGGAAAATCGACCGAGATACGAATAACCTCCGATCCGTTCTCCGAGATGGGCTGGTTCATCCGCAAATTCCAGTTCGGAGCAAAGTGAGTGATTTCCTTGGGCAGATCGGCGTCGAAGCACTCCCCGAGCTGGCGGCGGCCTTGACGAACGACGTCGCCAACATCCGGATCAGAGCGATGAACTCCTTGGCGGCCCTCGGCCCAGCGGCCCAGTCGGTTGGCCCGATCCTGGAACGTTCGTTGACGGATCCCAAATATATCGTCCGGAAGACTGCGGAAAAGACTCTGAAAGCCATCCGCGCTAGCGGCAGCTCGACGACCAAACCGTGACCACTCAGCCGTAAGGACGTCGTTGAACTGGGTGGAACGGGCTACCAAGCCCGTTCTCGGCGGCAACTTGCCGCCGAGTCTGGCACGACAATTGAACTCGCTGATCAGTGAGCTGCCCAGCAGCAAAGCCTGTGGGCTGGTAGCCCGCAGGAACGGGCAAGTTGCCCGTTCCACCCTGATCTAAACTAAATAGAAGCCGCTCAGGCATCGCCGGAGAACAAGCCCGTCCGCTGGCATCCAACCGACTTCGTCGCGGTTTGCCCCGAGGCGTCGGCCTTCCCCGGCCAGCGGCGCTGCGCACGGGCCAGAGCCAAAATCGATTTCCGGTCTTGATCTCGGAGAGTTTTGGCGGAAAATGAAGAAGGAGATATGCAAAAAATACTGGTGATCGATGACGAAGCGGCGTTTCGGGAGTTTCTCAGCACCGCCTTGCGCTTGAGCGGCTTTGAGATTGTTGAAGCGGAGAATGGTCGCGCCGGCGTGCAATTGGCCGTCGCCTACCTCCCGGACCTGATTCTTTGCGACATCAACATGGATGGATTCGATGGTTACGCGGCCTTGGCGGCGATTCGCTACCAGCCCATGACCTCGACGATCCCATTCATCCTGATGACCGGCGATCCCAACCCGGAACGGATGCGACTGGGGATGGGTTTGGGGGCCGATGATTTTCTCGCCAAGCCATTTTCGATGGACACACTCCGCGCGGCGGTCCAGGTCCAGTTGAAAAAGCAGGCCGCCATCCGCCAGAAAGCCTTGTCAGAACAACCTGGAGCCCCCCAACCAAGCCCAACGGCGCCTCCGGTGGAAATCTCGTCCGCACCGCCTCTCCCACCTCAGGATGGGACGGGCGCTCCGCCAACGGTCCCCGCCGGCCCATCGATCGCAGCCGAAATTCGGCCCGTCGCCACAGGTCCCGTCCGTGATCCCGCCGCCGCCGTCAGTCGGATCGATTCAACCGTCTCCGCGGAGGCCCTCGATCCCGTCGTGGATGCTTATTTGCGGATGCTGGGCGCCTTCCACCCCAATGTTGGCACCGCCGCGCTTCGCTCCATGGCGCTTTGTCGGGCGGCCAGCGGGATTCTTGGGTTGTCGGCGGCGGAAACCCAGAACCTCCTTTGGGCGGCCGCGCTGCATGATGTGTCGCTCGTTGGGATCGACCGACTCAACGTGCGCCGCTGGCTTCGGGAACCGGCCAAACTATCCGAGCCGGAGTTGTCCCAGATTCGACAGCATCCGGAAAACGCGCAGGAGATGCTCGCCTATCAACCGGCCTTTCATGAGGCCGGCCTCATTATCCGGTCCCATCACGAGCACTGGGACGGGACCGGCTTTCCCGAGAAACTCGAGGGAGCGAAAATCCCCTGGCTGGCGCGGGTCCTTGGCGTCATGGTCGCCTATTGCTACAAGCCCGCGCCCGGACCCGGAACGCTCGCGGACATCAAGGCCCTGTCCGAAAAGCGATTTGATCCGGAGGCGGTCGAACTCTTGAGACAGGCCATCACCACCACCACTTTGCCCGCCGGGGTCGTCGAGATTCTGCTGAATGAGTTGAGGACCGGCAACGTCCTGGGCCGGGACATAATCGATGCCGGCGGCAATTTGCTCGTGGCCAAAGGAGAATGCCTGAGTGAAGCGTGGATCAATAAGCTCATCACGATCAATCGATCCCGCCCATTCGACCAGTCCGTCTGGATTCACTCGTGAGCGGCTCGCCCTGGTCCGCGGCCGTCCACGAAAATCGGGTCCCGTCAACCGGTCGCGGCCACCCGGCCCCTGAACCCATTCCCACCCCTTCCTCGATCCCCGCGCCTCGGATCCGGCCGTGCCTTCGCGCGGATGAGGAATCCGTTTATGCCATTTGCCTCCGGACCGGAGATGCCGGTCAGGACGCCACTCCTCTCTACTCCGATCCACGAGCCCTCGGACTGATCTGCCTCGGCGCCTACCTGCGAATCGAGCCCCGCCTGGCGTTGGTCTTGGAAGATGACCTCGGGATCTGCGGTTTCATCGTGGGCGCGCTCGAGTCCGATCAACTCTATGAATTTCTTCTCCAGTCGTGGTTGCCGGGCCTGCGCGCGCGCTGTCCGGCGCCCGCCGGCAATCCCGCGGCTTGGACGCCGACCGAGAAACTCTATCACCAGTGTCATCATCCCTTCGTCCATTATCCCCCGTCGTTTCATGATTTTCCTTCCCATCTCCACCTGGGACTGCTGCCTCGCGCCCAGGGACGAGGACATGGAACAGCCTTGCTCCGCCGACTGCTGAATGACCTCCGACGTCTGAATTCGACCGGCGTTCATCTCGGTGTGGAACATCGCAACCCGCGGGCTGAACGCTTCTATCGCAAGTTGGGCTTTTCCGAGATTGGCCGGCTGGGCGCGGGAGAACAGCAGAACCTTTATCTTGGATTGAGTCTGTCGAACGGACAGAATCTTCTCTCGCACCGATAGTCTATGAACGCGCTAAACCGCTATTTCAAAATCGTCCAGAGCCAGCTCAAGAAGATTCGAACCACGCAATGGCCCCAGTTGGAACAAGCAGCCCAATGGGTGGCCGAGGCCCTCGCCACCGACCATTGGCTTTACGCTTTCGGCACCGGCCATTCCCACGCCCTCGCCGAAGAGATCTTCTTCCGTGCGGGCAACCTCGCCCGCGGCGTGCCCATGCTCGACGAGAAACTAATGCTTCACGTCAATGCCATCGAGGCCACCGAGCAAGAGCGCCAGCCAGGTTACGCGGCTCAATTGCTCGACCGCTACCCCGTCGCACCCGGAGACGTGCTGATCGTCGCGTCCAACTCCGGCCGCAACGCCGTCCCGATTGAGATGGGCCTGGAAGGACGAAAACGGGGGCTCAAAGTCATCGCCATCACTAATCTCGAACACAGCCGCGCCTGGCCATCCCGCCATCCGTCCGGCCAGACGCTGGCGGGGGTCGCCGACCTGGTGCTGGACAACTGCGGAGTCAATGGCGACGCCTGCCTCGATCTGGCCGGAATGCCCTCGCGGGTCGGCCCGACCTCCACCATCACCGGCGCCTTGCTCGTCAACCTCGTCCTGGTCCAGGCCATCGAGAATGTCCTGACTCGAGGAATCACTCCAGAAATTTATATCAGCAGCAACAGTGACGGCGACGATCACAACGAGAAATTGCTCCAGAAATACAAGAGCCGGATCCGGCATCTCTAAGCCGGCGCTCCGCCATCACCACGCAACCATGGCCTCGTCAAACAGAGCTCCCAACTCCGCTTCTCCAGCCGGTCGCGGGGAGAGTTTGGTGACCCGATGCTGGGGGAGCGTCGCTTTGACCAGCGCCGGAATATCCGCCCGGGTGTATCCGACTGCTTTCAGGCCGTTCGGGATTTCCAGCCGCTGCATGAAATAGGTGATCCGATCCGCCAGGACCCGGCCCGCGTCCGCCGGCCCCACGCCCTGGATTTCGGCCCCCAGCATCTCCGCCGCCCGCAGGTGACGCTCCGGATGGCTCGAGGCCGTGAAGCGAAAGACCGCCGGCGCATTCAGAATCACCGATATGCCATGCGGGATCAACGGATGATCCACCCTGTAGCCGGGCGGGCGATAATCGCGCACCATGCCTGACACGGCGTAGGACATGCCGTGCGGCAGGTGAACTCCGGCATTGCCAAAACCCATGCCGGCATAGGCCGCCGCCAACATCATCCCGCCGCGCGCTTCATCATCCTGCGGATCGTTCACCGTCCGGAGCAGATAGCGCGCGGCCAACCGCATCGCTTCGATCGACCACACATCGCTGATCGGATTCGAGCCCTGATAAGCCGGCCGCAGCGACGGCCGGGCCGGCGCGGGTCGCTGATGAAACGGCAGGGCGGTGAAGGATTCCACGGCGTGACAGAGCACATCCAAACCGCTCGCCGCCGCGACGAGCCGCGGAACCGTTCGGACATTCTCCGGATCGACCAACCCGAGCGTCGGCCGCAGCCGACGATGGGCAATGCCCGTCTTGGCTCGCATCGCGACGAAGTCGAAGATGGCCACGCCGGTCGTTTCGCTCCCGGTCCCAGCCGTGGTCGGCACCGCCACCAACGGTTTCAGAGGTCCCGGCACCGGCTTACCCAGGCCGATCGGCGGGTTCACATACTCCAAAAAATCCGCCGGGTACACGGAATACAGATTCGCCGCTTTCGCCGTGTCGATCACCGAGCCGCCCCCGACCGCGACGAACGCGTCAAATGCCCCGGCTCGGGCAAATGCGATCGCCTCCTGAAACGATGCCTCGGTCGGTTCCACACCAACGCGGTCGAAGACGGAGAATTCCAGCTTCTCCCGGGAGAGTGATTCCAAGACCGCCGCCACCGGCGGCAGTTGGCCGACGTTCGGGTCGGTCACCACCAGGATGCGCCGCGCGCCCCAGTCCGCCAGGTCCATGCCGACTTCCCGGGTCACACCTGGACCATAGCGGACGCTGGCGGCGGCCATTTCAAAAGCAGAGTCGGTGGACATGCCGGAAGCTCTTAGACCGAACCACGATGTTGCACAAGACGATTGCGCGGGGACTTTGCAGTTGACCGTCCGAAGCCAGACCGCAGGATGACGCTCGAAACCCAAATGAGTTCGTTACGAACACGATCTCGAGATCCGGAGACCCGGCGCCGACTTTCCCGGCCCAGCCCCGGCGCGTCTCGTCCATCCTCTTCACCCTTATGAAACCTGATATTCGAGAACCATGAACACTACCCGCCGCAGTTTCCTCAAGTGGACCACCGGGGCCAGCGCCTGCTCAATCCTCCCCGCCCGCCCCAGCCTCGGACAAAACGCCGAAGTGTCGGATGAAGCCCTCGAACGCGCCGCCGCCACACCGGTCCTGAATCTGCAAGGACTCAACGATCCAATCATGATCGAGTCCGTGCAATTGCTGAAAAAGGGCCGCAACCATTTCGTCCGCGTCCGATCCAAAGACGGCGCCGAGGGCCTCTCCGTGGACAACGGACGGGCCAACCTCCTTCATCCCATCCTGAACCAGCTCGTCATCCCGTATTTCATCGGGAAAGACGCGCGGCAATTGGAGGAACATCTGTTCGGAGTTTATCGGCAGGGCGACAACTACAAACTCCAAGGGCTGGCGCTGTGGTGCCCGGTCGCCCTCGTCGAATTTGCCATCCTCGATCTCCTCGGCCGCGTCACCGGCAAACGGCTCGGCGATCTCCTCGGCGGAGTCGTCCGCGAACGCGTCCCTTTTTACATCGCCAGCGGCCGACGCGACACCACACCCCAGCAAGAGGTCGATTATCTCAAACGCCTCCTTGAAGAAACCGGCGCTCACGCCGTCAAATACCGCGTCGGCGGCCGCATGAGCCGCAACGTGGACGCCCGGCCCGGCCGCACGGAAGCGCTCATTCCCCTGACCCGCAAGGCGCTCGGAGACAAGATCGCGATTCACGCCGATTCCAACAGCTCTTACGACCCGCCCCAAGCCATCCGCGTGGGCCGCATGCTCGAGGATATTAACGCAGTCTATTTTGAAGAACCGTGTCCCTTCGATAACCTGGAGGCCACCCGGAAAGTCACCGAAGCTCTGACCATTCCGGTGGCGCTGGGCGAACAGGAATACAGCCACTCGCGCTTTCAATGGACGATCCGCCATCGCGTCGCCGACATTGTGCAACCCGACCTGTTCTACTATGGCGGGCTTATCCGATCGATTCGCGTGGCCCGGATGGCCGAGCTGCGGGACATGCCCACCACCGTCCATATCTCCGGCGGATTTGGCTTCGTTTACATGCTCCATTTCTCCTCCCGCACCCCAAAAATCGGTCTCTGGCAGGAATACAAGGAAGGCGTCAAACAGTATGGCGACTGGTTTAATCCTCCGCTCCGCATCGTCGATGGCGCCCTCACCGTCCCGACCGGCCCCGGCGTCGGCATCGCCGATCCCCAGGCCATTTTGAAGGACGCGGAGGTCGTGAAGAGCTCATGATCCTGTGCGTCGGCACGACGCCCGCCGTTCAGCGCGTCATGATTTTCCACCGCGTGGTTGTGGATGCGGTCAACCGCGCCACGACCACGCTCGATGGCGTGGCCGGCAAATCGGTCAACGTCGCCAAGATCCTTCACCTCTTCGGTGAGCATCCCGTCGCCGTCGGCTTTCTGGGCGGCGATCGCGGCGAATACCTGCGCGGCGTCCTCGACGCCCGGGGCATCGAGTCGGAGTTTGTCATCGTCCCCGCCCGCACCCGGCAATGCGTGACCGTGATCGACCAGTCGGCCGGCACTCATACTGAATTGGTCGAGGAGAGCCCGTCGGCCGAACCCAGCCACTTCGAACGTCTTCATCAAATTATCGAGCGCCGGATGCCCCAATGCCGCGCCGCCGTCATGTCCGGCACCATCGCGCCGGGTGGATCGCCGGAATTCTACCGGCGTTGCGCTGAGTTGGCCGAAGCCGCCGGAGTGTTCTCGGTCGTCGATGCCCAAAGCGCCGCGCTGACTGCCACTTTGAGCGTCCGGCCCGGGTTGGTGAAGCCGAACCGGAGCGAGTTAGCCGCCACCGTCGGGCGTGAACTGCCCGACGAAGAGGCCATTCTCCAGGCCGCCCGCGAATTGGTGGAACGGGGCGCCCAACGGGTTGTCATCACCGCTGGGAAAGCGCCCATCCTCGCGTTCGATGGCCGGCAACCGTGGCGCATCGCGACTCCGCGCCTCGAGCCCGTGAATCCCATCGGTTCCGGGGACGCCTTTACCGCCGGACTCGTTTGGCGCCTCTTGCGCGGCGATGATCTGGGCGAAGCCTGCCGCTGGGCCAGCGCCGCCGGAGCCGCCAACGCGCTCCACCCCCTCGCCGGCGAAGCCCGCCGTGACGACGTCGAACGGCTCGCCCAAGAAATTTCCGTGCAACGGATCTGAGAGACTCCATCAACATATTGGCCGGAGTTTTGAATGGTGGAACGGATGCGTGCGTATTGTTGAATTCGTCTCAGCGATTCTCATTTTGGCAGGTAGGCAGTCCCGGCTTCAGCCGGTCGCCACATGAAAACCGGCTGAAGCCGGGACTACTTGCGTGGAACGGACCGTGTCCTGAGTCAAAGTGAGAAGGGCTGAATTCGTCCGAACCCATCTTGCCAGCGGGCGGTTCAGGTGATACACGATGAGGCATCCGGGGGGAGCTCAGTTCTCGGGGGCTCCGGGCCGAGTGTCAGATGAGTGCGCCGTGAGCCATCCTTTCAGCCACCGTTCTTGAATTGGGAAAGTCCGCATGAAAACTCCCGCTGGAAACCAGTCGCCGTGGCTCAGGGCAGCCCTCTGGATGTCTGCGATCTCCTGGACGGTTCTGATCTTGGTGCTGCTTCTGGTCAACCATTTCGACACGAAACGCGAAGTCGAGTCGATCGCGCTGCACGAGGCCCGGGTCGCTTTTCAGAGAGATTTGACCTATCGGTTCTGGAACGCCGAGAGAGGAGGAGTCCATGTTGCTGTGAGCGAAGCGGCTCCTTCGAATTCATATTTGACCAACCTCCCGAATCGGGATGTGACCACGGCGACCGGCCAGAGTTTAACCCTGCTCAATCCGACCGCCCTGACCCGCATGGTGCATGAACTGGTCTATAACGAGTTCGGCCTTCGCGGCCACGTCACCAGCCGAAAGTCGATGCACGCTTCCAATGCGCCGGATGCCTGGGAAGCCGCCGCCCTGGAGAAGATTGAGAGGGGCCAATCCGAGGTCAGCGAGGCGGTTCTGATGGAGGGGGTGCCTCACCTGCGCATGATGGGCCGGCTGCTGACGGAAGCTCGCTGTTTGAAGTGCCACGAGCAGCAGGGCTATCGCGAAGGAGATGTGCGTGGTGGCATCAGCGTCTCCGTGCCATTGGCCTCTCCGGACCTTGCGGCGTTGGCGGCGAGTCGTCGCAGGCTGTCGGTTGGACTGGGAGGTGTTTGGGTTTTGGGCTTGATCGGCGTGGTGGTGGCCGGCCGAAGCGTGCGGGGACGACTGCGGGAACGCGATCAAGACATGACCGAGCGCAAACGCTGGGAGGAGATGCTGCGCGAGAATCGGGCTCGGTTGGACCTCGCGTTGCAGTCCGCGCGCATGGGCGTGTGGTCCAGGGACATGGTTGAGAACAAACGACACTTCGACGACGTCGTCTGTCATATTCTGGGGATTGAGCCGGCCACATTCACCGGAACGGAGGCGGAGTTTCTCTCGGCTGTCCATCCCGACGATCGTGAGGGCATTCGGGCGGCGCTCGCCCGGACCGTGGAAGGCGACGCTCTTTATGAGCCGGAATACCGCGCGGTCTGGCCGGATGGGAGCCTCCATCACATCAACGTTCGCGGCAGACTGTCGCGGGATGAGAAGGGGCGACCCCTCCGACTGAATGGCGTGCTCTGGGACAACACGGAGCGCGTGCGGGCTGATCAAACCTTGCGGCGCAGCGAGGCCGACCTGGCGATAGCGCAAGCCGTGGGTCACGTCGGAAGCTGGATTTCCACTCCGCCGGAACAAGGCACTCTGACTTGGTCGGATGAATCCTATCGCATTTTTGGATTGTCCCAAGGCCAGTTTGACGGGCGCGTGGAAACCTTTTTCCGACATGTCCATCCCGACGATCGTGGTCTTCTGGCCGAGGCCACGCGCGCGGCTTGGCGAGGGGAAAGGGCCTACGATCTCGAGCACCGCATCGTCCGGCCCGATGGCCACCTGCGCTGGGTTCACGAACAGGCCAGGGTGGAGAGAGATGCCGCCGGCAAACCGGTTCGCATGATCGGAGTGGTCCAGGATATCACCGAGCGGAAGCAGGCTGAGCTCGAGCGCGAACGGCTCAACCGCGAGCTGGACCAAAGGAATCGTGAGCTGCAAAATGTCCTCTACGCGGCCTCGCACGACCTCCGTTCGCCGCTCCTCAATATCCAGGGATTCAGCCGGCGACTCGACCGCGCCTGCGGCGAGCTGACCAAGCTGCACGAGCAGGCGAGTGGGACCAGCGACGCGCCGGCCCTCCGCATCGTCCGCGACCAAGTTCCCCAGGCCCTTGGCTTCATCCGGGCCAGCGTCGAGAAGTTGGACATGCTGATCAATGGCATGCTGCGCCTGTCGCGCCTCGGCCAAGTCGTGCTGCGACCGGAGCGACTGGATCTGCCTCGGGTCCTGGAGCAGACGGTCTCGGCGCTGGCGATTCAAATCCAGGCGGCTGGGGCGAGCGTGGAGGTGGATCCGCTGCCCGGGTGCGTCGGCGATTCCAGCCTGATGAACCAGGTCTTCACCAACTTGGTGGAGAACGCGCTCAAATACCGCGACCCGGCCCGGCCGCTCCGGATTCACGTCACGGGCCGGGCTGAAGGGGGCAAGGTCATCATTTGCGTGACCGACAATGGATCCGGCATCGCTCCGGAAAACATGGAGCGGATCTGGGAATTATTCGCCCGCGTCAACCGATCCGGCGCCTCCGGGGAAGGATTGGGATTGAACCTGGTTCGACGCATCCTCGATCGGCATGCGGGCCGGGCTTGGGCGGAATCGACTTTGGGCGAAGGCAGCCGTTTCTACGTCGAATGGCCTGGGAGCTGTTGAAACGGGCTTTGGCCAACCGCATGTTCCCACTCGTTCCATCTTGAATTCACCGACCTCTAACTAACTGGAATTGCCCATGAGTGCGCTGAACCAATCCGGGACCTCACCCGTCACCCGCCGCCGCGATCCGGCCGAGACTCTCTTGGCGGTGATCCTGGTCGTCTTTGTGGCGGTCGTCGTGCTTCTGGCTTGGTTCTACAATGCAGCGCAACGCCGGCGGATCGAGCAGGCGGCCGGTGATGAGCTGAGCGCGATCGCGGACTTGAAGGTGGAGCAGATCGTCCGGTGGCGGCGTGAACGGCTGAACGATGCGGCTTGGCTCCTGGAGACATCGGCCATGTCGGCGATCTTGCGGGGTTACTTGGCCGACCCCACGGCCAGCGGTCTTGGCAGTGATCTCGAGGCATGGTTTCGGGCTTGGAGCAAGCGCAGCGACTACCGGAGCGTAATTCTGTTGGACGCGAGCCTGGCGGTTCAACTCTCCGTGCCTTCCGCGACGAACCGGCCAGATTCGGAAAGGCAATCGCGGTTCCGAACAGCCCTGCAAACGAACACGGTTCAGATGATTGACCTGCATCGCGATCCCGGGTCGGGTCGGGTGGACATGAACTTGGTTGTCCCCTTGACCGAGAGGGCGATCGAAGGAGCTTCTCCGATCGGCGTGGGACTGCTGATCTTTGAGATTGACCCGGCCGCCTTTCTCTTTCCACACATTCAAACGTGGCCCACGCCGAGCCGGACGGCGGAGACCTTGCTGGTCCGCCGGGAGGGCGATGATGTGCTCTATCTGAACGAGCTGCGGCACCGGACGAACACCGCGTTGAACATGCGGCTTTCGTTGACTCAGAACGCCGTTCCGGCCACTCGCGCCGTCCTGGGCGAGAGGGGCCTGATGCAAGGCCGCGATTACCGCGGGGAACCGGTTTTGGCGGCCGCCCGGCCGATCCCCGGATCACTCTGGTTCATGATCTCGAAGAAAGATCTGGCCGAGATCCATACCCCACTGCGCGCGCAGACTTGGACCACGGGAGTGATCGCGGGAGTCCTGGTCGTGGCCGCGAGCTTGGGCGTGGGCTATGTGTGGCGAAGCCGCGAAGGCCGGTTCACGCGGGACGAATTGCGCGAGCGCACGGAATCGGAGCAGGCGCTGCGCGCGCGCGAGGCCCGGTATCGCTCGTATTTGGAGGTCACGGGTCAGATTGGCTGGACGACCGACGCGGACGGTCAGGTGGTCGAAGATCTTCCGTCCTGGCGAGATTACACCGGCCAGACGTGTGAGGAAATTCTCGAGTGGGGTTGGACCAAGGCGGTCCATCCGGATGATTTGGACCGCACGACCGAAGTCTGGAAAAGAGCGGTCGCCGAGAAAAGCCAGTACGAGACGGAATATCGTCTCCGTCGATCCGACGGGGTTTACCGCAATTTCCTGGCGCGGGGTGTTCCGGAACTGGATGAACAAGGCAACGTCGAGGAATGGGTCGGCACGTGCATCGATATCACCGACCGCCATCGGTTCGCCAAAGAGCGGGAAAAGCTCCTCCGTGAACTCGAACGCAAGAACGACGAGATGGAGAGCCTGATCGGTATCGCCTCGCACGATCTGCGGTCGCCCCTGATCAACATCCAGGGATTCAGCCACCGCCTGGAGCAACAGTGTGCCGATTTGCTCGACTGGCTTCGTCGCGCGGACACGCCACCGGACTTTCGGGCGCGTTGGGAACTGGCGCTCGATCAGGCAATGGGCCAGGCCTTGAGATACATCAAGTTGAGCGCCGACAAGATGGATGTGCTCATTTCCGGATTGCTGCGAGTCTCGCGTTTGGGCCGAGCGCCGCTCCATCCACGCCGCCTGGACGCGAATCAATTGGTCCAGTCGGTTCTCGCGGTGATGACCTACCAGATTCAGGAGAGCGGGGCCGACATTCAGATCGCGGCCCTGCCGGATTGCCACGGGGATGCGGATCTGCTCAATCAAGTCTTCGCGAACCTGCTCGATAATGCCCTCAAATATCGGGACGCGATCCGCCCGCTCCGCGTTCAGTTCTCCGGCTGGATCGCGGAGGGGGAAATCATCTACTGCGTGGCCGATACCGGAAGGGGAATAGCCCCGGAGCATCAGAACAAGATTTGGGAGATGTTCCATCGGCTTGAACCCCATGGCCCCGTTTCCGGGGAAGGGCTGGGTTTGAATCTGGTCCGGCGCATTCTCGACCGGCATGGGGGAAGGGTGTGGGCTGAATCCAAACGCGACGAAGGCAGCCGATTCTACCTGGCGCTGCCGTCCGGCCCGGACGGCTGACCGCTGCGGTGGCGCGCGCCCAGAAAAGGGATTCGTTCCGCATAAGTCGAGTCGGGCGGACGGCCAGCAGTTCTCATTTTGACTCAGGACACTGTCCGTTCCACGCATGTAGTCCCGGCTTCAGCCGGTTTTCACATGGCGACCGGCTGAAGCCGGGACTACATACTTGTCAAAATGAGAACTGCTGGCTGACGGCTCTTGGGCCTTGCCGAATAAGCGGATCGGGCTTAACGTCCAACCACGTCGGATACTTTGACCATGCGTGCGGCCACATCATTTCTCATCGGGTTCCGGGGCAGTCGCATCGCGTGTTTCAGATTCCCCGGAACTCGCCCGCTCGGCCACTCCAGCCATCCGCCCCGTTCGCGCGGAGCTGGCTTCGGAGAAGTCGAAGGTCCTGGCTAGTTTCTTTTGCCATGCAAGACCCTGTGCGGACCCTTCCCTTAACCGTGTTGATCGCGGAAGATGACGACGGCCACGCCGAACTGATCCGGCGTTTGCTCCTGGAAAGTGGCGTGCAAAACGAGATTCTGCGGTTCCGGGACGGACAGGAGGTGCTGGACTTCTTTGCCGGAAACGGGTCGCCCCGGCTTCAAAACGGCCAGAGTTATCTGGTGCTTTTAGATATCCGAATGCCGCGAGTCGATGGCGTGGAAGTTCTCCAACGAATGAAGTCCGATCCGAAGCTGAAGAATATTCCCGTGGTCATGTTGACCACCACCGACGATCCGCGCGAGATCCAGAATTGCTACGCCCACGGGTGCAACTGCTACATCACGAAACCGGTTGAGTTCGGCCGCTTTGCCTCAGTCCTCCGCCAATTGGGGCTGTTCCTGATGATCATGCAATTGCCGAGAGTGGATGTGGATGCCTCGTGACGGATCCGCCTCGCGATCCACTCCCCGCATGCCATCCCCAACCTACTGTGTCCTGATTGTCGAAGACGACGTCGGCTTGGCGTTGCTTTACCGCGACGCGCTGCAGGAGGCCGGTTACCGATGTGAAACGGTCGCTTCGAGCGCCGCCTGCCGGACTTGGCTGGCCGGGCACACGGCTGAGCTTCTTCTCTTGGACATCTCGCTGCCCGATCAGGACGGCACGGCGCTGATCGGAGAACTCGCAGCGGCGAAATCCCTGCCCCCGTTCATCGTGGTGACGGGCCATGGCGATGAACGGACTGCGGTCAACCTGATGAAGCTCGGAGCCCGCGACTACCTGGTCAAGGATTCGGGATTGCTGGACCGGCTCCGGTTGGTGGTCGCTCGGGTCTTCCGCGAGATTGAGAACGAGCGGCGATTCGTCGCCTCCGAGCGGCGTTTTCAAGCCATCTTTGAAGGATCGGACGACGCTCTCATGCTGCTCGATGAGAGCGGGTTTCTCGACTGCAATTCCCGGACCTTGACCCTGTTCGGCTGGGCGGAGAAGAAGGAGTTCTTGGGATTGCATCCGTCGGATGTGTCGCCGCCCGCGCAGGCCGACGGGCGCGACTCGCCGACCGCCGCCCGGGAATTGATTGCGGGCGCACTCCGGGGTGAAGCTCGTCGTTTTGAATGGCTGCACCAACGGCGCGACGGGTCGGTCTTTCCGGCCGAGGTGCTGCTCTCGCCCTTTGAACTGGAAGGTCGGATGATCCTGCAGGCCGCGGTCCGCGACATTACGGCGCGGAAGCTCAGCGACGCGGCCTTGCGGGCCAGCGAAACGCGCTACCGGCACTTGTTGCGGTCGGCCACGGACTACATCTACACCGTTGAATTCGAGAACGGCCAGGCCAAATCGACGACGCATGGACCGGGCTGCGAGAGGGTGACCGGCTATCTGCCCGAGGAATACGCAGCCAGACCCTTGTTGTGGTACGAGATGATTCATCCGGAGGATCGCGCGGCCGTTTTGCAGCACACCAATCAGGTTCATCAAGGGGCCATCCCGAAACCCCTCCGGCATCGCCTTATTCATAAAGACGGATCGATCCGGTGGGTGCGGAACACTCTTGTGCCGCGGCGCAATCCCGCGGGCCAATTGACCGCCTACGACGGTCTTGTCTCCGACATCACCGAGCGCAAGCGGGCGGAAGAGGCTTTGCGGGAAAGCGAGAAACGATTTCGCGCCATTGTTTCGGAAAGCGCCGCCGGCTATTTCCGCATCGATCGGGAAGGACGGTTTGAAGATGTCAATCCGGCCTGGCTGAGGATGCATGGATTTGCCGACTCGGGCGAAGTCGTGGGACGGCATTTCTCGCTCACTCAGGTCGAGGAGGACTTGCCCAGGGCGCGGGCGATGGTGGAACGACTGCTGCGCGGTGACTCGATCCATGATGGGGAATTCACCCGGCGCCGCCGCGATGGTTCGGCGGGCTATCACACGTTTTCCATGAGTCCGGTGCGGCGGGGCGGCGAGATCGTGGGTTTTGAGGGGTTCCTGATTGACACGACGGTCCTGCGCGAAGTGGAGGCTCACCACCAGATGCTCTTCGAACGGATGATCGATGGCTTTGCCGTGCATGAAATCATTTGCGACCTCAATGGCCAGCCCATCGACTACCGGTTTCTCGCGGTCAACCCGGCGTTCGAACGATTGACCGGCTTGCGGGAGACGGAAGTTGTGGGTCGCACTTTCGCCGAGCTCTGGCCGAAACCCGATCCATTCTGGGTGGAAACCTACGGACGCGTGGCGCTCACGGGAGAGTCGATCAGCTTCCAGCACTTCAGCAAGGAGCTGGGCCGGCATTTTGAAGTCAGCGCTTTTCGGCCGGCTCCGCGCCAGTTTGCGTGCGTCTTTGTCGATGTGACGGAACGCGTCCGAGCGGAGGACAAGGTCCGCATCCTTTCCCGCGCGGTGGAGCAAAGTTCCATCTCGATTGTCATCACGAATCTGAAGGGCGAGATCGAATACGTGAACCCGAAGTTCAGCTCGGTGACGGGCTACACCGCGGAAGAAGTCTTGGGGAAAAACCCCCGCATTTTGAAATCCGGTCATATTCCGGACGCGGAATACCGCCACTTGTGGGAAACCATTAGCGGCGGTCGGGAATGGCGGGGCCAGTTCCGGAATCGGAAGAAGAACGGCGAATTGTTTTGGGAAGAGGCCGCGATCTCGCCGATCCGTGATGGGCAAGGGATCATGACCCATTTCCTGGCCGTCAAAGAGGACATCACGGCTGAGCGCGAGGCCCAAGGGCAGATTCGCGAACAGGCCGTTCTTCTGGACCAGACGCAGGATGCCGTCTTGGTCGTGGACCTGGATCGGCGGCTCAAGTACGGCAATCGGCGCGCCTCCCAACTCTACGGCGGCCCGGCCGATCAGCTTCCCGGTCAACTCGCGGATGCACTCTTGTTTCCCGATGAACCGGCGCGCTGCGCCGAGGTCTGCCAGATGGTTCTGTCCCAAGGCGGATGGTCTGGAGAAATCCGCCAGACGTTGGGCTGGGCGGAGACGCGGTATGTGCAAAGCCGCTGGACTCTGGTGCACACCGCGGCGGGCCAGCCCGCCTCGTTCCTGGTCACGAGTACCGACATCACGGAGACGAAGCGGCTGGAGGAACAGTTTCTCCGTTCGCAACGGATGGAAAGTTTGGGAACCTTAGCCAGCGGCGTGGCCCACGATTTGAATAACATTCTTTCGCCCGTTTTACTGGTGAGTGATCTGTTCACTCCCAAGAACGACCATGAGAAGGAGCTTCTGGCGGTGGTCCGCGATTCGGCGCAACGCGGGGCCAATATCGTCAAGCAGTTGCTTCTTTTTGGCCGAGGCGTCGAGGGCCAAAGAGGCGAGTTGCGGCTCCGCACGATGTTCAAGGAACAGGCCAAAGTCATGCTGGAGACTTTCCCGAAATCCATCACCGTGGAAGCCCTTCTTCCGCCCGAAGATTGGACCATTCACGCGGATCCAACCCAGATCCACCAGGTTCTGCTCAATCTGTGCGTGAACGCCCGCGACGCCATGCCACGCGGCGGACGCCTCACGCTCTCGGTCGAACGGCTGGCGCTGGACGAACGAGAAGCCGCCCTGGAGCCCGAAGCGAAGCCGGGAGTGTATCTGGTGATGGGTGTCGGGGACACGGGAATGGGAATTCCTCAAGAGATCTTGGACAAGGTATTCGACCCGTTTTTCACCACGAAAGAGGAGGGAAAAGGCACCGGACTTGGGCTCTCCACCGTCCTGGGAATCGCCAAAAGCCACGGGGGATTTGTCCGTGTGCAAAGCCGGGTCGGACAAGGATCCCTGTTCAAGGTTTACCTGCCCGCCGTGGGCGAAACCGCGACTCCACAGCCCACCAAGTCAACCAAAGAACTTCCCCGAGGCCGGGGCCAGCTCGTGCTCGTCGTGGATGACGAAGACGCCATCCGCGGGTTTGTCGGGCGAGTGCTCGCTGGCCGGGGTTACCGGGTGTTTACGGCGGCCAACGGAGCCGAGGGCATCGTTCGCTACATGAAACAAAAAGAGGAGATCCAGGCCATTGTCACGGACATGGTGATGCCCATTATGGATGGCCAGGCCATGGTTCGCGCCGTGCGGCAACTCTCCCCGGATATCCCGATCATCGCGATGAGCGGTCTGCCGGAACAGCTCGAACAACTGTCCCTGTCGGGCTTGGAGTTGAACGCGTGTCTGACCAAACCCTTCCTCCCGGAACAGCTCATCCTGGCGCTGGACCGGATCTTCCGCGGCGACGGGAAAAAGGGTTGATCTCAGGCGGCGACCTAAAAACGCCGGAGGTGCATCCGCGCGGACGATGGGTCGAGTGGAGCCTCGCCGATCGGATCGAAGGCCCGGTTCAGTCACTCAACCGTGACTCGTTCGAACGCGCCAGTGTGGCCGGCGAGGGCGCCGACCACCGCGCGCGAGGGCGCGTGCGCTCCCCTTCTCCATTGAATGGACCCGGCTTGGGTTCGGCCGGATTGCTATCCCTCGCTTGGCACCGTCGGTCCGGAGAGCCCAGACAATCCGCGATCCTCGATGATCACCGCCTTTTTCGCTCGCGGAGAGAGAAGAATATAGACCACCGGCACGATGAAGAGGGTGAGAAACGTGGAGGTCAGCATGCCGCAAACCACCGCGACCCCCAGAGGGCGGCGACCTCCGGCGGCTTCCCCGAGGCCGAGAGCCACGGGCAAGATCCCCATAATGGTGGAGAACGCGGTCATGAGGATCGGACGGAGCCGGATGCGCCCCGCCTCCAACATGGCTCGAGTCGCGTCCATCCCCTCGGCCACCCGCTGGTTGGCGAACTCGACGAGCAGGATGGAATTCTTCGTGACCAACCCGAGCAACAACACAATGCCGATGAGGCTGTAAACATTGAGGGTCATGGCCGGGATCTCCGGCAGATGCGAGGTCAGCCACGCGAGAGGTTTCGGCAATTGGTCGAGCGGAGCAAACGACTTGATGAGGGCGAGATTATTCACGAGCCCGAGAAACCACAATCCACCGAACGCCCCGAGGAGCCCGAGGGGCAAGGCCAGCATGATGACAAACGGATGGCGCAGGCTCTCGAACTGGGCCGCTAAAATCATATAGACGACCAAGACGGCCAGGAGCAGAACCTTCAAAGACTCGCTGGAACCTTCCTTGATCTCGTCGGCCTCGCCGCTCCAGCGGTAGGTCACATCGGAGGGCAGGATCCTGGCGAGCAGGGCCTCGGTCTTCTCGAGGGCGGCTCCCAAAGGCATGCCTTGGACCTGACCAGCCAGAGTCACGGCTCGCTGTCGCCCGAAACGATTGATGGCATTGGGAGAACCTCGCTCCTGCGGGCGAAGAATGCTTGAAGCCGCGATCAGCCGGCCGCGACCGGTCTTGAGGTAAATGTCCTCGAGGTTGAGCGGCACGAGGCGTCCCTCACGCTCCACCTGCGCGATCACTTTGTATTCCTTGCCCTTTTGATTGTAGCGGGCCAGATCCAATCCGCCCCACAATAATTGCAGGGCCTCGGAAGCTTCCCGCACGCTCACTCCCAAGCTGGCCGCGAGATCGCGGTCAATGCGCACGGCCAATTGCGGTTGCTCGAAATTCAGATTGAGCCGCGGCTGCGCCAGAATTCCCGACTGGGCCAGCTCGGTGCGGACTTGATTGGCCACCGGTTCGAGGCGTTCGAGGTCCGGCCCTTGCAGGACCAATTGGAACTGCTCACCGAGGTCGGTGGCCTTCGGCAGAATGGTGATGGCTTGCGCGCCTTGGATCTCGCCGATCATGCGCATGAACATCGAGCCGCGTCCGCCCGGTCGCGCAATCTCCAAGGCCGAGCGCCGCGGGCCGTCCTTGAGTTGAACGAACATGATGCCAAAGTCCGATTCACCCGGCGCGCCGCGCCCCAGGGCCACAGCCGAGAACATGCTCTCGGTCTCCGGGAATTCCCGGGCAATTTTTTCGGCCTGCCGCACGAACTTATCGGTGTACTCGCTGGTGGAACCTTCCGGAGCAAACATGATCATGAACACGTAACCCTTGTCCTCGTCCGGAAGAAATTCCCGGGGCAACATCCGGAAAAGACCATAGGTGAGTCCCAGCGCCAACAATCCCGTTCCGACCACGAGGGCCTTGTGCCGCACCGCCCAGCCCAGCGACCGGCTGTAGCGACCTTCCCACGCCCGGAAGAATCGTTCCAAGGCCTGATAAACCCGGCCGTGGGTCTCCGGCTCATGCCGAAGCAGGCGCGCGCACAGCGTCGGCGTGAGCGTCAACGCCACAAACGCGGAGATAATCACCGAGCCGGCGGTCGCCACGGCGAACTCGCGAAAGAGCACGCCCGTCGTTCCCGATTGGAAGGCGATCGGGAGAAAAACGGCCACCAGCGCGATGGTGATGGCAATGACCGCGGTCGTGATTTCGCGAACGCCCTTGAGCGCCGCTTCCATCGGCTCCATCCCCGCCTCGATGTGCCGGAAGATGTTTTCCAAAACAACAATTGCGTCATCCACCACCACCCCGACGGCCAAGACCAGCGCCAGCAAGGTCAGAATGTTGATGCTGTAGCCGCACAGATTCATGATGAGAAAAGTGCCGATAAGCGAAACGGGCACCGCCATCATCGGGATGAGCGTCGAACGCAAATTCCGGAGAAAGGCGAGCATGATCAGGAGCACCAGGGCAAAAGCGATGAAGATGGTTTTCTGCACCTCGCTGATCGCCCGGCGCACATAAGTGGACGAATCGTAGGCCACCGTGACTTTGACGTCCGACGGCAGGGCCGGAATGATCCTGGCCATTTCGCTTTTGACCCGGTCGGCCACATCGACGGCGTTGGCTTCGGATTGTTTGACGATGCCCAAGCCGACGGCTGGCCGTTGATCATAGCGGGCGATGCTGTGTTCCTCTTCAACCCCCAGTTCGACGCGCGCCACTTCGTTCAGTCGGACCGGGGCGCCCTGGCGGTAGGCGACCACCAGGTTTTCAAACTCCTCCGGCCGGCTGAGCCGACCGAGCGTGCGCACGCTCATCTCGCGCTCGCGGTTCTCCAGCCGCCCCGACGGGAGCTCGATGCTGTTGTCGCGAAAGGTTCGCACCAAATCGCCCGGAGTGATCTCATGGGCGGCCATCTTCAGGGCATCCAGACGGACGCGGATGGCTTGGCGCTTTTCCCCGCCGAAGTTCACCCCGCCCACTCCCGGAATCGTCTGGAGTCGATCCTTGAACTGGCGCTCGCCGATTTCCGTCAATTCGAGCGTCGAACGTTGATCGCTATAGAGAGCGATCCACATGACTTCCTGGGCGTTCGCATCCTGTTTCACCACCACCGGTTCCTCGATGTCCTCCGGGAGCAACGCCCGGGACCGGGCGATCCGGTCGCGCACATCCTGGGCCGCGACCTCGACAGGGCGATCGAGGTTGAAGCGCACGGTGATCAGGCTGACTTCTTCGCGCGAGATGGACGTCAGAGTCTTGATCCCAGGAATGGTGTTGACCTCCTGTTCGATCCGTTCCGTCACTTCGGATTCCATGACCTCGGCGCTGGCCCCGCGATAGAGGGTCGTGATCGTGACGATCGGCGGATCGACATCGGGAAGCTCGCGCACGGGCAGTCGGAGGTACCCAACCACGCCGAACAACACGATCAGCAGGTTCAGCATGATCGCGAAGATCGGCCGGCGAATGCAGATTTCGGGCAGCGACATGACAATTCTCTTCCGTTGAATCAGGGTTGGGCGGCCTCGGGCGGCGGCGCCGTTTTGGCCGCGATCACCTTCATGCCGTCCACGAGCTTCTGAGTTCCGCTCATGACCATGGGCTGTTCGGCCGACAACCCTTCACGCACTTCAACTTTTCCCGGCATGCGGACACCCAGTCGGACCGGTCGGATCCGGGCCACTTCATTCGAGACGACATAGACGGAAAACCGGTCGAGCGAGGCAATGAGCGCGCTCTCCGGAATGACCACCGCCTGGGTGCGCGAGGCGATCAGCATTTCCACTCGCGCGAACATGCCCGGTTTGAGGGCGGACTCGGGATTGGGCACCACCAGACGAATCTCGACTGTGCGGGTCGCTTCATCGACCTCCGGATGAATCAGATCGATCTTCCCCGTGAAGACGCGCTCGGAGTAGGCGGCGACATGAACGCGGCCTTCCTGTCCAACTCGCAAAACCCCGAGCTGCCGTTCCGGAATGCGCACCCGGACCTTCACGGGCGAATCATCCACCAGCGTGGCCAGAGAGGCGCCAATATTCACATACTGTCCCGGGCTGACCAAGCGCGGTCCCATCACTCCGTCGAATGGGGCCAGAATGGTGCGTTCAGTCCATCGCTCCTGTTCCAACTGGTGGCTGGCCGTGCGCACGGCCACCTGACTTTCCAACAGGTCGAGCTCCTGTTGAGAAATCGCCTTCGTTCCGACGAGGGTTCGCGCCCGGGCGACATTGGCGCGAGCCAGATTCTCCTCCG
>CAYHFE010000010.1:0-36422 GCA_964355375.1 uncultured Verrucomicrobiota bacterium
AATCCTGGGACCCATTCGCCTCTCTGCACCCCGCTGATCGCACAGCGTCTTGGACCGCGGTAGTCCCCGACCGCTTTCATGAGTCGAGTTGTCCATCTTCGACTTTTTTCAGGCTCGAACCTCAGCGATTCTCATTTTGACTCAGGACACTGTCCGTTCCACGCATGTAGTCCCGGCTTCAGCCGGTTTTCACGTGGCGACCGGCTGAAGCCGGGACTACATACTTGTCAAAACGAGAACTGCTGCTTGAACCTCGGCGATTCTTGGGCAGCTTTCCAGCAGTTAAGGCGAGGAATATGAAGATCGCTGCCGCTTTGCCCTCAACCCGGCTTCCGGATTTTCCAAAGCTCTTTTCTCTCCGCTCTGAGGCGAGGATTTGAATCATCCGTTCTCGCTTTGACAGCACCGCCCAGATTCGCCATCGTCCCGCCATGCACAAATGGATAGCCCTCCTCTGCACGGTTCTGGGGTTTGAGTCAGTTCGCGCTGGTCAACTCGCTCCGGATTTCAAGCTCTACGACACGAACCCCAATTCGGCGCGCTCCGGGGCCACCGTCTCGCCGCGGGATTATCTGCTTCAGGTTTCGGGATACTACTTTGGCGACGCGGGCTGAAGTATTTGCCAAGCCCAGTTTGGGTTTCTCGAGACGATCCAGGCAGAGTTGAAGGCGGCCAAGCCCGACCTGAACATCGAAATTGTCGGGATCAATGACCTCCCGCACGCGCAATGGAATTACCTGATGACGAACGGCCGGACGTTGCCATGGCTTCAGGATGTCGAAGACCAGAGCGTGTGGAGTTTCTGGAACGCGGCTTGGCGGGACGTGTTCATCCTGAATTCGCAGAACCAAGTGGTCAGCGTGTTCAACCTCACCGATCATCGCCTGGAATCCAGCGCCAATCGCGACGCTCTGAAACAGATCTTCCTCCAAGCCGCAACGATGGTTGACACGGATGGCGACGGATTGCCCGATGACTGGGAAACGAAGTATTTTGGCCATCTTCATGCCGCACGGGGAGAGGATACAGACGGCGATGGCATCGACAATTTTTCAGAATACGCCTTCGGTTCGGACCCACGCGACCCCAAGTCGCGGCCGGCGACGACCTCGCGTTTCATTACTCGAAATTCCCGGCGCTATTTCGAGGTCAAGTTTCGGCAGCGGGCCGGTTCGCTCTTGGACTATTCTGTCGAGACTTCGCCGGATTTGTTCGGTTGGACGACCAATCCGACGGACACACTGGCGCCACAGCCGACGCGCAATCTGTTCGACAAAACCGGATGTGTGGAAGCCACGTATTGGCTCACGCTTCCCCAGGCCGGCGCCTCTTCGCAATTTCTTCGTGTCCGAGCGGCGCCGCGAGCTCGTCAATGATCCCGCGGAGAACGCTTCGAATGGTGGCGGATGACGGAGAATCGAACCTGAATTCCGTCGATGGTTTAGGCGAGATGGGTCAGTTTGAAGCGCGGCGCCGATGCGGACCGGGCGGTAAAACATCAAGGACTGCCGCACGCTCCAGCCTTTTCGGAGCAACGGCGCAGACGGAAGTGCTGGCGAGATTGCGGATTGTGTCTTCGGAGATCGGATTCACCCAGTCTGAGAAGGACCATTGAGCGAGGAGGTGAGAGGCGGGAGCCCAGACCAGAACCGACCCATCATGAGTAGGAATGCCAGAATGAACGACTGCCCACTCCGTAGGCTTGTTGCACGTGCCGAAGGCTCCGCATGGTTCGATCCGACACTTTGAGCTGGACCTCCGCTTGGGCCATCTTACGCGCCAGCAAATCCCGATTATTTCCTTCGAGCTGAATCAGAGATTCAATTCGCGACCGAAAGCGTTTTTTAACATCTTCTCGTGCGGAAACGGAAAGAGTTTCATCCTGGACTAGGGCGAATTCGGCCTTTTCGATCAGAACCTGACCGGCAGCTTTCTTCTCGTGGAGAATCTCGAGCTCACTCCAGTTCTCCGAGTTGATCGCGGCGCTTTCCGCCTCGGTCAAGATTCGCCACTCTTCAAGGAGGTCTTCGATTCTCCGCAACGCGGAGTCTTGATCGTCCGCTGCGTGTATCGCCGATCTCATCCCGTGGCTGACCATTGACCCACCTCGTGCGGCCGGTCGCTCTCCGAAACCGCGGTAACGCTCTGCTTCTGCATCATTTCTTTCCAAGCATCTCTCAGGACTTGAAGGTGGCGTTTGACTTCCTCCATCGGCTCGGACTCCTTCTTGAGGTTGGCGTCTTGCAGACGACGATCAAAGTAGTTGTAAAGAGCCGTCATCTTTTCGGCAAACTCAGGTCCCTTTTCCGGATCCAGACACGCTTTCAATTCGCGGACAATCGCCTGCGCCTTCTGCGTGTTTTGATGAATCGTAAGGTTGAACTCGAGCGGATCCTGATGCTTAAAGCCCTCTAGGGCGATGTTGATGAATTTGATTGCTCCGTCGAAAAGCATCAAAACCAACTGAGCGGGAGACGCCGTGAAAACAGCTCCACTCTGGTAGGCTTGATACTTATTCGGCCTGTACATTGAGAAGCCCTGGATGAACTGGCGGTGTCGTCGGCGCGGACAAATTGTTTACCCTGGAAGGTCTTTTTTGGAGGTCCCAAGATTAATGGCCAGCATGTGAGATAGACGATCGATCATTTCCAGCGCTGGATAATCCGGGGAGCTTGCTTCGCCTTGAAGGCGGTCACGCAGACTGGTGAATTCGTCTTCCATGGACTTCTCCACCGCTGAAAAATCGGGAAGATTGGAAAACTGAATGGAATCAAGCTCCTCACCGGCTTTGTTCGGATGAGCGGCTTTGTGGCTCGCGATCGAACTCAGAGGGCTGTCAATCCCCGCCGAGCGGCTCAATGGGTTTAAATTAATCTCGTTCATAGCTACCTCTCCGATGAAATGTTGAAAGGCTCTCGATCTTTAATTGAGCATCAGCACTTTAACTCGCATGGCTGATCTGGCCTATCATTGGCATTCTCGAACCGATTTCGCTTTGTGACCTGGCTCAACATTTAGAGGTTTCTCTCTATCATTAATAGTCGGCACCTTAAAGCAAAAGTTTAGCCGAAATTGTCAGATCTACTTCACGATCAGAGTCGCCACGGCGGCATTGGCGGTGTATTTGGCGAAGAAACGGGGTGAATTCAGCCATTCCCATCCGGTAATTCTGGATGAAAACACCGAACCATACCCGGTCGCAGACTGTTGCGTGAATTCGGCATTATTTCGCTCCGCCTCCAGAGCGTGACGTCGGGCACTGTTCGAGACACTTGGCTCTCCCGCATCGAAAACCTCGTCGAGTGACCAGATGACCTGTCCATCCGCTTTGACCAAGAGCAACCGCCATCCGATCGCCAGCGGCGGATAGGGGCGATAGAAAGTCAGTTGGTTGAACAAGATCGCGTCGCAACCGGTTTCTTCGCGGACTTTTACCAGGAAATCCGCCGGCAGTTCTTCGTCTTGGTTCCAAGCGGGACGACCCGTCCATTGCGCCAAGCGCTCTCCGGGGACCGAGAGTATCTCGAAAAGGCGGGATTTAGTGAGCTCGCCGTAGAGGATGGGCTGCAGCATCTCCCGTCCGGCCGCCGCCGCGGCGTCCTTCTGCGAACTGGTCAGCGGAAGCATCGCGACACGCCGGACGTCATCGGGCAACTTCTGGTTGATCAGGTAAAAATTGCCGAGCTTGTGAAAAGGACCCGTGAGGCCTCGATCGAGAGGAGAGGTCGCGCATCCACCGAGCAGGACCCAAAAAGCACATAACACGACGAGCAACGCCCCCCCCCCGGAAGAACGGCGGAGCGATCTTGATGCGCCCCAGAGCAGACCCACGCTCCTTCGGCCAAGCCCGGGGCGGCTTGAGCGACCAGCGCTAAGACTCGGTTTCATTTGAATCGCTGCTGTAGAAACTGCAATTGTTGGTTGGTCTGTGCTTGGGCTTTCTCCATCGCCACAAATCCATCGGTCATGCGTTTGCGGCTAAATTGGACCTGCTTTTCCATCTCCACAATCTGGCTGTCAATCCTTGAGACCTGTTTGGAGAATGTATCTTCGTGGGTGATCAAGCTCCCATCCTCACCCGCGAGGCGCTCGATGAAATTATCGAGCTTGGTTCCAATTCCGCTCGTCGTGTCGGTGAAAAACGTGGTCACCTCACCCAAGGAATTCAACAGGGCGTCGTCCAATTTGCTGGAATCGATCTGAGTGAACGTGTTGTGGAATCCATCGGAATCATAACCCAATGAGGCAAAGCGTTTTATCTTCTCCAATCCGCTTGGACCATCTTCCAGAACTTTGGCTCTCAAATCCGAAGCCACGCTTGTGACGGTGATATCGGCGGCGAGAATTCCCGACGTGACCTTTCCCTCGGCGTCGGTCGTGCTGGCAGTTTGCGAATCGATAAGAGACTGGACCTTGTTGTATTGGCTGGCGAAATCGGCGATCGCCTTCTTGATGGCTTCTTTGTCAGTTCCGACGGTGATGGTGACATTCGAGACGCTGGCATCCGTCTCCTTCAGTGCGGTGACGCTGAGTCCCGTGATACCATGGCTGACCTCGGTAATCGTATTGCTCAGGCTTTCACGAGCGCCGCTGCCGTTGATGGTGAAACTCGCGTTGATTCCGTCAGTGGTGGTCCCAGTCGAGAGTTGAGTGGCGGCGAGGAAGTTGCCAGTTACATCTTCCATCGCGAGGCCAATGTCACCTGTGTTCTTGTTGGTCAGAATAAATCGATCATTGTACGAATCGTAAGTTGCAGAAACACCAGCGGCAGAATTACTTATCTTCGACAGGATATCAGTGATCGTTTCTCCAGCGGAGTATCCAATGGCTGTGCCGTTGATCTTAAAGCTTCCGGTCGTGAGGGTTAGAGACGTAGTGAATCGCGAATTTGCGTCACTGATGAGGGTTCCCGATGCCAAACCACCCAATTTCCTGCTACTTGTAATGGTGGTTAAGCTTCCGCCACCATTGCTCAGTCGTGCCGCTTGCAGGAAATTACTCGTGTCCCCGGAGCCCCCCAGCGTAATCGGATTTCCTAAGGTGCTGGCTAGCGTGATCGTATCGGTCCCGCCGTCATATTCCGTGAGGTCCAAGTCCGATTTGATGTCGGTAATGATGTCGTCAACCGTTGAAGTGGAACTTACTGTGTACTGTTTGCCGTTGATCGTGAAGAACCCCGATGTCACAGGCATGGCGAAACCGGCGACGCCGATCTCAGCGCCCGAAACAATGTTCTTGCCCACGTCGCTCGCGCCGGTCTGATAGGCGGCCTCGGCGAGCTGAGTGAAGGTGAATTTGTAGGCGCCGGCTGGTGTCGATTCGCTGGCGGTCGCGGTGGCGTAATCGGTATTGCTCGATGCTGCCGTGCCAGCGCCGGAAAAGAGCTTCTTCGCCTGAAGCGCCTGCGCCTTTGTTTGAAGATTGCCCAACTCAGTGACCAAGCTAGCCACGGCGGCTTTGCGTTGGTTAATCCTGCCCTGCTCGTTGCGAAGCCGTTGTTGAGGTGCACGTTCGACCTGAGTCAGTTGATCGACAACTGACTTCCAGTCAAAACCGGAAGCAAGTCCTGAAAGAGACAGATCCGCCATACAACAAAACTCGTCTTAAGCTTTTCTTTTTGAAGCGGAGCAAGTTGTGCGCCACCGAGATGAGGTCCATGGACTCTATCTCAAACGACGATCATCCCGGGTCCGCACGGTGTTCCGCAGGGCGAACGCGACGTCCTACGCAGATTTTCGGATCAGGCCAGATTGATCGGTTCCAGGGTCGGGGACGGTACCCGCATGGGGATAGTCGGTGGTGTCCGTTCCTCCTGAGGAACTCGATTGAGCGGATGGCGTTTTGTATTCGTTGAGCTTGTTTCGGAGCGTGCGGATGTTGATATCCAGCATTTTGGCCGCTTGGGTCCGATTCTGTTGGCAGGCTTCCAACGCATTGAGAATGTGTTGTCGCTCAATCTCATAGAGCGTCCTGAAATTTCCCTCCTGACTCGGAACCGGGGGCAAGCTCGTGGTCGGCGGTGTTTCAGCAGTAATCCTCGGTGATGACGAATCCAGGTTCAGGTGCTCTGGTTCAATATACTGATCCGGCTCACAAAGAATGACCGCGCGCTCGATGACATTCTGAAGCTCCCGAACATTGCCGGGCCAGTTATGAGCCAAAAATATTTTCTCAGCCTGCGGCCTGAATCCCCGGACGGCAACCCCATGCTTTCGCGTGAATCGTTGAACGAAGTGCTCGGCAAGGAACATGATGTCCTCCATGCGATCGCGGAGGGGTGCAACACGGATTGGGACCACATTAAGGCGAAAGTACAAATCCTGTCGAAACTCATTCCGCGCAACGCTTTCCTCCAATCTGCGGTTTGTCGTGGCGATCACCCGAACGTCGATCTTGATGGTTCGGGTTCCACCGACTCTTTCAAACTCCCGTTCCTGAAGAACGCGAAGCAGCTTGGCTTGCATGGCCTGGGATATCTCGCTGATTTCGTCGAGCAGGATCGTCCCTCCATGCGCCAATTCAAACCTTCCTTCGCGTTTGTTGACCGCGCCGGTGAACGCACCCTTCTCGTGACCGAAGAGCTCGCTTTCAACGAGATTCTCTGGAAGCGCCGCGCAATTGACCTTGATAAACGGAGCTCCGGAACGTGGGCTCAGGCGATGTAAGGCTCTGGCGACAAGTTCCTTGCCGGTACCGCTTTCGCCTTGAATGAGGACGGTCGCTTGGGTCTGGGCAATCTTCCGAATCAGTTGGCGCATCTGATTTATGGCGTTGCTCTTGCCCAGCAATTCGTTCTGACTTTCTTGATCGTCTTGCAGACTGAAGTACTGATTGACCTTGAGGATCTGGGTGAACTTCTCCGCTTTTCTTAGGGCGACATCGATTTGGTCGTTCGAGAACGGTTTGATGAGGTAGTCGAAAGACCCGCAGCGCATACATTCGACCGCAGATTCGACAGACCCAAAACCGGTCATGATGACAATGAGCGGCTTGCTCGGTCGGAGATTCAGTTCTTTAAGGAACTCGGTGCCATCCCCATCCGGCAGGCGAAGGTCCAAGAACATTAAATCAAAGTTGTCTCTGGCGAGATAGCTTTGGGCTTCTTCGATTGTCTCGACCGCCGCGACGTCAATTCGCCGACCCCGGAGGTAGTGGGCGAGGTTCTTGCGCAGGAATTCCTCGTCCTCCACCAAAATGACCTTTTCGATCGGCATGGGCTATCACTGACGTTCAGCTAGCACGGTTATTTCGATAAAGCCGGGCGACAAAATGAGGATTTTGGCGATGTGCTGGAGGAAGTCTCTGAGGAGGGACCATTCCTTGGCGAAGCAGAAGTTGTTCGTTCTCACGGTCCAACACAATGGTTTTCATAATCAAATCCAGCGTCTGTCGAATCAGTTGAACCACTTCGGGGTGCCTGCTTCGAACATTCGAGGGAACTCGGAGCCATGAGGTCTTGTGAATCGACAACCTCATCTGAGTATCCGTGAGCCGTTCGAGAACGTCTCTTCGAGTCCCCTGAAACTGATGAATCCGCTGCGGTTCGGCTGAATTGAGGCACTGATTCTCTCTCCGGACGATGGAATGGACGTCCTCGCAGATCTTCAGATATTCCCGCAATTCGTCAACCAAGGTTTGAAAAGGCTCGGAATCGTCGGTCCAGCTCATTGGTTCATGTGAACGTTGCTCATTTGGTCTTCTCGGCAACCTTCTTCTCCATCGGAGCCGTTGCCCGATCCAGGGTCCCTCTCCAAGAGTGGACCTCCATTCGAACGCGAGCCATATCAACCACCATTTGAAGGCTCTCGTCCAGCTTGGCTTCGCTCTTTTTGCTAAGGTTCACAATCTCGGCATAAGCCTTGACCGCTTCATCGGGTTGCAGGTTGTGCTCCGAACAGAGCCCAATCTGATAATAGATGGGTAGCTTCCAAGTGAGCGAATTGTCCAGGTCCAACAACCCACGGTAAACCTGAACGGCGTGGACATAGTCACCCTCCAAAAAGAGCTGATTGCCGATCTCGTTTCCAGCAAGCATCTTCCACGATTTCCAGTTGGCGGAACGTTGAACGTCGGCAACTTCAACCGCTTCGAGTAACAACAGAAGTTGCTGCAGGGCCTGCTGCTTTTCTCCCGAAGCCTTGAAGGCAGATGCCAGGAGATACCTCACTTCGGCACTGCTATCGGAACTTCCATGTTGATTGAGAAAATCGGTGGCCTGTTTGATGACGTCGGCTTGGCGGCCTTTGGCTCGGCTTAGGGAGCGAATCAGCTTGGTCTTGACGGCGACGTAGTTCAATTCCTCGCTCCCCTGTTTAAGAAGTATCAGGTAAAAATCGGCTGCTTCGTCGAATTTCCCTTCGGCATACTTGGTTTCAGCAATTTCGGATTGAGCCGTCAGCACGACCCGTTGATAATAAGCCAAATTCCCCTTCAACCGAAGTGCGGCCGTCATCACCAAATAAAACTTCGAGACGGCCATTACCGGCGCAACCATTTCCCGATAAAGATAGCCTTGGCGGAGGAGAATCTCCGGAATGATGGGATCGGTTGAGTATCGCTCAATGTATTCGGCAAGAAGTTGCTGAGCGTAAGGAAGTTGGCCGCTCCTCTCGGCAATACCAGCCAACTCCAAGAGGGCCAACTGCTGCACGTTGCGTTTGATCGTCTTGTTCGCGTCAGTCGCCAGAACTTCTTGAAGCAATCGAGCAACCTCCGACCATTGGTTCGTCCCACCTCGAAGATCGCGAATTCCTTCTAACTTCTTGACCGCGTCTGAATTCTGCGATTTCTCGTAATCAACAGCAGATTTGAGGACCAAGTTGTCGCTTCGGCCCTTTCCAATCGTCAGCTCATTCTCCGATTCGGCCGGTTTTGGGTCAGTGTTTGAGGTCTCCGTCGTGGGGACTGGAGTCGCGTGGGCAGATGCCGGTTTGTCCGGCGCCGCTGAACGGATTTCCAAGACGGACGAAACCAAGAACAGGGCGACAACCAGCCGGAGCAGACGGTATCGGTTCGGGATTTGAAGCATAACCAGGGTTCATTTGAACTACTTCACTTCGTAAGTAGCTGAACTAGAGATTTTTTCGGCTTGGATCGGAGCCCGAAAACTGATCGGATCGGGCAGGATAAATCGCACTTCTGACGGGTTCTTTCGTTGAAAGAATTTCACCAACATCTGTGGGTTGACGACTGTCTGCGTGGGAAGGTCTTGGGGGATCTTCGCCGTTTTCGTGAACATACTCGTCAACTCGGTCACCCCCACGGACGTGACGACCGGCGGCGGTGGCGGCGGCGAGGGACCAGTATGAATCGGAACCTCGGCGTTCGGCGATGCATACTCCGGGCTGAAAACCGGCTGTGGATCTTGACTGATGGGCAAGGGAGGAAGATAGGCCACTGGAGGCCGAGGAGGTGCCGCAAAACGCAGTCCGGCCGGGGGCGATTTGCTCAGGTAGCCCGCGGAAAGAGTTTCTTTTTCCTTCTTGATTGGCTGGTTTGGTGAGCTTTTGGCCGGTGTCTGGCAGAATCCCAAGGACGACCCAGCAATTGTCAGAAAGACGAAGGCACCAAGCAGACTCAACGAGTTGAGACGGGACAACCCGACCCGATCGTAGGCCTTCGTATTCATGACTACATCTTGGACGATGCGATATTAACTCGCTGTCTTGATTAAATTATGACAAATCTGCCATGCGCAGCGCATTCTCGACTGCTCTATGATAAAAAATACCTAGCGCCCGGCGATTTCAAAATGAATTTCCGGCAGATTTGGCATCACACAATCTCGCTTTCGGGTGAAGCAGTGTCAATGCCAAACCCCTTGGCCGCTCCCAACGAGATACGACCCATGCGAACCCGATCAAACTCCCCTATCTCGTCATCGATCTTCTCGGAGAGGGTTGCTTGACGACGTCTTCCGAGTGCCCGTGGCTTTGTGACCTCAAGGTTTTCGTCGGAGGGTAGCTGTGCCGGGGATCGAGCTATCCAGGAAACCCGAGAAGCTTACGCTCTTTGATCACGAGAGCCACCTCGGGGGGGACCATATCTTCCCATGCCGCGTCACCCGCCTTAATCTTGGCGAGTGCATCGCGGGAAAATATCGAAAGGTAATTCTCCTCGTAGTCGCGAAGCCCCAGGATAAACTGGTTCTCCATCAGATAGGAGTGCAGGTGTCGTAAATGCGAAGCCACCCGGAGATTCCCCGCCGTCAGGATACTGCCGGACCCGGGATCTTTGTGGGGGTAGATATAGAGTCTGAGGCCATTTCGAAAAAGGCGCCCGAAAGATTCCAGAATTCCACCTTCGAGATCCGTATAGTACTTTTCTTCGAACAGCTCCTTCAGTGTCGGCACACCCATCGCGACCCCGATGATTTGCTTCGTGTATCGGAAGAAGTAGGAAGCCAAACGGTGATATTCGCCGTAATTCGAAATCAGAACCGTCTTTCCTAACGATGCGAGGATGTCCACTCGCTCGAGGAAATCCTTGTGATCGATCACCCCGCCATCGGTGAGATTCTTCAGGGTCATTTCCAGAAGCACAACAACTTGCTCTCCTTGCGCTTGAGGCTCTTGCACGAGTTGAGACAAGGCACACTGGAGCATGTGATAGGTTGTTTTTGTCACGGGACGAAAACTTCCGCGTTCAACCAAGATCGGTTTCTTGTAGAGGACTTCGGCTGCCTGAACCACTTCTCCATCCGCGTTGAACATCGCGGCGTTCGCCAGGCCTTTTTGGACCAATACGAGGCTCATGACGCGGTTATCGACTTTCTCAAAGGCCGGCCCAGAGAACTTGATCATGTCCACTTCAAGTCTTTCCGGCGTCAGACTATCCATCAACGATGCAACCAATTCCTCCGGTTGGTGATGCAGATAAACCGCCCCGTAAATCAGATTCACGCCCACCACGCCGAGAGTTTCCTGCTGCTGCAGGTTTTCTTTATCCAGGATTCGAACATGGATGATGATGTCGGAAGGCGCGGCACCTGGCTCCTTCTGAAATCGAATCCCCATCCAGCCCTGGCCATCTTCATTTCGGGTAAAACTCCGCGCCGTCACGGTGTCCGCAAAGACAAAGAACTTGGTGGTCTGGCCTCGCTTGTCCTTCAGCCGCTCGAAAAGCAGGTCGTATTCATGCCCCAGCATCGTCTGCAGGCGCTGCCGGCTCACGTACCTCTTCGCGGACCCGTAAATGGCATCGCTGATCGTCATGTCATAGGCAGACATGCTTTTGGCGATGGTGCCCGCCGCTCCCCCGACCCGAAAAAACCATCGAGCAACCTCTTGCCCGGCGCCGATTTCCGCGAAGACGCCGTATTTGCTCGGGTCCAGGTTGATCCGCAAGGCCTTTTGGTGTGTGTCTAGCTGTTCGCTTTCCATAGGATGTTCTCGGATCTAGGCTCGAACGAATTCCCGCGAGCGTGGCGCTGGTCTTTCGCGAAGGCGACCCGAATGGCGAGCGGGAATCGCATCTGAGCTAGGTCTCGTGACGCTGTCATCCGGCCTTCCGCTGGCTAAGAGTCGATTTGCCGCCGACAACCTCGAATCTTCGCGACCGGGCGTTGATTACGAACCGACGTTAACGCTTAATCAAGCCCGAAATGCAGAGGCAAAAAAGCGCCAGAAACGACGGGAAGCAGCAAAATCTCGAAACACCGAGGGCGTTACTTGGCCGATTTCTTCTTCTGAACACGCCCTAACGTGCGCTTGAGGAAATTGTCGATCTCGACCTGCTGTTTAGGCGAGAACGTATGAAAACCGTCGCTTTCCGGAAGCGCGTCTGGCTTGACCAGGGTGATGATGGGTGACTCGTCCTCCACCGCGGCCGATTCATCCAACCTGGGCGGGATATACTGAGCTATCTCCTCGGCTTGATCTGGAGGCGTCGGTTCGAGGACTGGCGGAGGCTCGGCGACGGTTGGTGAGGGGGTCGATCCGTTATGATGAGGCCATCGGCCGGATTCCAGATTGGCCAACTTGTTGTGCAGAACAATGAGCTCGCGAGTCTCTCGGTGGTGTTGATCTTCGAGTTTCTGCTTAAAATCCTGAAGCTTCTCCGTAATGGGAGCCAAAAGGGAATTCAGACTCGACTTGTTGAGATCATTCAGGGATTGGGACTTTTCCTCGAGAACCTGTTCGACGAGGACTTTGAATTCCTGGGTGAGGCGCTCTTGGAGTTTGGAGACATCATTCTTCTGATGTTCGATTCTCTGTTCCAGATGGTTTCGACCGGCGCGCTCCCGCGAGAGTTCAGCGTGAAGCGAAATGTTAAACTGGCGCTCTTGAGCTAGTTCTGTCTGACCGCTCTGGAAGGACTCCTCGAGCATCCGGTATCGTTCAAAAATCTTCGCCTGATCGATCTGCAGGGCGTTGTTTTGCCTCTCGAGAGCGAGGCGCTCCTCCTCGGCCAGTTCCCTCGTTGCGACCTGCCGTCCTCGGTAAGAGAACCAACCGGTTCCAAAACCAATTGCCATACCCAGCCCGAGAAAGAGTAAATCCATCATACCGAAAGTAGCGTTCTCCAAGAACGCAGCTCCGTTTTAGGATGACGGTGGATCGGCGACATCACAAGCAATGATCCTTGCGCGCGGTGGTCAGGTCTGGAAACCGAACACAAGTTTGTCTTGGCTTAGTAAAGCAGAATTTGGTAATTTTTCAAGGGATTGTTCTGGGGTGAGTCCGAGGGTTGGTCGAACGGTCTTGATCGAGTCGATCGGCGGATTGGATGTAGCTGTATGGCCAGATTCGATCTTCGGTCGTGCGTGGCACAAGTTTCCTCCAATTCGGCGGCGGGTCTTTTCGACAGTTTGAGGCGGTTTCTTGTGGCCAGCCAGATCGATGGACAGATCCATTGAGAGTCGTCGCGTATTTCAGTAGTTCGTATGCCGCTTAAAATTACATTTCTGAACCAGAAAGGCGGGGTTGGGAAATCTACATCGAGCGTTCTCATTGGCGCCGCACTGAGTTCTGCCGGCTATCAGGTCGCGTTTGAAGATACCGATAGCCAGGGTTCTCTCACCATGTGGACCAACAAGATTGGAAAGCTTCCGATGATCCATGAGTGTCCCACGGCTGAGGTGATCATTTGTGATACACCCGGACGCATCGATCTTAATCAGGAAGAACACGAGGGATTTTTTCGAGCCATTATCCAGTCAAGCGACCGCCTCGTGATTGTCTCGGAGAAGAGTCTCTTTAGCACTCAGGCGTCCATCCCGATGATTGAGATGGTGAAGAAGTATATGAAGACTGAGGCCAAAGCCATGATCCTGTTCAACAAAGTCCGGCAGCGAACTTTGGTTGGGCGTCAGGATGAATTGGAGATGGCTCAGGATCTCGGCTTGCCCGTCCTCAAGAATTCGCTTCCTCTCGCCGCGTCCTACGAAAACGTCCAGATCGAGGGATTTACCGCTGTTTTGGGCAAGAATCGGGAGAAGATTTTTTCATTGGCCCTGGAAATCCTGAAATGAGCAAATGGGAAGAACTTCCAGTTCGCTGAAAGAACTCAAGAGCTTACGTGAAGCCGTCGTGGCCGAAGAGAAAGCCAAGACGCAGGTCTTGCTGCAGAATCTTCCCGAAAACGTGCCTGCGGTCGCCCGTGCGGCGGCGGCACCACCCGCCCCTTCGATCGTCGAACCGCCCCTTGAGGAGGAAGATCCGCTTGTTTCCGAGCCCGTTCCTCTGGCCCCGACGCCACCGCCTGTCCGGACGCCGCCCTTGAGACCGCTGGTCGCCGCAGCGCCGGCCCCTCCTCCGGTAGCGCCCCTGAACCGCGCTCGCCCGAGCAAAGAGGCGGCCCTGATCATTCCGTTGACCCCTAAAATGCAAGACCGACTGCAGCGCCATGTCGAGAATGCGCGTTGGAGTCAGGCTGAACTGGTGATGGAGTTGATTCGGGTTTCCTTGCACCAGGGCTACCCGGCGATTCAGCATGGTGAACTGGTGATGGCCCGGGCCGGAACTTACCGCGCGCTCGAGCGGAACCCTTTGGAAAGCACGCTGAAGATTGTCAGTGGCCAGGGTATCTTCCTAGTCACCGCGAGTCCGGAAGGCCAGGAATTTCAGCATTGGCTTTCCTATTTTACCAATCAACAGTCCGCCGATCCCGAGAAATCGGCGAGTCAGGTCTGCCTATTTACCCTGCAGAATTATTTGGAGAGTATCGAGGACTTCAAGCTTCAGGGTTGGACGAAATTCATTCAAACGGAAGCCTACGTGGTCACACCGGAGGGTTGAACTGCAGCGAGACCTTGCTTTCGCGTTGAGTCGAAGTCAAATGCCGCCGTTTGTTCATTCCGAATACTCCTCGCGTTCCCGCGCCCATCCTTGTCTTGACTGCCGACATGCCAGACGGTTCGCGCCCTGATGATCTTGCCGCCGCCCGTAAATTGATCGACGCGGGTCGATTGACCGAGGCGTCATCGTTATTGCTGGAGCTCTTGGAACACTCCCCGGCCCATCCGGATGCGTGGTTCTTGATGGGCCAGGTAGCTCGAGCGGCGGGTAAAATTCAGATGGCGGCTAAGATGGTCGAGGCAGCCCTCGCCCGACGGTCGAATTCTCCAGAATTTCTCCGAGAGCATGCGACGATCCTCCTGGATCTGGGTCAGAAGGATCAGGCCGCGGCCTGTCATCTTCGGATCCTGGAACTTGACCCAGACAACTTCGACTCGAACGAGGCCCTCGGTCGCCACTACTCGGCCAACGGACAACTCAACGAGGCCTATCGGTATCTTCGCTCGGCTGCTCGGCTTCGACCCAATCAGGCGGAGATCTACAATCTCCTCGGACAGGTTCTGCTGGACGCCGGGGTTTTAGATGAGGCTCGAAACGCCTTTCTGGCTTGTTTGGAAATGGCGCCTGGTCATGTCCAAGCTCTGCTGCGCTTGGGGAATCTGCACCGCGAACGCAATCAGACAGGCCAGGCGATCGAGTTTTATCAGCGGGCGCTGGCCACCAAACCCGATGATCCATTCATTCTGAGCAACCTCGGCAATGCTTGGCTGGATCTGGGTGAAACGACCGAAGCCATCGCCTGCTACGAGAAGTCACTCGCGCGCTACGCCGACGCGCCCACCACTCACGGCAATTTGATTTTTGCCCTGAATTATCAACCAGGTCTCACTCCGTCCGAGGTGGCAGAGGCTCATCGCTCGTGGGGGCGACGCTTTGCCGCGGGGTTGCCCCGTGTCGAGTTCCCGGCCGTCTCCGACGCTTCCGGAAATCGTCCCCTGCGGATCGGATTTGTTTCGGCCGATTTCCGGCAACATCCGGTGGGGTGTTTGGCGGAGTTGATCTTTCGGCATTTGAATGCCGTGGAGTTCGAACTTTTTGTTTATGACAATGGGCTGCGATCCGACGCGCGTACCACCACTCTCCAATCTCTTGCTCCAAACTGGCGGAAGATCGCCCGGATCGATGATGAATCAGCCATCCGGTTAATTCGAGAAGACGGGGTTGATATTCTGGTTGATCTTTCCGGCCACACGTCCGGAGGACGGCTGCTTCTCTTCGCCCGGCATCCGGCGCCGGTTCAGATAGCGCTTTTTGCCTACCCGAATACGACCGGATTGGACGCGATGGACTATCGAATCACCGACCCTTTCGCAGATCCGCCCGGACGCACGGAGCATCTTCACACCGAGAGACTCATCCGGCTCAACCGGACCGCGTGGGTTTACGCGCCGCCCAAGTCGTCTCCGGAGCCGGGTCCGCCGCCCTGCTTGTCATCCCCGTCCTTCGTCTTCGGCTGCTTGAACAACCCAGCCAAGATCAGCCGCTCCGCGGTCACTCTCTGGACGCGCGTTTTGGAGCAAGTGCCCTGGGCGCGCCTGATGCTCCTCACTCGTGAGGAAGCGGAGCACACCGTTTTGCTGCGACGGCGATTCAGCGAGGCGGGCGCGAATTTGGAGCAGCTCTGGCTTGTGCCTCGCGCTTCCCAGGCCATCTACCTTGAGTACCATCGCTCCGTGGACCTGATGTTCGATCCGTTTCCTTACAACGGTGGCGTGACGACCTGCGATGCTCTTTGGATGGGTGTTCCCGTCTTGACCCTCGCAGGAGAGGCCTACGTATCGCGTCAAGGGGTCAGTGTCCTGGGCAATGTGGGACTTTGCGACTGCATCGCCGAAACCCCGGATGAATTCGTGACCAAAGCGGTGGCTTGGGCGCGGGCACCCGAGCGCGCTGCGGAGCTGCGGCGGGGGCTTCGCCAGAAGATGCGACAATCGCCGTTGCTGGATTACGCGACCTACGCCGCGGAGTTGGGGCAAGTCTTCCGGAATCTTTGGAGGAAAAGTCAAAGCGCGGTGTGAAAGGGCTGAAACTCGGGCCGGGATATCGAAGTGGAGAGACACACCGGCCTCAGGCTGCGGCTGGCCAGCCGGGGTCCGGACTCGGGGCGGTTGCAGGAGAATGACGCGTTCAGAACTCGGAAGTGTTCTTTCGCGAGCGGAGTTCTGGGCAAGAAAAAAGGCGGCACCCAAAGGTGCCGCCTTTCGCTAGGGCTGCAATTCGCCAGCTTGAATTCCGGCCTAACCGAGCAATCGCAGCGCCGATTGCGGGAGGAGGTTGGCTTGAGCCAACATCGCTGTGCCCGATTGGACCAGGATGTTGTAACGGGCGAAGCTCGTGCTTTCCTGGGCCACATCGACGTCTTTGATTCGACTGTTGGCCGCCCCGAGGTTCTCGTTCAGGATGGACAACTGTTCACCCGTCAGGTTGAGCCTTTGAATGTTCGCACCGACGTCGGCTCGCATCGCGGCCAGGTTCTGGATGGCCGACTTGACGAAGCCCAGCGCCGCAAAGGCGGAGCTTGAGTCCGAGATCGAGATGGAGGAATACGCTTCGGAGAGGCCCCCGGCCGATAAGCCCGTCCCCACATGGACCGTTGCCATCCCGAAGGTGGTCGCGTCGCTGTCGATCGTCACCCCCAGGACGGTGGAGGAAAAGAGACTTACGCCGTTGAATTCCTTCAAGCTGACGTTGCTGACGTAGTTCTTCAGTTGAGAGAACTCAACCGTGTAATTCGACAAGTCCGTGGTGGTCTTGGTTACGTCCTGAGCGAGGATGGTGAGTTCGCTCATGCGATCGAGGGATTTCTGCACTTTCTGCAGGAACCCATCCTGGGTCTGGCTGTAGGAGACGGCGTTGCCGACGTTCGCATTGGCCGCGCTATTCCGATTGATCTGCGCGTCGAACTTGATGGATTGGGCCAAGCCTGCGGCGTCATCTTCCGGCGAGATGATTTTTGAACCTGAGGATAACCGAGCCAGAGAACGGCTCAATTGAGTGCTGGAGTTCGCCAAGAGACGAGCTGCGCTCGCCGCTGACGTATTAGTATTAATGACCATAAGACAATTCCTTTTGTCTGTTTTGTTTGCTTGCCGGCATCCGTGCCGGTGGAAAACCTTGGATCAGGCGCTTTCCTCATGCCTGCGCGATATAAAAGGCTATCGCTGCCTGTTCACCATAGTCGGACGTCCTGGGAAGAACTTTAGCGCTCTCGTGACAAAAACGTCATCGCGGCGGGTTTTGCCGTCGAGCGGAAAGCGCGGCCAATTGCTGGGAGACCTCGAGAATGACCGTGTTCCAGTCACCCGGTTCGGGCTGGCGGAACAAACACATGGTCGGGTACCAAGGACTGTCCTTCCGCTTGAGCAGCCAGCGCCAATCGGCTGAAAATGGCAGCAACACCCACGTCGCGTGGCCGAGCCCACCAGCGAGATGGGCCACGGCGGTATCCACACTGATGACCAGATCGAGCTGTTGGATCACGGCGGCGGTGTCGGCAAAATCGTGCAAACGATCGCGGAGATCGTGAATCCGCGAATCTTCATTCATGAAGCTCAACGCGCCGGCACTGGGGTCCACCTGAAGGCTGTAAAACTCGCAGCCCGGAACTCGCAGGATCGGTTCCCATCGAGTCAGGTCGAGCGACTTCTGCGGATACACCGGATGATGAGGGTTGCTCGCCCAGACCAAACCGACTTTCAGGGCGGAATCCGCGCGGGCCGGGAGTTTCGAATTCAGGCGATGCGGGGCGCGGAGGTAGGGTTCCCAGTGATGTTCGGCGTCGAGAGCCGTCCCAAATATTCTGGGCAGACTCATCAACGGAGCTTGGACGTCGAATTCCGGAAGCGGATCGCCGACGCTGACGACTTGGGAAATGCCTGGCATGGCGGCGAGCAGCCGTTTGAGGGGCGCCGGACATTGCAGGACGACTCGGCCATGGCGTTGGGCCACCAAGGCCGCGTATCGGACAAACATCAGCGTGTCCCCAAACCCCTGTTCGGTATAGAGCAGAATTGTGCGCTCGCGAAGATCGGGCCCATCCCATTCGGGCTGATTAAATTTGGGCTTCGGCCGGTGTTTGACCTGCCATCTCCACTCGTATTCATGCCAGCCGGTTTCATAATCCCCGGAGAGCAGCGATGCGATGGCAAAGTTCCAGTGAAGAATGGGGTGGTAGGGGTTGAGGTGAATCGCCTGCCGATAGCATCCGATGGCTTCGCCGACCCGATGCACTTCCTGCAACACAACTCCCAGATTCACCGCCGCATCGGCGCAATTCGGATTGATGGCGAGCTCTTGCCGCAAACTCGCTTCGGCCTCGGTCAGTTGGCCGAGCTGGCGATAGGCATTCGCCATGGCGAAGTTGGCCATGGTCAAAGCCGGATCCTTCCGCAAAGCCGTCTGAAAACAGATGATCGCATCCAGCGGACGACCGAGTCGGAGTCGGACGGCACCAAGGTTGAATTGGAGTTCAGCCGAATCCAATCCAAACTGCTGTGTCTTGAGATAGGCCTTTTCCGCGAGCGCCCACTCCCCGAGCTCCTGGCAGCAAAGTCCGAAATTCTGGAAGAGACTCGGATCATTGGGCTGGAGCGGCAGGAGATCGGCGTAATGACGGACCGCGTCGCGCCAGCGCCCCACCGTGCGATAGAGGTCGGCCAGGGTGCGTCGCGCGCCCAGGTGATTCGGCTCCTGTTCAAGCGCTCTTTGCAGGTGGCCCACCGCTTCAGGCACTTTTTGCGCCGCCAAACAGACCAAAGCCATCTCGTGAAACGCATCCGGACAATCTGGACGAAGGACGAGCGTTTGATTCAGCCAGACCAGAGCCTCGGAGTATCGTCCATGACGCCGCGATATTTGCCCGAGCCGGAAACAGGCGGTGGCATGCGGGCCTTCACGGACCACCTCCTGATAATGTCCCTCTGCCGTCGCGAGATCGCCGGCGGCGAATAAGGCTTCCGCTTCGAGGAAACGGGGATTCGATTCTGGACTGGGCGCGAGTGGTTCCATGTTCAACTTGGGACGCCTTGGGCGGTTGCAGTGCGTAGCGGATCGGACTTGGCCGAGGGCGAGCGGCTCATCCGTTCGATCAAATGGCGGCGAACATTTTCGATGACCGCCGGCCAGTTTCCGGGCTCGCTTTGCCGAAACAAGCGCAGGGTTGGATACCACGGGCTGTCATCCCGCTCCACCAGCCAACGCCAATCGGTCACAAACGGGAGAAGAAGCCACACCGGCTTGGCCAGCGCTCCGCCCAGATGGGCGACCGACGTATCGACACTCACGATCAAATCGAGCTGGGCGACGACGGCCGCGGTCTGCGTAAAATCTGTCAAATAGGGGCTCAGGTCGTGAACCCACTCCGCGCCCTCCGTCTGCGCCAGTTGCTGGCTGGCTGGACCCACTTGCAGGCTGTAGAATGCGACACCAGACAATGTCCAAAGCGGGCCGAACAGAGTGGGGGAAATCGATCGGGTCTTGTCATTCGAGTGCTTCGGGTTTCCCGCCCAAACCAGACCCACTTTCAATTTCGACCCTTCTGGTCCAGGCAATTGGAACGAGTTGGCTTCCGGCCGCGGCAGGTAGGGCACATCTCGGGGCACAGTCTCCAAGGTCGTTTCAAACACAATCGGAAGACTGAGAAATGGGATTTGACAATCGAAATGGGGAAGCGGTTCGCCATGGACCACGACAGTCGAGATCTCTCGGATCCCCTGGAACAGCCGCTTCAATGGAGCTGGACACTCGACGATGACCCGAGCGCCGCGCCGTGCCACCAGCGGTGCGTAGCGGACGAATTGGATGGCGTCCCCCAAACCTTGTTCCGCGTAAAGCAGAACGGTCTTGCCCTTCACGTCTTCCCCCTCCCAGCGCGGCTCGGCAAAGGACCGCACAATCGCTGTGGACAGCTTGGATTGCCACCGTGCCTCATAGTTCTTGAATCCGGATCTGTACTCGCCGAGCAAAAGCTGACAGAGCGCGAGATTGAGGCGAGCATCTGGATTCGTCGAGTTGATCCGCAAGGCTTTTTCGTAGGGCGGCCACGCCTCCTTCAGCCGACGCTGACGGAAACGCACCATCCCGAGAAAGACCAGGGCTTCGGCGTTCTCCGAGTCGCGGCTGAGGATTCCTTCACAAAGCGCCGATGCCTCCTCCAGCCGGTCCGAAGAGATCAGGACTTCGACCAATGCGACCCGGGTCGGCAAGAAATCCGGGGCCAAATCGATCGCTCGGCGATACGCGGTCGTCGCTTCCTCGAAGCGACCCCGGCGTTTGAGCAAGCCGGCCAGGTAGGAGTGGGCTTGGAAGCTGGCGGGGTCCGACTGGAGAGCCGATTGCAGCGCCTGTTCGGCGTCGGCCCAGACTCCGCGGTCGTCCAGGACCATGGCCAAGTTCAGCAGAGCGGGGACTTCTCCCGGATGAAGCGTGAGGACGCGGCGGAAACAAGCCTCGGCGTCCGCCAGGCTCTTCTCCTGGTGGCGAATGGTTCCCAGATTCAGGAGGGCCGGGATGTAGTCGGGCCGGCATTCCAGGGCCTTGAGGAAGCTGGTCACCGCGGAGGTCAGGTGCCCCACATGCTGTTGGGCCAAACCCAGGTTCAGCCAGGCTTCAGGATAATCCGGGCGTCCGCGCAGAGCTTGTTCGTAGCATCGAATGGCTTCAACCTCGTCTCCGGTTTCCTGGGCGAGCAGGCCCAAATTGTAGTGCGCCTCGGCGAAGGTCGGTTGCTGCGCGGCGGCCTGCCGGTAGGCTTCCCGCGCGGCCTCGATTTCTCGAAGCGCGTAATGGGCGTTACCCAGATTGTAGTGAGCCTCGGGGTAATTCGGACGGAGCACGAGCGCTGCGCGATACGCAGCGATGGCTCGATGGCATTGCCCGAGGTCGAACCAGACCAACCCGAGCGCCTGATGAATCTCCGGGGCCTGGGGCTGCACCTGCAAAGCGCGTTCAAGGAGCTGGCGGGCGTAGTCCAAGTCGCCCCGTTGATGGGCCAGGATGCCGGATAAACGGAGAGCATCCGGCTGGGCGGGATTCTGGGCGAGCACGTGCTGGTAAAGAACGGCCGCCTCAGCCAGCCGACCGCATTGATGATGGGTCAAGGCCGATTGCAGGACTTCGGCCCAGGTGTTGGTGGCAACGGTCTTCAAATCACTGGAGTTTGCCGCGTGCGGTGGTCTTGTTCTGTGATCTTGCTCAAACCAGGCACGTTTCTGCCTGGAGACGAGCTTCTAGTCCCCGGAGGTCTTAATGATGAACCAGGACGCGAACTTCGGCTCAGCGGTCGTGAATAACCGCAGAGACTTTGCGCGCACGAATTCGTGGACGGCCTTCTGCACGCCAAAAACTCCGAATGGGTAGGTTCCGTCGGGGATAAAATCATGTCCCGCCAGCACGCCGCCTCGTTTGATCTTGGGATACCACGTCGCGATATCGTCAACCACCGCCGGATAGCTGTGGTCCGCGTCCAAGTAGCAAAAGTCCAGGCTCTTTTCTTCCAGAAGCTCGACCGCCTCCCTCGAGGTCAATCGCCAGACGACGGAGCGACTTTCGAACTTCAGCAGCCGCCGGAGGGTACTCAGGTAAAGGGCGTCGTGCTTGGACTGGGGCACGTTGGCAACGTCAAGATACGCGGCGGACGGGAATTCCTTCCACGGGTCAATCGAGTAAAGCCGCTCGCCCTTCCAGTGACGGAGCAAATGTTCGGAGAATTCTCCGGACTGAACTCCCACCTCCGCACCTCGGCCGGTCAAGCCAAGTTTGTTGAACAGATGCGGGAAGAGATCGCGGGAGAGCAGTGGGCTGCCGCTCTCCGAGTGAACCGGGTCAGACGCACTCGCCGTTGGACTGCGGGCCGCCCGTTCTCGGTAATCGGCCAGGGCTGACATTTCGGCCTCGTGTTTCTCGATCCATCCCAGACTGGACCGTGACTCGGTCTGGTTCGGGGCGCACTCCAGAGCTTGCTCAAAGCAGCGGGTTGCGTCCTCCCACCGCCACTCCGCCAAGTGGGCGTTGCCCAGATTATGCAGGGCTTCCGGAAATCGGGGCTTCAGCTCGAGAGCCCGGCGGTAACAGCGGATGGCTTCCGCGATTTCCCTCCTCTCAAACAGGGCGAACCCAAGATCATGATGGGCTTCGGCCAGGTTAGGCCGAGCTTCGACGGCTTGCCTCAAGTAACGGCTGGCCATCTCTAGTTCGCCGCGTTGGCGGAAAAGCACACCAAGCAAGCGCAGCGCGTCGTGTTGTCTCGGTTGCTGCTGCAGGACTTGACGGTAGAACGACTCCGCTTCCGCCAAACGTCCGGTCTGATGGCAGGCCAACGCGGATTGGAGCAACTGAGGCCAATCCATTATAAGCTGTTCGCTCACTGAGTCCGTGTTTCCGATGCTCATAACAAATGCGAGCTGATTTGGGTAGGGAAAACTCCTTCGAGAATATTTCGAGAGTATCTGCGGCTCCGACCAAGCCAAACTCGCGGTGGAGGATGGCGTGTCGCGTTCAGCGGGTCGCCCAGGATTGGTGTCTTTTGAAAGCAGGGCTTCTTGGCCATGGGCTTCAACGCCCCGGCGAGCGGGCTCGACCACGATTTCGTTTGCCAAACCGAAGGAGTTTCGATGTCTTAACGTCTGGTTGGCCTCGAGATGCGGACATGCAACCGACGAACGCAACGCAAAAAAGATGGCTCGGCTTGAATTGGCAGATCAACCCGAACACGGGATGGGGCGTGCTCGGACTGAATCTAGCCTTGGAGGCCGAACGGGACCAACGATTCGCGGCGGTCCCATTGGTCCCGACGATCCATGCCGATTGGCTCGTCTCCCAGCACGGGGCGACGATGGAACGGATCCTGGCCCGCGAGAAGGTGGCTTGCGAAATCTTGAAGCAAGATCAGGAAGGTTGTTGCCGTTGCGAATTTCCGGTCGTCCATAGCTTGGGTAACTGGCTGGGCATGACCGGTGTGAGCGACCCAAGGAAACGGGTGCACGGGACCACCAACCTCGGCATTATTTTCTTCGAGAGCACACAATTCACCGGGAAGGCTCTCGAAGCCGGACGGGCTTTTGAGTTGATCCTGGCAGGCTCGACATGGAACCAAGAAGTTCTCCGAAAACACGGTTTAACCAACGTCGAGACCTTCTTGCAGGGCGTCGATCTCGCGCTCTTCCGTCCGGCTCCGCCGACCCCCAAAAATCGCACTTTCTTTGTTTTTTCGGGCGGCAAGTTGGAGTATCGAAAAGGCCAGGACATCACCGTCGCGGCGTTCCGCAAGTTTCGGCAGCGCCATCCGGACGCGATCCTCGTCACGGCTTGGCATAATCCGTGGCCCAAATCCATGACCGGCATCGATCGCCAGGGTTACGTGACCGGTTGCCCGTCGTTTGACCCGGAAGGGCGGATCGATGTGCCGGCTTGGCTGGAGGCGAACGGCGTGCCGCGAGGTGCGAACCATGACATCGGCCTCGTCCCCAATTGTCTCATGCCGAAAGTCTATGAGCAGGTCGATGTTGCCGTCTTGCCGAACCGGTGTGAAGGCGGAACGAATCTGGTGGCCATGGAGTGTCTGGCCTCGGGCATTCCGACCATTCTTTCCGCCAATACCGGGCATCTCGACCTAGTGGATGAGCGGCACTGCTATCCCTTGACCAAGCAGGGACCCGTCTCGCCGATGCCGCCATTCTGGGGAACGGCCGGGTGGGGTGAATCGGACGTCGATGAAGTGGTCGAGCTGCTCGAACGCGTCCATCAGAATCGCGTGGAAGCCCTCGAGCGGGCGGCGGCTGGTGTGCGGTTTATGCAGAGCTGGTCCTGGCGGGCCCGCTTCGAGGAATTGCTCGTCCACCTGGAAAATACGGAACGGCGGCGCGTGGAGAAGGGAGTCTGAGAGTTCAGTTGTGAGATGGCCCGCCCACGCTTAGCAATGTCTTTTATGGAATCACCGTTGACCCCGGTTGTTTGGCTGGCCTACGTCTCTTATCCCGTCACCACCGCGGTCTATTTTGAACGGGCCTTGCGCCGGCTGGCCCGGGTGGTGACGTGCGGCCCGAAAATCGGAGCCGATCTGCTCGAGAAATGGCATCTGCAAAACATGAAGCGGCCCGTGCTCGATCACGACTGGCCGCTGCCGTGGGAGCCGGACATGCGGGAGGTGGCCGCGTCGGCTCAAGGGCGTGTTCCGTCTCCGGATCTGTATCTGTGGATCGAGTCGGTGCCTGGTTACTTCCCGACCCATCTGGAGGGGTTGAAGTGCCCTAAGGCCTGTTATCTCATCGACAGCCATTTGAATTTGAAGTGGCACGTCCAGTGGGCGCGCTTCTTTGATTTTGTCTTTATCGCCCAACGGGAATATCTGCCGGAATTCCGCCGACACGGATGCCAGAACGTTTTTTGGCTGCCCCTGGCGTGCGATGCGGAGGTGCATTCCAAGAGAAGCCCGGAGAAGACCTTCGATGTCGGGTTTGTCGGCACGGTCGTGGCAAACACGCGACGATCTCAGCTTCTCAAACGCATCAAGGATCGAAATCTATTTCTGACGGTCGGCCGGTGCTTTTGGGATGACATGGCCCAGCTCTTCTCCAATGCCCGAATCGTCTTCAATAACGCCATTCGAAATGATCTCAACATGCGCGTCTTTGAAGTGATGTCCACAGGGACGTTTCTCTTGACCGACGCAGCCGCCAACAGCGGCCAGGACGAACTGTTGGTCGATGGAGAGGATTTGGGGATTTATCGGGACGATAACTTGCTGGAGAAAGTGCGCTATTACCTGGTCCGCGAAGAAGAGCGCGAGGCCATTGCCCGCCGGGGCCAGAGGGTCATGCACCAGGCGCACACTTATGGGCATCGCAGCGCCGAGTTGTTGGCGGTGGCCTTGCGCGGCCAAAGGAATACGCCGTCGGCGGGAGAATGGCGGGAACGCTCCGTGGCCGGATTGGGTCCGGCGGCAAACGTAACGTCGGCAATCACGCCCCCGCGTCCGCGAGGGCGATCGTTCATCATTCCAGTGCTCAACGCGTCGCCGGAGGGGCGGCAGGAGTTCGAGGCGTTGCTCGGCGACCTGTCGCGAATCGAGGGGGAGGTCATCGCGGTGTTCAATTCCATGGAGGCGGCCGCGGCCTTCAAGGATCATCCCCGCATCGATCATTCAGCCTCTCTCAATATCAATGTTGGCGTCTCCCGAGGCTGGAATATCGGGGTCCATCTGGCCACGCAACCGACCCTGTTTTTCCTCAACGCGGACATCCGTGTCGAGCCATCGACGGTGGCGACGTTGGAGGAAGCGCTCTGGACCCTGCCCGCGGCGGCAGTGGTGGGCCCGGAGGGATCGTTTTTTGGGTTTTATACCTACGAAGATATTATCGGATTTCGCAAGGGCGGGGTGCCAGCGCCGCAAGCTGTGGATGCGGTTTCCGGGTTCTTTTTCGCGGTCAAGAGAGATTTGTTCAGCCGAAGAATTCTCCTGTTTGAAAACGATTACACGCCGTGCCTGACCGAGGAATGGGACCTGGGGCTGCAGGTCCGACAGGCCGGCTATCAATGCTATGTGGTCCCCGTGACGGGCTATGAGCATGTTTGGGGCGTTTCCAGGCAACCGGACAAGATCATCCGCTATTGGAAGAACGAGCAGTCCACCCCCCGGAAGATTCTTTCCCGAAACCGCATTCGCTTCTGGCGAAAATGGCTCGTCGCGGCCGGGGAGTTATCCCTGGCTTCATCGGAGCCAAACGGCCCGGAATTGTCCCCGCCGACCGGACCGGCGCTCCTTCAAAGCCGCATTGTGGCCACACCGGGCTCTCCGGTCGAATCCAAACCCGAAGTCGCGCCTGGCAACTCAAATGACTGATCATCCTTTCCTGGAATCAACTGCTTTGGCCATCTCCAAGCATCTGCTGGAAGTTGGTCAGGCCGAAAAAGCAGTCCAGATTCTGACCAACCTAATTGCTCAGAACCCGCGAACCGTCACGGCCCAGCACATCATTCCGCTCGCGCAATATTACTACAACGCTGGCAATTGGAACGACGCAGCGCAGCTTTGGCGGATCGTCACCAACGCCGAGCCGAGAAATATCGAGGCGCTCTTGAAGCTTACTCATTGCCTGGTTGAAGCGGATCAATACCAAGAATCTGGCGTCTTTCTAGCGAAGGCGCACAGGATCTTGAACGAGGAGCCGACGCGGTCGCGCTCCCTGTGGAATGATAAATGGCTGGAGGCAATCTATCTGCAGGTTTGCGTTCACTTTACGAGAAACAACCAGGAAAAAGCCGCGCAGTTGGTGAGGTTGTGCGCCCTGCCAGCCAGTTATACAGAAAGCATTTTGAAATCCGATGGGAATCAGGGCTCGTCCCACCGCCTCTCGGAAGAAAGCATCCGACATAGGATCGACTCGGCCTGCGAGAAATTTAGCCAAAGCGGATCCACATCTCCATTCTTGAGCGAGTGTCTCATACGGCCAGGAGAATCAACCCCGTGGCGCAAAGGGAAGGTGCTCTTGGTGATGCGCCGGCATTTCTTCAACAGACCGGACTCGCGAGAGCATGAGCTTGCTTTCTTCTTCAGGCGCACCGCCGAGGCCGTCGGAATGGAAGTCACCTTCTTCCCAGCCGAGCCCTTCTTGGACCCGGTGATGATCACTCCGGACGAACAATACGCCGAACTGGATCGCCTTGTCCGGCTCATCCTCACGACCACCCCGGATTTGGTCATCATCGACAACCTCTGCATGCCCACGCAAGGTGGGGAATTTATCGGACGGGAGGTCTTCAGAGAGGTGTTTTCCGAGTTGAAACGGAAAATGAGATTCCTCCTTGTCGCTCACTATCCGGACGCCTGGGCTCCGCATTCCCAACCCACGATCCAATTTGTGGAAGGCTTCAGCGATGTCATCTGGCAGCAAAACTCTGAGATCAAACCCAGCCGCGAGACCAACCGTGCCCGAATGTTCAATGCGCCGACACCCTATTTAGAATCTGTGTTTCGGAACCAGAATGGGATTAAAGACATCGACGGGGCATTTGTGGGAGGGGTCTTCGACTACAATTTCCCGAGAGCCATCTGGCTGACCCTGGTGAGAGAAAGGAAACTTCCCTGTGAGATCTTCCTAACCAATCACACGGCGTCAGGTTGTCCCGCTGGGAGGTCTGTGGAGGAATACGGCTCCTTTATGAGCCGAATCAAGATCAGCGTTGATTTTTCGTCTCGTAACGAATCACAAAAAATCATGACAGGACGGGCTTGGGAATCGATCTTGTCCAAATGTCTTCTCCTGGAGGAAGACAACGACGAGATCCGAAGGTTCTTTGTCCCCTTCGTGCATTATGTTCCGTTCCGAAATCTCGAAGAACTGGAGGGCTACTTGGATTTCTTTCTTCGACATGAAGATGTCCGTCAGCAAATCGTGGAGCGAGCGTTCCTATGGTATGAACAGAGATTCTCGATGGACAAAATCTGGGCGGGGTTGATCCAACGTGGAGTTGATCGATAAATGCGAGCAGGTCAACCAAGCGAGCAAGGGGCGGCCGGGGAGTTATCCCTGTCCTCTTCGGAGCCAAACGGCCCGGAATTGTCCCCGCCGACCGGACGGGCGCTCCTTCAAAGCCGCCTTGTGGCCACACCGGGCTCTCCGCCCGCTCCGAATCCGGATGCCCAAACTGACCCGGGTTTCCCGCAACCTTGACTCCTCATCCCTATGAACGCCAAATCTTCTGCTTCCGTTCGCCACATGTTGCCGTCGGCCATTCTTTCGGCGGACGATGATCCCGGACGGGCGAATCGACCCATGATTGAGTTGTCGTTGCGAGTGGCGCGGGCCGCTCTGGACATCGATCTTTCCGACCTGAGCCGGCGGCTGCCCGCGCCGCCGTGGTGGCCGGAGATCTGGCCGGGAGAGCATTACAAACTGCTCGCGGGGTTCGTCCAGGTTCTGCAGCCCCGGAACGTGATCGAAATCGGCACCGCGACCGGATTGTCGGCCCTGGCGCTCAAGAAGTTCCTTCCGCCAAACGGGCGCGTGACGACGTTCGACATCGTGCCGTGGCGCGAGTATCCGGGAAGAGTCCTGACCCCCGCGGATTTCGCGGACGGCAAGTTGGAGCAAGTGGTTGCTGATTTGACCAAGCCGGAAGTGGCGCGCGGGCATGCCAAATTGTTGGGCGACGCGGATCTGCTTTTTGTGGACGCCGCCAAGGATGGCCGAATGGAAGCGGTCTTGCTGGATCATTTTGCCGCGATCGGGCTGCGCGAGGGGGCCTGGCTGGTGTTTGATGATATCCGGCTGCAGGAGATGATCGCGATCTGGCGCTCCGTTTGTCTGCCCAAGCTCGATCTGACTTCATTCGGCCACTGGAGCGGGACCGGACTGGTGCAATGGTCGCGAGGCAGCACGTGGTCCGCGTGGGGGCCGGGTCGAAGCTGATGTCGGTTCGCGCGGTTTCCGCAAACCGGGCGTGCTGAGCGCGGTGTCAAAAAATGCCGAGCCGCTTCAGATGCTCGGCCAGCTCGATCGTGAGCTGCACGGAGGATGGGTGCAGGTGTGTGGGCTGAGAGACGGTGGCTGGCCTCACCATTTCGGCTGGTCGCCATCCGGTCGAGGTCTTGCGCACGGCCCAGAATCCATCCCAGACGGCGACCGTGTCGAAAACTTTGCCAACCGCGAGGGTCACCCCCGGATGGAAGTACCTTCCGGCCTTGGGATCGCGAATGTAATCTTCATCCTTCTTCGCCCAAGCTTCAGCGGCGTCGATTTCGGAAATCTGCAGCTCGAGGTCGTCGCCGCACAACACGCCGTCCGGAGCAACCAGTTCAAGAGACTGAGTGATGTCCGAGTAGGCGGGTTCAAACCGGTGGTCGCCATCCACAAAGACAATGGGAAACTGTTGGCCGCGCAGCAGGGGCAGGACGAGGCTGCTTTCGCCTCGAATGGGGACCACGATGTCTTCATGGCCCGAGGTCCTGATATTATGCAGGAAGAGCGGAAAGATTTCTCCCGCCTGCAATTCCTGGTTCATCGCCTTCATGTCGCGGCTCTGAACCGTCTCGCCGTGAACGTAGGGCCTCCAAGGGTCCACACAGAAAACTCGGCCCGGAGCGCGGGCCGTTTTGAGGGCATTGGCCCAAGTAATGGCCGACCCGCCAGCCCACGAGCCGATCTCGAGAATATTCAGAATCTGGTCGGGACGGCGGGCGGCCTCGTTCAAGACCAGACAATGCATGGAGCCGTGCCGCAGCGGAAGGCCTTGCGTCGCGTGCAGGTGGCTCCCAAAATAGGATCGGCCCGTCAGCAAGCAGAAGCGATAAATCTCCTCTTCGGTGAGCTTTTTCATGAGCGGGAAAGGGTTCGCGGAGGACGATTCTTCGTGGAGGTTCCGATGCAGGCCAAACTGGACCAGATCTTTTCTTTGGAGAAGTGCTGTTCGAACCAACGATAGGCTTGTTGGGTGATCCGCTCTCGGGCGTCGCGGCGGCGCAGGAAGAAGCCGAGATAGGCCTCCAATTCATCCAAGCGGGAGAACGGGATGTAGTGAACCCAGGGAACAAAGTAATTCTTGATTTCGTCGTTGTCCTCTTCAAGAAGAAGGCATCGGGCGATAATCGATTCCCAGGTCCGACCCGTCATGATTTTCTTGGCCGAATTCCGAGAGGAGAAGTTCACGCTGATTTTTAGGCGGCTCATGAAAGCCGCGTATTCTTCGACCGACTTCCCCGCCGCACAACCGGAGGTGGTGTGGTTCGCCAGAAACACCTGGCACTGCATCTGTCGCGATCGCATCAAAGTCAGCCAGATCGCCCGCGGATAATTGTAGTCAAAGACTCCGCCCACGAAGGCCGCGTCGATATCCTTCTCGTCCTCGGCCCTTTGGAAAAGGTCCTCGAGGTAGGGTGTGGGCGCCCGGAACATGATGGCGGAGTCCTCGCGAGGGCTCTCGGGCTTGATTGCCGAGTTTTGGTGCCAGATCACGTCGGCAAAAGATTCGACAAACCGAATGGTGGATTCGGAGTGCGACGCCCAGGCGTCAGGGTAGTGAGCGATCAGGGCGAAAGTTTGCCTCGCCTTAAGTTCGGAGAGAATCGTTTGGTAGGCCTTGCGCCCTAAGTAGGCTCCGCCGGATCCCGGCATGCAGAGGTTATCGAAGACCACGAGATCCGGGTGCCACGACAAGATCAACCGCGCGAGGCGGTCGAGTTCCGCATACTGTTGATCCGGCGTAACCGTCGCGGTATTCAAAAAGGGTTCCGCCGGAAAAAACATCACCTCGTGTCCCGATGCTTCGGCGCTCCGCTGGAAAAAGAAAGCCAGCTCGTGTTCCCGGGAACCGACGCGATCCAGAAAGTACTTCCTGAGGACGAGGAGCACTTTGGATGGTCGCGAGGCGTTCAGCGATTCGTCCGCCCGGGGCATCTCGTCTTTCCCGGGAAGGGGAGGATGAGGATTTCGCCTCCAGTTTTCGAAGGCCAGGTTCAATTTCGCAAGGATGCGTTCATCGGAAAGAGGCCGGTCTTCGTCAGGGTGAGCGGTCGGCTGCAAGATGCCTTCGGTGTAACTGCCCGGGAGAGCACAGAGCCTGGTCAGTCTTTCTCCTTTCACGGCGTTGTTGTGTGTAAAGTGAACGCAGATTTGCTTGTGGATCATGTCGAGCCACTCTTCCTTCCACGCGGCGGCGGATTCGCCCCGACACCGATTCAGCATTCGGAGCACGGAGTCGAAATGAACCTCCGCTCCCTTGAATTCGCCAAGCTCGATCAGGCAATGTGCCCGCTTGAGAAGCGCTTCAAGATTTTGCGGTTCTGCCAGGAGGACCATTCCCCAGAGTTCGGCCGCTTCGTTCCAGCCTCGCAGATTGTAACTGATCCGAGCCAGCGAAGATAACACATAGACGGACGGGGCCGCGGGATTCTGAGCCAAGTGCAGGGAAAGAAGAGAGGCCGCTTTTTCGATCTGACCACCGGCCAGCAAATGCTCCGAGACGACTTGTGTGGTGAGATCCAGGAATTTGTGATTGTTCATATCCAAACAGGCTCACCTTCGTCACCGCGCACCTATCGCGGTCGGAGGCTATTCAAATAGCAGTAAAGGTCCGTCCAGTCTCCTCTTTTCAGCGCTCGGTTCAACCAGGGCGGTGGCCAGAGAAGGATGCTGCCGGCGAAACCAGGCGAAGACGGGTTCGTAGGCGTTTCTGAGAGCGGCCCAATCCGTTCCCCGCTCGTGGACCCGCAAATCTTGGTCCGCCTGCCGGTTGATCAGGGCGAGGGTTTGGGCGCGCAACTCCTTCTGCGGCGGATCAGACAGCAGGCGTCTCAGGGCTCGCAATGCCGGGACCAGATTCGTCGGACGCGGGTCGCGCGGCAATTGCTCGAGCGCCGTCAAACAGACCCGGAGCATCTCGGGCCGGGCCTGTTCCAAGACGTGGAGGAACTTGGCCCGATCGAGCGAATCGGGTCTGCGGGCAAGCTGAATCAGGATCGGTTCGCGCAGCTCGGTCTGCGCCCAGTGCTCTCGGTAAAGCGGATAAACCTCCTGCGCGGGCAGGGCTGACAGCAGTGCGACGAGTTCGCCAGACCAGGGGAAAGGGCTGTCGTGTTCGACGGCCGATTTGAATAAGGCGGCGGCTCGCAATCGCGTCGGCGGATCGAACGCGACCGTCAGGATGATTTGGCCGGGCGCGACGAAGTCCGGGTGCTGAAGCCATTCCTCCGTCAGCCGGGGATCATGGCGGATGAGTTGAGTGATAAGTTCCACCAGGCGCAGGTTCCAGTTCTTCCGTTGGCCGAATTCGCTTTCCCCCAGCTTCGGGTCCAATCGCCGGACAGCGGCGGCGATCTGTCTCGTGAGCTCGATGGGGCGTTCGCCCGGGAGGCGTGAGAAGACGATCAGGTAATGGAAATCCGCTGCGGCTGGACTGCTCTCGGTGAGAAAACCAGCGATGGAATGGAGCAGCGCTGGATCGTTGTCTTCGAGCATGGCGAGCAGGCGGGCCGTTTCTCGATCCAGCGCGTCGTGGCCCGCGGGCAAGGACTCGCGCAAGTTGGCGCGCGCCGCGTTGAGGAGGGCATGATCCGTGGGGGCGGGGCGGGGCAATTCGTAGGCTGTGTAAACTTCGCTCGAGGGACCGTGCAGGTGATAGTCGCCAAGGGCCAACATCAGCAGGCGGACCGCCTGGAGCCTCCCCTTCGGGTCGGTGATTTGGGGCAAAAGGCTGGCGGTCTGGGCGACGATTCGTGATCGATCGGACGACTCATCCGCACGCCAGAGCGCGGCCAGGAGAGCCGTGAGTTTGGCTTGGATGCCCGCTTTCTCCAACCGCTCGCCCAAGTTCGCCCAAACGTCGTCGGGCAGCCGAGCTGCCAGTCGGGCGGCGGCCTGGCGCAATCGTTTGTCCGGATGGCCAAGGCTGGACGGGAGGAGTTGCCCGATTTCGCCCGCGTCCAGTTGGCCGATCCGATCAGTCATGGCCTCGAGGGCGGCACACCGAACCGCCGGATGGCCATCCTTGGCCAATGGAGTCAGGACCATCTCGAGGTTTTCACAGGGGACGCGTCCGACGGACCAGGCGACCCGGGCGCGGATTTGCGGGGACCGCGCCTGAGCGGCGACCATGGCTCGGGCGGTTTCCAGACCGCCAAACATCTCCGTCACCACTTCGATGGCGCGAATCCGTTCGCTCGGCGGCAGGCGATCGTTCACCACGGCGAGACGGAACGGTTGGGCACCGATCTTCCGCGCTCGCGGCGTCCAGCGGGCTCGCGACCACGCCTCCAACGGCTGCGGCGCCTGCAGGACTTTCTGCCACGCCGTCGGATCGAGCTCCTCGCTTTCATCGGTGCGAGGTTTCGGGTTGCGCGGCGAAGATTTTGGCCGTTCGTCCCCGTGCCAAATCCGATAGACGGCGCCGCGGGTTCTCCGTCCGCCAATGGAAACAAAGAGCGAACCATCCGGCGCGACGGCGACGTCCGTCGGGGCGAATCCCTGCGAACCGATCGGCTCGAGAAAGAGCTCGGCCTCGGCCCGATAGCTGGCTCCGTCCGGTTTTAAGGGAAGGAAAAAGATTCTCCCGAAGGTCCAATCGAGCACGAAAAGCCCGTCGCGATAATGTTGCGGGAATTGGGTGTGCCGATAGCAAACCACCCCGGTGGGCGATCCGCGTCCGAGCGATTCCAGAATATCCACGGTATCGACATAGCTGTCGGGTCGATTCCAACTCCGGGTCCATCCACCCAAGCGCCACCCATGATGGCCTCCGTAGCCGAGGTGGTAAACCCGAGTCGGCGTGTACCAGGGCAAATGGAAATCGCTCTCCACATCGCTGTCGAAGGTGAAAATGTCGCCGAGAGCGTTGAAATCGAAATCGTAGGGATTGCGCAGACCGTGGGCGATAATCTCCGATTTCTTCCCGTCCAGGCTGAACCGCAGGAGGGCGCCAGCTTCCGGGACTCGCACGGGTGAGCTCGGCAAGGTGATAGGTTGGCCAGTGAATCCGGCATCGTTTCCGCCGATGAAGTACCACCAGCCATCGGGGCCTTGGCGAAGGGCGTGTCCTCCGTGTTCGGAGAAGGTCGTGGCCAACAAATGTTCGGGAGGCCCGTCCGCCTGGCCGTCGCTATTTCGGTCGCGGTAAACGGACAGCCCGCCATCCCCCACGAAATAGAGGTTGCTGCCCTCAAAGCAGAGTCCCATGCCCCCGGATCGAGTGTTCGCAAAGAGTTCAGCCCGGTCCGCTTTCCCGTCGTGGTCCGTGTCGAGAAGAGTCTTGATGTAGCCGGGACCCGTCACCACGACCCGCCCCTGGGCATCCAGGGTCATCGCTTGAATGTCGTTGGCGAGGTCGGAGTCGGCATAGAGGGCCATGTGGAACCCGGGCGCGACGCGCAAGCCGAGCTCTTCGATTGGGATCAACTCGGACGCCTCCGCCGTTCCGGTCAATAGGAGGATGAGCGCCAAGTTCTGCCCGGCTCGCCTGACCGGCCTCGCGAGTCGCGTGAGAATGACCGATGTTGCGGGAGGGCAGAACCTGCTCCGGTCCCGAACGCATCGAGACGGTTTGGCGGCGCGAGTTGTCGTGCCGATTCCTTTCGCTCAATTCACCCATTTGATCCAGCTAATTTCTCGAGGTTTTCGTTATCCCGAATCTCCCCGACGGATCTTGTCACTCCGGAAAACCCCGACTATTCTCCGCCGATGAACCATGAAGTGTCGCGATTCACACGGGAAGATCCTTGGCGAATATTTCGGATCATGGCTGAATTCGTCGATTCGTTCGAAACCATGTCGCAGGTCGGTCCGGCGGTGACGATCTTCGGCTCGGCGCGACTGAAGCCGAGCAATCCCTACTACCAAGCGGCGCTCACTTTGGGAAAGGAGCTCGCCAAGCATGACCTCGCGATCATCACCGGCGGCGGTCCCGGCATCATGGAAGCGGCCAATCGCGGCGCGGCCGAGGGCAAAGGAAAATCGGTGGGGCTCAACATCGAATTGCCCTTCGAGCAATCGGCCAATCGCTACGCCAATATTCCGATCAATTTTCACTACTTCTTTTCGCGCAAGGTTTGCTTCGTCAAGTACAGCGCCGCGTTCGTTTTCATGCCGGGCGGATTCGGAACGCTCGACGAGTTTTTTGAAGTCGCCACTCTCGTGCAAACCCAGCGGGTTTCGCGGTTTCCCATCATCCTGTTCGGTCGCAAATACTGGAACGGCTTGCTCAAGTGGCTCAAGCAGCAGGTCGAGCAGCCCGGCTACATCAGCCCAGACGACCTCGACCTCTGCACCGTCACCGATGACCCCAAGGAGGCGGTCAACGTCATTCTGGATTACCTCCGCCGGGTCGGCCCCCCGGAGAATCTTCCCAAGGCGTTCGCCTGAAGTCCATCGCTCGCATCACGCGCCTTCCCAAAGGCCTGACGGTGATCACCGTCGAAATGCCGCACATGGCCAGCATCAGCTTGGGCCTGTGGGTGGGGGTGGGTGGACGCTACGAACCAGCCCCGCTCTCGGGGGTGTCCCACTTCATCGAGCACCTGCTTTTCAAAGGGACCCACCGGCGCTCGGCCAAGCAAATCTCCCAGGACGTGGAGGGCATCGGCGGCTATTTGAACGCGTTCACTTCCGAAGAAAACACGTGCTTCTACTCCAAAGCCTGTCATGACCGCTTCCCGGAATTGCTGGACGTGCTGACGGACATGTTCCTGAACTCGAATTTCGATCCAGCGGATATCATCAAGGAACGCAACGTGATCAAGGAGGAGTTGGCCATGTATCTCGACCAACCCCAGCATCACGTCCAGGAATTGCTCAATGAAATCCTCTGGCCCAATCAACCCTTGGGCCGGTCGCTGACCGGCACCGTCGCGACGCTGGACGCCATGGCTCGCGCCCAGATCCTCGCCTTCCGCAACGCCAATTACGTCAGCGCGGGCACGGTCGTGGCCGCGGCCGGAAATCTCGACCCGGATCAGGTGGTCAAGGCGGTCGGCCGCTTTGCCCGGCGTTTGCCCCAGGGACCGCGCCCTCAATTCGTTCCGGCCGTGACTCAGCAAACGGCGCCGGTCGTGCGACTTTTCACGAAGAAGATCGAACAAACCCAGCTCGCTCTGGGGATCCGCGCCTGCTCCCGGCATGACGAACGGCGCTTCGCCTTGCGCCTGCTCAACACCATCTTGGGCGAGAACATGAGTTCGCGGCTCTTTCAAGTCGTGCGCGAAGACCACGGCCTGGCCTACTCGATTTGCAGTTCGCTGAGCTTCTTCGCTGACGTGGGCACTCTGAACATCTCGGCCGGTTTGGATACCGATCACCTGCCGAAAGTCCTCCGACTGATTACCCGGGAGCTCCGAACCCTCCGCGCCACTCTGATCAAGCCGATCGAATTGCGCCGGGCGCGGGACTATCTGATCGGCCAGATCGATCTGAGCCTCGAAAGCACCGAAAACCAGATGATGTGGCTCGGCGAACAGATGATAGGATTCGGGAAAATCATCTCCGCCACCGAAGTCAAACGACGGTTGTCCGACGTCACGGCGGCGCAAATCCGCGCGGTCGCCCGGGATTTCTTTCGTCCCGAACGGCTCAATCTGGCCCTCGTCAGCCCGCTAAAAACCGACTCCACTCTCGCTCCCCTCTTACGCCTTTGACGCGACTCGTCGGA
>CAYHFE010000011.1:0-36159 GCA_964355375.1 uncultured Verrucomicrobiota bacterium
GTTTGAAAGCACTTAAACAAGTTAGCGCTTATGGGGCGTTGCCCTGGGCTGGCATATCTCGCCCCTTTGGGGCTTCAGAAGGAGGTGCCAAGTGAGCGCGTGGCGAGACACGACACTCGGCGAGTTCGTTGCTCTCCAACGGGGCCACGACCTTACGGAATCGCCTTGGAAAAGGATTCGCGCCCCGTCAAAGAACGCGGGCACGGGTTCTCTTGCGGATCGGCGATTTGTCGCGCAGCCGGATAGCCACGCCAGCAAGGTTGCGGCGATGACAGTCCACTTGAGCCTATTCATCCGGTTCTCCAATCTCTTATGTCATGTTGGCGGGACATCACTGTGGGGTGGTTGAGAGCGCGATTTCACGGCGTGACGGTTAAGACACTTTCTTTTTGCTGGCGGGAAATGCCGAGCGAGAGGGTTTGGAAAGGCGCCAGGGCCGGAGCCTGTCGGAGCAAGGTGGCGACGTCGGCGGCTTTGGTTCCGTTGACGGACAGGATGACATCGTTCTTTTGCAGCCCGGCCTTGGCCAGGGCTGATCCCGTCGGAATTTCCAGCACGAGCACGCCGGTCACGCCGGGCAGACCGAACGCGGACATCTCGCCCGCGTCGGCGATGTTGCGCACGCTCGCGCCGAGCCAGGCGCGCGGCGCAGTGTCTCGGACGGCGGGCGCGGCGGCGGCGGGCGTTTGAGCCGGCAGCACCGGCGTTCGTGCGCGAGCTTTCAGTTCCGTCTTCTGCACGCCGAACTGATTCATTGGAAAGTTCACAAAACCCAAGGCGAGCGCGGGCGAGCCCTCCTTCACGCGGTAGTCGCCTTTCGCGGGATCAATAAACTGCGCGTCCGCTACGATGGAGTTCGTGTCGCGTCCGCTCTGCTTCTGCAGCGCGGCGGCGGGTGCGATCTCCGCGCCATCCTTGTGCATCAGATTGTAGTCCATGTCCTCGCCCCACGGCGGACGGTGCATCAGAGCGGGACGATAGCCGGTCCAGACGATGTTGCGCCGGAAGATGTCACCGCTCGCGGCATACCAGACGTGCGGATGGAGACCTGAACTGACCGTGATGTTGTTCTCGACGACGCGTCCGTAGCCCTCGCGGTTCTTGATGCCGCCGCGCAGACAGAGATTGTTGGTGATGATGTAATAGGAGGAGCCGTCATCGAGATCAATGTCCCAGCCATGATCACAACGCCAGCGGTTGTTCCGCAAAATCACGGGCTTGATGGCGTCGAGGCGGGGCAGTCCGGGCACTTCCTTCACCCAGGCGTTAACCTCGGCGATGCTGGGGCGCCAGTAGCGGTCGCGACCCCAGGAGTTGAACGAGCCGTGGTCGCCGGTTTCCTTCACTGTGTCAAACACGTCGCAAAACTCGATGACGTGCCCGCCCCAGCAGCCGTCGCCGATGTTGATGCCCGCGCGCGGCATGTCGTAAATCGAGCAGTGGCGGACAGTGATCCTCTGGGCGAGATCAATCGCCACCCCGGCGGTTTGCTTTTCCACGCGGCCGGTCCGATAGATCAGGCAATTGTCCACGAGGCAGTCCGCCGGATAATCGTTGCTCTTCGGACCCGGCGTGCGGTCGAGATCCTCGATCTTGTTCACCTGACTGTAATTGAACAAGGGATTCCGCGCCGCCTGCGGATCGCCGAAGAAGCAGACGCCGCTGGCTCCGGCCTTGGCGATCTGGCAGCCGCGCACCGTGACACGGCGATTGTAGTGATTGACGAAAACCGCGTTGCCGCCGACCTGATCGATGAAGCTGTCCTCCAGCGCGCAGTCCTCCGCGCCCTCGAAGAAAATTGCTCCGCCGCGATAAATCGCCCAATCCGAGCGCAGCATCGGTTCCCTGGTCTCCATGACCGTGCGTGCCGCGTGACGAAAGGTCAGGCCGCGCATCGTGACGAAGCGCACGGGCTTCTCCTCGCTCCCGCGAAACTCGACGAGGCTGCGCAACCGCGTGGCCTCGAACATCGCGCTTTTCAAATCCAGCCCGGACGGCGGATAGAAGTAGAGGGTGTGCGTCTTCGCCTCGAGGAACCACTCCCCGGGAGCATCCAATTCCTCGGAAATGTTTTCCACGAATCGGATCGTCCGATGGACGGCGCCGCCCCGGTTGTTCTGCCAGCCGCCTTCCCGAGTCACTTCCCCTTGCGCGTTCTTGCCGGTGATCAGCCAGGTGAAATCGCCCCAGAGCGACGGATGCATGGCGTGGAAATAGCCGCCCGTGGGATCGGCCCAGCGCGCCGCGCGATTCGTGGAAATCGCGTCGGCGGCGAAGCCATCGAAGTATTGCGCCTTCGGATCGAAATTCGGATAGCGCGCCAGAATCTGCCGCTCGCCATTCACGAAGATTTCCTCGGTGGCCAGGTTCTCCGGCACCTTCGCTTGGAAGATGCCATCGCGGTCAGGCCGCCAGTCGAGTTTTTCCAGCCTGACGCCTCCGCTAATGACGGGCTGTTCTTTTTCGTAGGCCTGGAAAACGACCGGAGCGGCCTTCGTGCCCGAATCCTGCGCGCGGAAAACCAACGTTTCGGGGAGGTAATAGGTGCCGCCGCGCAGGAAGACCGCGCCTGGTTTTTGCCGGACCGCCTCCTGCGCGCGTTGCAGGCTCGCGAACGGTTTTGTCAGCGTGCCCGAGTTCGCGTCGTGGCCGGTGGGCGCGACGTAATACGGTTGTCCGAGCGCCGTTGAGGCGAGGACGAGCAGCAGCAGGCTGGCGGGAAATTTCATAGAGCGTGGAAACGATTCATGTTTTTCAGAGCAACGAATTGTCATGTCTTGACACGGCGCGTTGGCGGTCAAAGGCGCCACGGCCCCTCGGAGTCTGTCTGAAAACGCGGGGCCGACTTCCAGCCTGCCAGTTCATGGGACGTCCTCGCCCCGTGCGTTGGGCGGCAGGATGCCACTCGAACTGGCAGATAAGATGTCTGTTCCACATTTTCGGACGGGCTCTCCACCCGCCGGCGTTCCGCCCCTGATACACGGCCCATTCAAATGCCGCGAGGTCGCGACCCGCGATCAAGTCAGGGAAGACCAGTCGTAAGTAATGCGCTGCAACCGGACGGTCAATCACAACCGGCGATCCGGCCACCGGCTGAGTGCGGTGGTCGGCAATCGTTTGCCGGGACGAACAGCCCGCGAGAGCGCGTGCGCTCCCCAGGACAACTGAATCGTTACGGTTCGCCATCCACCACCACGGCCAGGTGTCTCGACTGGCCGAATTGATTGAATCCAACCACGGCCGGGCTGGCGAAGATTTGCACGTCCCGGGGGCGGGGACCCTGCACCCCGAGGTCCAGCACTCCATCGTTGCGGATCTGCCAGTGAATCTTCCCCCGATCAAAGCCATCGCACATGAACAGGGAATTGAACTGCCGGTCCAGGCCCGTCACGCTGACCCACGGCGAGAGCGTCAACGCCTGAAATTCGCCGGGCCCACTGAACCGCACGCGGTCGCTCATGCTGCGAAACTCCAAAGTGGGCTTGCCGGGCCCGTGGCCTTCCGTCGCCTGGCCCCCCACAATGATGGCGTCCGCCACGGAGTGTCCCCGGCCGCCCCGTTGTCAAGGGACCATCCGGAGGGAGCCAGTAATTCTCATTCTGACCCAGGACACTGTCCGTTCCACGCAGGTAGTCCCGGCTTCAGCCGGTTTTCACGTGGCGACCGGCTGAAGCCGGGACTACCTGCTTGTCAAAATGAGAACTGCCGGGAAGGAGCAATATCCGCCAAAATCAAAGCGCACCAACAACGAAATGAGAATCGCCCAAGAAACGGAGCGCGGGTTTGACTTGAAGCGACGGAAGCATAAACATTTCCGGGCCATGTCACCGCTGACTCTTCGCTATCATCGCGGCGGCGTCCATTTGCCAAAGCTCGGGCTGTGGCTGGATCCCCACGAATCGCAGCCGGGGGAGGAGCGCGTGTTTGTCAGTCACGCCCATGCGGATCACATCGGAAAGCACCGGGAAGTCATCCTCAGCGCGCCGACCTCAAAGTTGATGCGGGCGCGGCTGAGCGGCCAGAGGTTAGAGCATGTTCTGCCGTTCGGACAACGCGCGTCCTTCGATCATCAGGGGGTGGCGTTCGATCTGACTCTGCTTCCGGCCGGCCACATCTTGGGCAGCGCCATGGTCTTGCTCGAAGCCGGCGACAGCTCCCTGCTTTACACCGGTGACTTCAAATTGCGGCCCGGGCTTTCCGCCGAGGCGTGTGAACCGCGCCGGGCCGAGATTCTGGTCATGGAAACTACCTTTGGTCGGCGGCCCTACCGCTTTCCTCCCGCCGCCGAGGTTCTGCGGGGTGTGATTCATTTTTGCCGGGAAGCCCTGGACAATGACGAGACGCCGGTCTTGCTCGGTTACTCCCTGGGTAAGAGTCAGGAATTGCTCTGCGGGTTGGCGGGCGCCGGACTGCCGATCATGCTCCATGCCCAGATTCACAAGCTGACCGAGATCTACCGGGAGCTTGGCCATACCTTCCCGGCCTACGAGAAATTCGAAGCCGGCGCGGCCCGGGGGAAAGTCATCTTGTGTCCACCGTCCGTCGTGCAGTCCGCCACGCTTCGCTCGGCCGGGCCCATTCGGACGGCCATCCTGACCGGCTGGGCGGTGGACGCGAATTGCCGCTTCCGTTATCACGCGGACGCCGCATTTCCGCTGAGCGATCACGCCGATTTTCCGGACTTGATCGAGATGGTGAAACGCGTGCAGCCAAAAAAAATTTACACCCTGCACGGTTTCGCCGCAGATTTTGCCCGGACGCTCCGGGAATTGGGCTACGACGCTCAAGCCCTGAGCGAAGAAGAACAGTTGTCGCTTTCGCTGGCCTTGGACGCGCCAGAGTCGGACGCCGGACCGCCATCCGATGCGTCAGTCATCCGCGGGCCGTGGTCCGAGCCCGCGGCCGGGGAGGGCGCGGCCCAGAGTCTCGAGGCGCGCGCCACCGAGGCGAGCGGCCCACCCAATTCCTTCCATCTCTTCGCCGAAACCTGCCGAAGAATTGGGAGCACGGCCAAGAAGCTGGAGAAGGTCCGGCTTCTGCGTGATTACTTGCGGAGGTTGGACCCGGATTCGTTGGCCGCCGTCACGACTTGGTTCACGGGACATCCCTTTCCGCCGGTCCAGAACAAGACGCTCCAACTGGGCTGGGCCGTGATCCGCGACGTCTTGTGCGCGGTCGGGGAAATGGATCAGGCGGAATTCGGCCAAGTTTATTTGAAGCACAGCGATCTCGGCGAAACGACCGCGGAAATTCTGCTCAAGGCCACCTCCCTCGGGTCCACGCTCACGATCGACGCCGTGGCTCGGCTCTTTGAGAATCTTTTGGCTGCGCGCGGGCCGCTGGCCAAGGTGCCCTGGCTCGCGCAAATCGTCCGGCTCGCCACCGCCTTGGAAGGCAAGTTTCTGGTCAAGATCCTGACCGGCGATCTCCGGATCGGGCTCAAGGAAGGACTGCTCGAAGAGGCCGTAGCCCAGGCCTTCGGCCTTCCGCTCGAACAGGTCAAGAGCGCGCATCTGCTCCTCGGCGATGTCGGAGAAACCGCGCGACTGGCCCAACGCCGAGAGTTGGCTTCGGCCACGCTCGTCCCCTTCCGTCCGATCAAGTACATGCTCGCGTCGCCCGAGGAGACGGCGGAATCGATTTGGAAACGCGTCCAGGAATGGTCCGCCCCGTCAACGTCCAGAGCGGGCTTCGCCAGCAGCCCGTCTCCCGAGCCCGACGCCGAACCGGCTGCCGCGTCCGGGTCTCGCGGCGTTCCGACGACGGTTTGGCTGGAGGACAAATACGACGGGATTCGATGCCAGTTGCACAAAGTGGGCCGGCGCGTTGCTCTCTACTCGCGCGACCTTAAGGAGATCACGGTCGCGTTCGCCGAACTGGTGAACGCGGCCCACGCCTTGGAATCGGACTTTATCCTGGACGGCGAGATCGTCGCCATGCGCGGGGAGCAGGCTTTGCCGTTCGGGGATTTGCAGCGCCGGCTCGGGCGCCGCGAAGGCGACTTCTTCTTGAGCATGGAGATTCCGGTCCAGTTCGTCGCGTTCGATCTGCTGTGGTTTCAAGGCGAGAGCTACCTCGACCAACCCTTGCGGAGGCGGCGCGAGAAGTTGGAAGGACTGATCTCCTTGCGCCATTCCCGGATCACTCAGGCCGGATCGGTGACGGAGATCGAAAGGGCGTTCGACGCCGCGCGCCAGCGCGGGCACGAGGGCCTGATGATCAAGGATCCGGCCAGCGTCTATCTGCCCGGCCGCCGGGGCCTGGCCTGGCTCAAACTGAAAAAGGCCTTCGGAACCCTCGATTGCGTCGTCATCGGCGCGGAATACGGCCAGGGCAAACGCCAAGGCGTGCTCAGCGATTACACGTTTGCCATTCGCGACGAAGCGTCCGGCGCGCTCCAAACCCTGGGCAAGGCTTACATTGGTTTGACCGACTCCGAAATCGCCGCGCTCACGGCTCATTTTCTGAGCAAGGTGACTCGGCGCGAGGGCCGTTATTTGGAAGTGGAACCGGACACAGTTTTGGAGATTGCCTTTGACGCCATCCAGCCGAGTCCCCGGCACACCAGCGGTCTGGCCTTGCGGTTTCCGCGCATCACCCGCATTCGCAAAGACAAGTCGCCCGCGGAAATCGACACGCTGGCTGCGGCGCGGCGGTTTGTTCGGCCCGAGAGTTCGGCGAGAAGGGGTTGACCCAAGAGACTGTTTCAAAGTTCGGCGAGGTCCTGTTCCCGCGGAAAAGGCCTTCGGGGGAGGCGAGACGAGCGAGCCTGCCGGCCAGCGGTCCACTGCTGTTGAATCAAGCTCCGCACCGGCTTCTGCTCTTCTTTCTCTCCTCGCGAGGCCCGAGTGGGGAGAGGATTGAGGAGAGGGGCAATTCCGCAAAGACAGCCCTCCTCTCCTCCCTTGGCAGGGAAGAGAGGGAGACATCCTCGTCGGAGGAAATGGGGCTCTGCACCTTAGACGGAATCGACGCGACGGTCGGAGGCCAGCAAATCCTCCAAAGATGTGATGTCAGCGTTTCTCCGAAGTCACGGTCGTCAGCTCTCCGTTCACGCGCACCCGGACCAGGCGTGGTTCCTCAGCGGCAATCTGGTACTTCGTGACCTTCCCCTCCTGCCATTCGATGTCCACGGTGAACCCTCCCCGAGCCCGCAGGCCGGTCACCCGACCGCTGGGCCAGGCTTTCGGCAATGCCGGCAGGAGCTCCAAGCCGTCCGCCTGCGATTGCAGGAGCATTTCGCAAATGCCGGCCGTGATGCCGAAGTTGCCGTCGATCTGCATCGGAGGGTGGAGGCCGAAGAGATTGGGGCAGGTGTTGCGGTTGGCCAAAAGCATCTGGACCATGCGATGGGCATTCTCGCCATCGCGCAATCGGGCGTAGAGCGCGCTCCGCCAGGCGAAGGACCATTCGCGCACATCGCTGTTGGCAGACTCGCCGCGAGCAACCAGTGATTTCCGGGCGGCGGCGGCCAGTTCAGGCGACTGGGTCGGACTGATCTGCTGCCCGGGAAAGACGGCGAACAGATGCGACGTGTGCCGGTGATGATCATTGGGGTCGTCGCGATCCACCCTCCATTCCATGAGCTGTCCCCACCTGCCAACCTGGGGGCCGAGCAACGCGTCGCGCCTCGCGGCGACCCGGGCGCGATCATCGGCATCCACGCCGAGCGCCGTGCTGGCGGCGACATAGTTGTTGAAGAGATCCCAGACGATCTGCTGGCAGTAGCTCACGCCGTCCTCGTGCGGGCCGTGCTCCGGCGACCACCCGTTGGGGACCACGAGCCTTCCGTCAGGCAGTTTCTTAAGGCGGGCCTCCCAGAACTGGGTGGTTTCCTTTATCACCGGGTAGGCCACGTTCCGGAGCCAGGTCTTGTCGCCGCCGAATGCATAGTGCGTCCAGAAATGCTGGCAGTACCAGGCGTTGGCTGGCACATCCCACTGCCACCCCTCGTCGCCGTGGATGCCGTGCGACGTGCGGACCGCCCAGCCAACGGAGCGGCCGTCGGAGGTCGCGAACCGTTGCTCGGTCGCGGTCGCCTTGCGCCAGGGCTCAAGCTGACTGGTGACGAGATCGAAGAGCGGGGTGTGGCACTCGCCGAGGTTGGCCGGCTCGGCCGGCCAGTAATTCATCTGGATGTTGATGTTGGCGTGGTAGTCGGAGTGCCAGGGCGGGTTGTTGCTGTCGCACCACAGCCCCTGCAGGTTGGCCGGCAGGCCGCCGGGCCGTGAACAGGAGATCATCAGGTAGCGGCCATACTGGAAGAGCGTCTCCTCGAGGTCGGGATCACCACCTTTCTCGGCATGCACGACCTTGCGCTGGTTCATCGGCAAGGCCAGCCGGTCGGCCGGTGCCGCACCCACGTCGAGCGCGACGCGGTTGAAGAGCGATTGGTAGTCCGCGATATGCGCCGCCTTCAACGCCTCATAACTCTTCTTCGAGGCTGCCAGGAGCCGCTGTTCGATGGCGGCGTGCGGATCTTCGCCGCGATACTTGCGGCGGTAGTCCATCACGTAGTCCGTCCCGGCGGCGAGCAGGAGCGTGACGCTGTTGCAGCCCTGAAATTCCAACGAGCCGCCGCGAACGCGGAGCGTCCCGCCGTCGTGCCGCGCGACCAGTTTCGTCTCATACCTTAATCCGTTCGACAGTGTCCCGGCAAAGACCAGCGCGTGGGCGGCGGCCTCTCGCGTCTGTTCCCGGTGTGCCCCCTTCAAGGTCAGAGTGCCGCTGCAGGATGCCGGCGAGTCGGCCGAGAGCCGCAGCGCCATCACGCCGTCGGCGTGCGACGCGAAGGCCTCCCGCCGATGGGTCACTCCGCCGGCTTTGTAGGTGACGGTATGCACCGCGGTGCCGAGGTCGAGCGCGCGCCGATAGTCCTGCAAACCGGTCACCGGGACGGTTTGGGTGACGCCGGGAACGGCAATATCGGCCACCTGAAAATGGGCGACACCCTGGTTGGGCTGGAAGATGAGCCGGTAGAGGCGAAAGGCTTTCGGCTCCTTGACGCCATACGTCCTCGTCTCACCGCGCCGCTCAAACAACGGCTCCTTCTCGCGCCGGTCCAACACCGACCACTGCTCGCCATCGTTCGAGCCGCTCCAGACCCACGTCGATGGATCGCGTCCTGGCACGTCATGGGCCGAGGTCATCGAGTATTTTTCCACGGCCCGTGCCGCCGGCAGGCGCAGTTCCCAAATGACCGGTTCACCGTGATGCTCGACACACCATTTGGTCCCCGGATCGCCATCGCCCGCCGCGGCCACCTCTTCGCGCTCGACCAAGGCCACGTGCTGACTGGCGCAAACCGTGGCGGCGGCAGCGCCGGCCGGTGCGTCCGCCCCAACCACCAGCAGTTCGCCCAGCATCTGGTAGGAGCCCATCTGGTCGTAGTTGTCGGAGGAAAGCTCGGTGCCGGTCCAGAGGCTGATTTCGTTGAGGACGATGCGCTCGCGGTGGGGCGCGCCATAGATCAGCCCGCCGAACTTGCCGCCGCCGATCGGCAGCGCCTCGTTCATGCCGGGCGCGGCGGGTTTGTCATACCAGAGGACGTAGGGTGAAGCCAGCGCGGTGGCGCTCGTGAGCAGAATGGAGAGTGTAAAAGCTTTCATTTGATGCAGGTGATATCTTACTTTCGCGCCTTCACCTCGTCGAGCCCGGCCTGCGGCGCGTCAGCAGTTCTCTTTTTGACAAGTATGTAGTCCCGGCTTCAGCCGGTCGCCACGTGAAAACCGGCTGAAGCCGGGACTACCTGCGTGGAACGGACAGTGTCCTGAGTCAAAATGAGAACTGCTGGCGGCGCGTGGTGGTTGAACGCTGGCGCGCTCCGCGACAAACCGACCGCGAGATGTTGGGATTGAAAGCCCGGTTCGGCAGCGGGCCACGCCGCCCGCGGGGCCAGCGGAGGGCGGGGGCGGGGCGAAAGTGCGTGCTTCAGGGATGTCTCTATCAGCCGACGGCAGCATGGCGGCGTTGGTCTTGCCGGCACCCAAGGATGGCTACTTCAGGAGTCGCTCCACCACGGGTTTCAACTTGCTGGCGTAAAGCTCGTAGCCGCCGTCCTGGGTGAGATGAATCTTGTCCTGGGTGAAAAGCTCCGCTTTGACGGTGCCGTCGGCATTGAGGAAGTCATGGCAGATGTCCAGCACGTGCACCTTGGGATCGGCCTCGGGATTGAGGATGTCGAGGGCGGCATTGACCTTCTTGATGTCGTCGTAAAAGGCATTTCCCGGCGCGCCGCAGGGGAATACTTTCACCGCGATCACGTCCGCTTTCGGAAACTTCTCGCGGACGTTGGCGACACACATTTTGATCCCTTGTGCGGCGGGTTCGATGCCGGTCTGAGGCGTGAAAAACATGTTGTTGTTGCCGATGAGCACGACGATGAGCCGGGGCTCAAGGCCTTCGACGCCGCCGTGATCCAGGCGCCAGAGCACGTTCTGCGTCTTGTCGCCGCCAATGCCGATGTTGAGGGTTTTGTATGGGCCGAAATGCTTCTGCCACGCGGCGTTCAGAGGCTTATTGTCGAGCGGGCTGCCCCACTGCTGCGTGATGCTGTCACCGACGAGCAGGATGTCGATCGGGCCTTGGTTGGCCTGGACATAAGCGACCAGTTTGGCATGGGTATCCAGCCAACTGGTCCCGCCCCAGTGTCCGGCCGAAGGCGTGGCCGACCAGGTGGCCGGCAGATGTTTATTCTGCTCCGATCCCGGCCGGCGCTCGTGCTCCGGTCTCAAGACATAGGCCCGCTCCTCGTCCGTCAGGGGCCAGCCGGTCTTCTGCGGTTCGACGGTTGTGTAGGGATAGTCCACGGCTCGAACCGAGAGGGCGGCCACGCATAAGGTCACAGGGAACAGTTTCTTCATAGCGATACGCTGCCTGGAGTTTGAAGGCGCGTCATGTCATAACATTGTGACACCAATACTTCCTGTTTGAGGCGCCGGGCACCCTCAACCCGCTGATCATGTCGGTGGACAGCGCGAGCGCCGGCAGGGTCGCTTCATTATGCCGACGGGCTTGCGCCATGGCCGACGCCACACCACCACCACCCATCCAATCCTCGATGATCTCCGCCGGCTCCGCGGTGGACATCCTCGTGCGCGCTCCGGAAGACGGGGAGCGCCGCCTGCGCCGGGGCGACTCGTTCATCACCGAAGTCATGACGCGCAGCCAGGTCATGTCGGAAGCCCAGCACGCGTGAATGCGTGGCCAAGGCGAAGGAAGATTACCTCGCTGCCGTGGATTTGTTCCACCGCCGCAAGCGGCCCCTGTGGAGCGGCGTTTGCTTTCATGCCCAGCAAAGCGTGGAGAAATACCTCAAGGCGCACATGGAAGAAGCCGGCCTCGCCATTCCCCGGATGCACGATCTCGAAGTGCTCTTTCGAGCCAAGTGCTGCCCTTCGAGCCGCTCTGGGTGGCGTTTCGGCCCGCCGCCCAAAGACACCTCAACGACTACGCTGCGGACTTCCGCGATCCCGGCCACAACGCCGGCAAGCCCCACAGACGCCGCACGCTGGTGGACTGCAAAGCCATCCGCCGCGAAGTCCGGTTCGGTTTCGGGCTGCCCGTCTGAGCCAGCCGGGGAACTCCGTTTCGCCACCGTGATCCCCTGTGCCGCGACCATGAAGCCGCGTGCCGCTGCCCGGGAATCCCGTGGCGCAACCGTGAAACGTTGTTCCTCAGCCTGGAAAGCTGGGCTCGGCACACACCGACACCATCCGCTCGCAGACCACCGACGGCGACGCCATGCGCTACAAATACGAACTGGTGGAACTCGAACTCAGAGCACGGCGCGAAACCTTCGACGTCATCGAAGTCTCGGAAAACGTCCCCAACCTGCTGGGCCAGGTGCCGCTGGAGGTTTTGGACTTTGTGGTGGATTCCAAGAGCCAGCACCTCATCCCCAACCCGGCCCACGGTGGCGAACAAATAACGGAGGAATACTGACCTGCGAATTCCGCATTTCGCCCCTTGCCGCTCTCTCTCCGCCTCGACCTGTTCCCCTCGCCCATCCGATGGGAGAGGGTGCCGCGGGCGAGTGCGGGCGGCCCGGGTGAGGTGTCGAAGAACGGGCTGATGCCACGGACCCACGCGAAGCCGGTGATTGACACCCGGGGCCACTGCGCGCAGATTTCTCCGTGAAACCGAAACCCGACATGGGCAAAATCATCCAGCAAGCGCGCCTCCAGAACAGCGGCGACTTGAGCGTGGCTCGCTCCGCCAAGATGATGATGGACCTCCTCTGATCAGAACGCGCTTATGGGCAAAGTTGTCGTCCACCTCAAGCTGACCAACTACAGCGACCTCATCCTTCGCCGGCTCAAGCTGGCCAAGGGCAAGGCGCGCACGGTTGAAGTCGAGGCCTTGGTGGACACCGGTGCCACCCGGCTTTACCTCAAGCCTTCGGTCATCAAGAAGCTGGGCTTGGCACGCACCGGCACCGTCCGCTCGCAGACCACCAACGGCGACGCCATCCGCTACAAATACGAGCCGGTCGAACTCGAACTCATGGAGCGGCGCGAAACGTTCGACGTGATCGAGGTGCCGGAGAATGTCCCCAACCTGCTGGGCCAGGTGCCGCTGGAAGTGCTGGACTTCGTGGTGGATTCCAAAGGCCAGCGCCTCATCCCCAACCCGGCCCACGGCGGGGAACAAATGACCGAGGAATACTGAAATCTGCGATATGCCGTCTGCCCTCTCACATCCAGCGCAGCGTGGTGCCCGCCGGAAAGCAGGAGAATGTGGCGATTCGGCGGTAGTCTGGGCTCCCAGCCGACAAGCTGTTCAAGGGCTATACAACATAGCCCACCCTCTCCGCCTCGACCGAGAAGAGGGCCGGGGCGAGGAGTCGGAAGCACACTCGCATTTGCAGCACATACTGTCTGCATGAAACCCTCGATGTCGAATGTTCGGGCCTCCATGAAAGCCGCCGTGCAAACGATCGCTTGGGGATCGCGTCCTGAGAGCATTGCCAAAGTGCTAAGGGAAGCACGCGTGGCGGGTTATGATGGAGTCGAGATGTTTCAACACCCATCCCAGCTCTTAAGAGACGGTAGTGCCCATAGCTTCTACGATCAGTTGGCAAATGAGAACTCTCTGGTCCTCGTTGGCTTGACCGGTGGATCCATTACCGAGCGGGTCGAGTTTGTCCAGTTATTCGAGATGGAGCAAACAATGCGGCTGGAAGCTTGTGCTAGGACCGGTAAACGCCCCCCACTCTTGGCTACCCAGCGCCCTTAGTGTATACGTCGATGACGTGGAGGACATCCGACGATGGAAGTCCACCGACCGACCTCCGGTTCGCGTCGCCATCCACCCGCACATGTTTCGTTCGGTTCAGACACTCCAGGATGCGCGTAAATATCTCGGGGAGTATTCCTGGCTTGAGTTTCTTCCCGATACGGCTCACCTCGAGATTGCCGGGGAGAGTGCTATAGGCGTCATTAGTGAGTTCTTCAGCCGGCTCGCAGCCGTCCATCTGAAAGACTGGACCCCAGAGTTTGGCAGATCCTACCAGTTTTATGGGCGTGGTTTTACAGAGTTAGGTGAGGGAGAGGTGGAACTTGCTCAAGTCATGGAGTTGCTCAGAGAAAAGGCCTTCAACGGCTGGTTAGTGGTCGAAAAGGACACTTGTTTGAACCCTCTACAGAGTGCGCGGAACGCGAGGGAATGGCTGAGGCGCTGGACAGTATGATAAACCTAGGCCGGCCTAGTGAACCAGAGCTCAAGGATAACGTCCTTGAGTACGAGAAATTCGAACGCGAATGGCTGACCGTTCATCCCGACGGTTATTGTATCCGCTTGGGCAACAGACTTCAGATTGCCCTGAGCAAGTTATCAAAAGACCAAGTGAAGCAGCGTTTCAAGACCTTCGCGATGAGCGTTGCAAATGCCTTGCGCTGTGATGGGGTCATAGTATTCGTACAGGAGCCACATGAGACAGGAATCGCACAGAGAGCGGGAGTCGGTGATGTGCTTTCCTTTGAGACTGCAAACAAAATCAAGGGATCACCTGCAGACTTGGTGTATGGCACCAACCGAGAGGTCGTCTATACAGACTTGATGAACGTTGCCGGAATGAACGCGAGCCGCAAGGAAGCTCTGGAGGCCAAACAGTCGTTAGGATGCCCATTCAGGTGCCGCAGCAATTCCTTGAAAGCCTCGTCGAATGCGGGAGTAGACCCGGAGGTGTCCTCCATTTGAACAGCAGCAATTGGGCCGCAGCTAGCTGGGCCGCAGCTAGCAGAATGGCAGAAAAACCTTCTGGGGCTGAGAGATTCGTCCTCCCGACGTCACAGTCCACTCACGGTGCCATCTGCCTTTTGCTACCTGCACCTGTGACAGCGGATGAGTTCCGCACAAAGATGCACAGGATGTCAGTCACGTCGTCTGGGCACATAAGTGCTCACAAATAGCCCAGCTCTTCGGTCTTGAATTGAACGGAGACCTGTTTGGGACTCATGTGGAGTGCGTCATTGAGGAATTGCTCAAGCAGGCGGATGTTCACACATTGCCGCGTCTGCCCACCGGCATCTTCTCCGGGCAAGGCGCAAAGGCGAGCGTCCTGTTCTTCGACCGCAAACCCGCACAGGAAGAGCCGTGGACACAGAAGCTCTGGATTTACGACCTGCGCACGAACCTGCATTTCACGCTCAAGGAAAAAACCCTCAAACGCAGTGATCTGGATGATTTCGTGGCGTGTTATGAGGGGGTCAAGATCGCAACTACTCCGGGACACGAACCATGATCACGTTGGAGAGACCTGTCCCACGTGGTCCTTGAGGCGTCGGTCGGACGGCATAGACCCGGTAGCGATAGGTCTTCCCCGGCTGGACGTCACGATCGATGGCCGTCGTGATGTCCGGCCCGCCTTGCCCGATGGCGTTGACAAAATCCGAGGCGTCAACTCCGGCGCATCGCTGGACGACATACGCCATCGCCCCTCCGGCACGGTTCGTCCAGCGCAGTTCCACGCTCGACGACGTCATCTTGACCAGGTGCAGTTCGCTGGGCGCATCGGTTGACGAAGGCCCGGGCTTGGGTCCTTCCTGCTCCGCCGCTGGCTGCATGGACTCCGACCGTGGCCGTTTTCCAGGGCTATCCAACTGCGCCCGGGCCAGCGCGTAGCGTTTTCGAATGAAGTCTTCCATGGAAGCCAGGATGTCCCCATATCCCGAATCGGCAGGAACCGTCACGCGCCGTGGCGGATAAGGGTCCTCCTCCAGGTCGGATCGAATCTGTTCGTAGAGTGTCCGAAGTCTGGGAATGAGGACTTCTGGCCGGAACCATTCTTCCAGGATGATGCTCGCTTGTTCCCGGTACTGATGCAGCAGATCCGTATGCGCGACCAATCGCTCCATTAAAGGTCGCCCCGGAATCGGGACCGGCCAGGCGGCATGCCAGCCATCGAGCACCGGAACGCGACCGAACGCGTGGTCCGCGAATCCCACATCCAGGTCCCACGGAATGTAAGTCCAGCGCTGATCGGCTGGATTCTGATGCAGATAGTAGTTGTGAGGTTGCCAGCCCGTGTATTGATCAAACGCGCCGGCAAAGAGCATCACCGCGGTCGTTTTCACAAACGCCTCGACATCCAGGCTCCGGCGCAAACTCGCTTCGCTGCCGGTGGGCGCATCAATGCCGCGGATGAACTCAATCAGCTCCGCGAACGCCTTGACCTCCTGGCCCGAGTGCCGTTCGAAGCTCTTTTGGTAGCGCGCAGGATCGTTCCCGAGATAACGGAGATCGGCGCCCGGACCGCCTTCATTCACCTTGAACAGCACCCCCTGCTCAGTTGCGAATTGCCGTTGCAGGAATGCCTTGTCGATCCGCTCCACGTTCACATAGACGCCGACATATTGACCGTTCAGGTGAACCCGGGCGTAGTTGCAGCGCGGCGCTTTCACGCCGACGCCTCGGAGCACATCGGTGATCAGGCGTTCACTGAACACGCTGCCAAATTGGATGCCGTTGTCCAAAGCGACATGGCGCAATCCCAGGAAACGCTGACCCTGCTTGTATTCCGAGAATGCGATGAGGAAGGCCCGCTTGTGCGGCGAATCCGGACTGGAGGAGCTGTTCCCTTTGTAGCGTATTCCCACGTGCTGGAGCGTCTGGTCGTTCCAGCGGAAGGTGCCTGGGACGCAGATCCGACGTGGCAGGGCACGGTGCAGGCCGTCCAGGTCTTCGGGCTTGATCTCCAGATAGACCTTCTGCACGGATTCTGGGTCGTAGAATCGATCCGTTGCATCTGCCGGAAGCGCGGCTGCGCCAGGTCCCGCCAGCAGACCCACAGCGTGAAACAGCGCCACCCAAACGAGCGCGCGCGACCACCTCCAATTAACGGCAGATTTCACAGCCAGGAAGCCAGTTGTCCAGTTTATGTCAGTTCTTGGTCTTGTTGAGACTGTCACGTTGACCGGGCCTGTCGAAAGTCTATCATCACCTCATGGCAGGTAATAAGAAAGAACTCGATGACCGTTTCCAACCCTCATCGCCAACGCGAATCTCGCGTTCGACACTGTCTCTGAGCTCGCGGCGCTGCGCCACTCTCGGAACTTGGCTGATTCTCGGGATGTTTCTCCGTTGTGTCGCGGCCGAAACCGTGACCGTTCGCCCCCATGAGATCGATGACGTCTTGATCAATCCGGGCCTTGGCTTCACCACGTTTCAACGATTCAATGGCGATCGCTTGAATGAAGGGCTCAAGTGGACCGAGGGTTTTCCGATCCAGTACCAGCCCTTCAGCGGCAGCCTGACGAACCAGGATCATCCCCCAACCTCCATCGCCTACTTCCGCATCTACTGGAAGTTTGTGGAACCGGAATCCGGCGGGTATCGGTGGGATTTGTTTGACCAGGCCCTGGCCGCCGCTCAGTCGCGCGGGCAATCGCTCATGCTCCGGATCGCGCCTTACGGCACCGGACCGGACAACGACGTGCCGGCCTGGTATCGCGCCCTGGTGAACGGTCAGGACCTGGAGAAGAAACTCCCCATCGAAAAGTGGCGTGTCCATCCGGAGAATCCGTTCTACTTGCGGCATTTTGGCGGCATGATTCGCGCTTTCGGCGCGCGCTATGACGGGCATCCCAACCTCGAACTCGTCGATGTCTCGATCGTCGGAGCCTGGGGGGAAGGGGCCGGCGCCGAGCAGTTGACCGAGACCACTCGCCGCGCCTTGCTCGATTGTTACCTCGATACCTTTGGCCGGACGCCGTTGGTTCTCCAACTCCAAGATGAAAAGGCCGCGCGCTATTCGTTGTCGAAACGGGCGGTGGGCTGGCGGGTCGATTGTCTCGGCGACATGGGCGGATTCAGCAAGACCTGGTCGCACATGGAGGATTACTATCCGCAAACGCTCATTCAAACGGGCCTGCAGGATGCGTGGCGCCGCGCTCCGGTGACGATGGAGGTCTGCTGGGTGATGCAGCACTGGAAGAACCAGGGTTGGGACATTGACCACATTATCGATGAATCCCTGAAATGGCACATCTCGTCGTTCAATGCCAAATCGTCCCCGGTCCCGGTCGAGTGGTGGCCGCAGGTGAATCGATGGCAAAAGAAAATGGGTTACCGTTTTGTTCTGCGCAAATTCACCTATCCCGCCATGGTCAAGCCACAAGAGAAGCTTTCGTTTACGTCGTGGTGGGAAAACAAAGGCGTCGCTCCTTGCTATAAGAGGTATCCCTTGGCCTTGCGGCTGAAGAGTCCCGCCCATGCGGAAGTTTTGATGACGGCGGCGGACGTCACCCAGTGGTTGCCCGGCGACAACGTGTTTGACGGCGCCGTGACGGTTCCGGCCGGGATGCCGGCCGGAGAATACGACGTGGCGTTGGCGCTGGTCGATCCGGATTCAAAACAACCCAAGGTCCGGCTGGCCATCGAGGGAAGGGACGAGGACGGTTGGTACCGGCTCGGCAAAATCCGTTTGTAGAAAACGAAAAGGGGTCAGTCCAACACTTTGATAGGTCGAGTGTCAAAGTGTGGGACTGACCCCTTCCTCGTTCTCAGAAACTCAGGTTCACCGGCTGGCGGCGCACCCGATAGAATCCCTGTGCCGCCGGTGCTGAGAAGCTGGCTTTGAAACTGCCGCCGCCCTCGGCGACGAGCGCGGCCGGCGCGTCGGCGTAAGGGCCGCTGGCGGTGGCGGCGTGCTGGAGCGTGAAGTCGGGAGCGAGGTCCGCCGCGGAAGCGGCAAAGACGAGTTGCACCGTTCCGTTTCCGGGCTGGCTGAGGCTCGTGATTCTGGGTCTGATCTCGAGCAGCACTTTGAGGTCATCCACGTAAATGTCGCCGCTGCCTCGATCTTGAAACAGTCCGACGTATCCCACCGGCACGGGGGATTGCGCGTCGGTGGCGGAGAGGCTCAGGGCGGTTTCCAGAACTCCGTCAACCCACAGAGTCGCTTGCGCCTGGGCGACGTCGTAGCGCAGGATGAGGTGTTTGGTCGTGGAGGCGGCGGAGGGCTGGGGAAACGAGGCGGTCCAGGGCGTGTAATTCGCGGTGCCGTTGGAGAGGAGCAGCCTGAACTCGGTGGCGCCATCGGTCACGCCGTTGGTTGAGAGCCCCAAGTTGCCGACAAAATCAGTGTTGGCGGTCGGCCCTTGGCTCAAGCGGAAGAAGGGGCTGTCGCCATTCGTGATGACATTCAGCCCGGTGGCGTTGGCGAAATGGGCGGTGAACTTGGCGTAAAGAACGGCGCCACTCTGCGGAGGGTAGGGGCCGCCAGCCAAAGGCGCGGCCAGGTCTTCGGCCCCGGCGTTGGGCCGCAGCCAGGCCACCTTCTCATTCAACACGGGGTCGGTGGCGGATCGGAGGAAGACGGACTGCGCGCTGGCATTGCGCCGGATCCAGAAGCCGGGCGCGTCATCGGTCAATTTGGAATTGCTGGCGTTGTAGTCAAAATGGTCTGAAAACACGATCTTGGGCGAGGGCAAAACCATCACGCAAAAGCGGAGAGTGTTGGTGTTGCCCGCCGGGTCATTCACGCTGATTTGCACCACGCCGACGCCATCCGCGCCGGTCACGGGCGTGATCCGCAAACTGAGATTCGTGTTCGGGCCAACGCCGGACAGGACGGCGCTTTGGAGAAGGTCCGTGCTGTAAGGCGCCACCTCGGCGGTGACGGTCAAGTTGTTCCTGGGCGTCTCGGCATCGTTCACGCCCAAAGCCACGGTCACGACCGTGTTGAGCGGCGTGAAGAGGGTCGGGATGGTATTCGTCAGGCCTGCCGCTGTGATGACCGGGGATTGGTTGTACTGCTTGACGGTGACGAGGAAAGATCGGGTCGCCAGATGACCGGCGGAGTCGGAGATGCTGACCACGATGGTGGCGGTGCCGGGCGTCGAGCCGGCGATCAGGTGGAGGCTTCGAGACGCACTGGTGCCGCCAAAGACGATGTTGGCTGGATCAATGATCGTGGGATTCGACGACGTGGCGGTGGGATCGAGTCGATTCGGTCCATCCTCGAGATCTCCCACCACAAACGAATTGGTGACGGACGATTGGTCTTGGAATACGGCCAGGTCGGGCAGTGGGCCGAGGGTGGGTGGGGAGCCGCTCGTGATCGGGTCAAAGGCGATGCGCAGCGTGCCATCGGCCATCCGGAATCCATTGTCGGCGACATTCGTGACCGACGAGAGGACGAGGAGGATTTTCCCGTCCACGATCATCTGACCCCAGGGGCCGTTGAGCTGATGGGTCTGATCCACGACGTTGCCGGCGGTGGCGGAGAGGAAACGCTGGTAGGGAATGGCGGTGAGCGGGCCGCTCGTGAGCAGGCCGCCGCCGCTGTTGGTGTCGTTGGCCTGGGCTGTGTTCCAGGTGATCTGGGAGTTGAATCCCGGATAGGGCTGGCTGAGGCTCCAGACTTGGACATCCTGGCGCTGGCTGTTGGCCGCCGTGTTGTAAAGGATCCAGAGCGGTCCGTTGGTGTTGGGTTTCTCTCCGGCCAGGTCGATCAAGGCATAGAGTTTCCGCGAGGTGTCGAAGGGAGCGGCGCTGTATTTCACCATGTTGAATGGCGACTCCGTTTCATTGATGTCGGTGTTCTGGCTGGCGCCGCCGCGAATCACCGCCCGGGGCGACGCGGTTTTGACGATGGAGCCTTGGGCGCGGGCCGCGATCGAACCAGTCAGCAGGACCACGCTCATGAGAACGAAGAGGATGGAGCGCAACTTGAGCAAGTTGAGGCGAGGTTTCCGTGCGGCGGATGGCGCGAGGAATGGGGTGGGGGGGCAGGGGACGTGGCGTTTCATGGTTCGTTATTTACGGCGTGGATTCCCGGAACGGGATGGCAGGGCCGATGGGGCCCGTTTCAGCAAGCCCGAGTCAACCCTCTCCGCGGCCAGGGGATTATCGCGACCCGGCTCATGATCCAAGATTGATCCCGCGAGCTGATCTAATCCCAGCTTCGAGGCGGCGACAATGGAATTGTTTGCCTGGGTGATTCTCGAGTGATCCCTTCTATCGCTGGGGGGAGGACGGCTTGCTGGGCATCACGGACCGGGAGGGCCGGCTTTGTTTCGCGCTGGCGCTTTGGAACGGGCAAGATCCCCTGCGGGGTTATCGGGCGCCGGCCGAGGAAAGTGCCGAGTTACAGCCGGCGATCCGGATCCAACAGGCCGATGTCAATGGACGGCTTCTCTCCGGACAGAATCTCGGCCAGAAGCCGGCCCGAGATCGGCCCGAGGCTCAAGCCCATCATCGCGTGACCCGTGCCGATGACGACGTTGGTGAGATGCCGCGTCCGCCCCAGGTAGGGCAAGCCATCCGGCGAACAGGGACGCAGCCCGCGCCACGGCTCGATTCCGGCAAAATCCTCGGGCCGGAAATCCGGGTAATACTTCGCCACCGACTTGACGATGCCCTGAACCCGCACGGGATTGATCTCCTCGTTCAGACCGGCCATTTCCATCGTTCCGCCGACCCGCAGGGCGCGTCCCATCGGAGTCACAGCCACCCGGGCTTCGGTGAGAATGGAGCAGATTTGCGGGAGCTGGCGGGGTTTGGGCAGCGTCAGGCTGTAGCCCTTGCCCGCCTGCATCGGGAGGCGGAGGCCCAAGCCGCGCGCCAACCCACTCGACCACGAACCGCCGCACAGCACAAACTCGTCGGCCTCAAAGTCGCCGCGCGAGGTCCGCACCGATGCCACTCGCTCTCCCCGCACATCCCAACCGACGACTTCCGTATCCCACAAGAAGCGGGCGCCGGTCCTTTCGAGCTCCTTCTGCAACTCGGACATGAACTGCGCCGGAATCAGGTGACAGTCTTTGGGAAAATAGATCGCTCCCTTGATTGCCATCCGGACGCCTGGCTCGAGCGCGGCGGTCTGTTTGGCGTCGAGCACCTCCGCGGGAATTCCCCAGGCCCGAGCCCGTTCCGCGGTCTGGGCTTCCTCCTCCAGGGAATGCTCGCTCTGGCAGAGCATGAGAAGGCCCTTGCGCGTGAGACCGAAATCGGAGCCGAGCGTGCCCGACAATTCTTCAAAACAGGCGCGGCTGGCCAAGTGAAGATCGCGCAACAACGGCGCCGATCGGGCCACATGCCGGGGCGTCGCCGCCCTCCAAAATTGGAGCCCCCAACTGAATAACTCCCGGTTCAGACGCGGCTGGATGTAGAAAGGGCTTGCCGGATTCCACATCCATTTGAGCCCCAGAGCGACCATGCCCGGCGCCGCCAGGGGAACGAAATGGCTCGGCACCACCATGCCGGCATTGCCGAAGGAACAGCCATCCCGTTCAGCGGAATGTCGATCCAGGACGGTGATGCGATGGCCGCGGCGGGCGGCATAGCAGGCGGCGGTCAACCCAATCACGCCGCCTCCGATGATCAAAACATCTTTCGCGATCATCACTCCCACGATTTTGATTGGCCTTTTGCCGAGTGCGAGGATAAAGAGTGGTGATGAAACGAATTTTACCCGTCCTGTTCAGCGTCGCCCTTCTCGCCTCGACCACCGCACCGTTCGCCGCCACTACCGCCACGCCGGCCACGAGCGAAGGCAAAGGTGCCGCGCGCTTGACGGCCCCGAGCAGCGCTGCCGCCAAGAAGCCCGCCAAACCGATCGCCCGAGGCAAGACCGCCCGCAAAGCACCGGCCAAAGCCAAGCCCGGGGCGAAGAGTCCGCGTGGTTCCAAGGCCGCCCCCGGAAAGTCAGCCAAGCCCGGCCAGACCGCGAAACCAGCCAGACCCGCCAAGCCCGCGCCCCCGGCAGTGAAAAAGCCCCAGCAGTAAGCCAGAACCATCTCGCCCTCTCCCTGAACCTGGGTGGGGAGAGACTCCGTCGAGCCCTGACTTTTTGCCGGCCAAGATTCCACGGCTCGACGGAGTCTCGCCCCACCCCGGGAACGAGTTCAGGGTCGTAAGGTATGCGCAAAGTCCAGGGTTGACGCACCGCGCCTATCCTGGGAAAGCCCCCCGACTCATTTTACCTGTCAGTCCCACCTTCCAGCCGCCGCTCAGGCGCGCTCGAATTGCGGGACCTTGAGCGAGGCGCCGTTTTGCAGCGCGGACTGGTGCGCAACGATGCCGGGGACCGTGTAAGCCAGCGCTTCATAGACATCGACGGTGGGGCGGCGGCCGTGGACCAAGGCATCGATGAATTCGTGAGTCAGAAACGCGTGCGATCCTTCGTGACCCGTGTTGTGTCGCAGCGGTTCGGGGAGCAAATCCGTCTTCCACCATTCCACCTGCTGGTACTTCTCGAAGGCCGCGGCCTTGCGCGCAAAGCCGGCGTCGTCCTTCTCCATCTGTTCTCCTGAGCGAATGATCACCGGGCCGACTCCGTTGGGATGGGAAGAGAAGAAACTCATTTTGTCGCCGATCCATTGCGCCCGCTCGCAGCCGCGATGCGCGCCTTTCCACCAGACGTTCAAGCGAAAGGCATGGCCCCGATTCGTGCGAAACAGGGCCGACTCGTTCCAGAAGGGATTGCCGTAGGGATTGTCCTTGAGAATGGGACTGTCATCGCCCCACCCGTGGCAGACCACCTCAGTCAGGCGCTCGCCAGTGACGCTGATCAGCTGCGAACTGGTGTGCGTCGGGTAATGCATCGGAGCCATGCCATAGCGCCAGGTCCTCTTCCCGTTTTCGAAATAGAGCGCCTCCAGACCGGCGTGCTGATATTCCCCTTCACAATAGTAGAGCTGCCCGAACTTTCCTTCCTGGTAAAACTTGCGCGCGGACATCGTGGTCTGCTGGTAGTAGCCGGTCTCGGCCATCATGTAAGTCAGGCCGGATTGTTTCACCGTGGCCAAGAGCAATTCGGCCTGCGCGAGCGTCGCCCAGGCGGCCGGCACCGCCGAGATGCAGTGTTTTCCGTGTTTCATGCATTCGACGACGTGCTGGACATGCAACGGACCGTCGGTGAAGAGGGCCACGGCATCGACTTTGGGATCCTTGACCAACTCCTCGAGCGACGGATACGATTTGGCGCAGCGATAGACTTTCATCAGACTCTCGCGGCGTTCCGGGCGCAGATCACTCACGGCTTCGACCACGCAGTCCGGATGCTCGCGCCATTGGAAGGAGGCTCCAAAACCTCCCCCGACCACGGCCAGGCGAATCGGTTTGGGGGACGTGTCCGCAGCCACCAAACGAGGCGCCGCCAGAGCCGAGCCGGCCAGGGCCCAGGCGCTCGTCTTGAGAAAATGCCGGCGGCTGGGGAATCCAGCCGAAGGGCTCGTCGGATTGAACGGTTCGAGGGGAGTGAGTGAGGGTTTCGGAGAGTTCATAGCATGGTTGGATTCAGTCTTATGAGGTTGCGACCACTTCGACGGTCTGACTTTCTTGAGATTTTAGCGCGGCCGTGAAAAGACGGTGACTCAACGCCACTTCTTCGGGAGTGACACAACCCGCGAAGAGTTTGAGGGATCGTTGGTGGATTAATTCATAAAGAAAGGCTGCCCACATCTGGAGAATAGCATCAGGGAAACCAAACTCAAAAATCGATCCGGTGATGGTTTTGAAGGCGGTTTCGTGGCCCATTTCCACCTCGCCCCAGACTTGCTCTCCGCCCGAGTACTCGAGCCATTCCAGCCGCTTGGGATCACGCGTGGAGAATCGCGCCGAAGCCTTCGTGCCGAGAATTTCGACAAACCAGGTGTTCTTCTGGCCGGGCGCGATGCGCTGGAACTTGAGCGTCATCGGGAACAACTCACCGCTCGCCGGGTCGAGGGTTTCGCAGAGCAGGGTGGCGTTGTCCCAAGTCCGGCAGGGGACAAGCCCCCCGCGCCCGTCCGGTCGTTCTTTGATGATATCCGAAAGGATGGCCCGCACATTGCGGGGCAGCCAGCCGGCGCGGAACGGCACGGCGCAGACATGCATTCCGAGATCGCCCATCACGCCGTAAGCCCCGTTGAATTCAATCTGCCGTTTCCAGTTGATCGGCTTGTTCGGGTCGAGATCACTGGAATGCTGGAAGCCGGCATTGACTTCGATGATCCGGCCGAAGCGGCCCGATTGCAGGAGGTCCCCGATCCGTTGGGCGGCCGGATAAAAGATCCATTGGGACGCGCAGCGCACCAAGAGCTCGGGATGGGCGGCGACGCGATCCAGGATCGCGCCATTCGCGGCTTGGTCGATCCCGAACGGCTTCTCCGCCATGAGATGTTTGCCGGCTTCCAAAGCCGCACAGGCCATCTCCTGGTGCCAGTGATGCGGGACGGACAGATAGACCGCATCGATGGCGGGGTCGGCGAGCAACTCGCGATAATCCGGAGTGCAAAGGCGAACCGTTGGGAAATGCTCGCGAAACCACTCGAACGGCCCCGGGCTGCGGTTGCAGACGGCGATGATCTCCGGCCGGGCCGCCGCGCCCAGCAAATGACACCAGCGGGCGGCCGCGCTGGCAAACTCGCGGCCCATCAGGCCGCAACCGATGATGCCAAATCGGACCGTTCTCATGAGCTGGCGTTCTGCCGAAGTCGATTCCTTTTCTGGGCGAGGATGCCCGCGATCAATTGCGCCGCGTTGTCGTGGAAGATGGCCTCGATCTGCCCGCGCTTTTCAATGCCGAGCTCTCCGCAAGCCTGTTGGATAGCCCGCAGATCCTCGTACATGAACAGCGTGTAAGTGGCTTCGATGTCGGGCGCTTCCCGGTCGCGGTTGAAGTGAAAGGGATAACTCGTCCGATTGATGTAGGTCCGATCGCGATACTGCCGGCGGCCGCGCATGTAGAGGATGGGATTGTCCGATCCATAAAGCAGCCGTCCCGGGCCCAAATGCTCGAGGGCAATCCGCTGGCTGGCTGGGTTCAAGACGGCCGACGTGTCGAAGAACAAGCCCGGATCGTCGGCCCATGGCGGCAAAGCTTCCCGAGCGTGGGCTTCGGTGTAACACCGTCCGAGGTGGGCAATCACCAGCACGATGTGGGGGTAGCGCCGCCGAATCTCGCGCACTTCACGGAGATTGTCGGGATGGCCCAGGCGGTCTGCCTTCGGGACGTGCAAGGTCACCCAAGCCCGCCGATCATTGACCACCTCCAAGATCGAGTGCGGCAAAAAGTCAAAGATGCTGGCCTCCAAATGAGCGTCGCGCGTCTCCCGATTCGGACTGATTAGCGAATAATAGGGCTTGACCCCAATGACGCCGGGAGCGTCGAGCAGTTCCGCGATTCTCTCCTGCGTCCATTGCGGACGGACCACAGCCAGGCAATGCCAGCCTCGTTTCGGACATTCCTCTTGGAGGTAGGCGTTGCCTGCCTCGATGTCAAAGTCGAGATCGGGGACTCCGAAGGCCACGCAACGGAACTCCCGGCCGGGAAAAACCGTCGCCTGGCAGCGCTCCGCCGTCGGCGCATCGATGGGCTCGAAAACTTCATTCACCCAGTACTGTCGGCGCATCGCCTCGGTCATCGGCGCCTGCCGGAAACGGGGGTCGGCAATGTGCGTGTGCGCGTCGAGGATTCGCGACGGCAACCAATTCTCGAAATGCTCGGCCCAGTAGGCCCGGTCGGCGTCGGTGTACTGCCAAAGAAAATGGAGGGGCGTTGAATTCATGATTGATGGGTCCGAAGCCACGGCACCGCCCCAAGGTATCGTTGCAATCGCTCCTGGTAAAATGCCGCGTTCGGGCCGGGTTCAATCAGCCGCGCTCGCGGCGTCATCGTCACGGCCAGTTGCGACAGGGAAACGGAAGGTTCCAGCACGCCCCGCGCAATCATGGCCGCGCCGAGCAGACTGGCCTCGGCGGTGCTCGAACATTCGACCGGCACGCCGGTCACATCGGCGACCATTTGTGGCGTCACCCGGCTTGCCGCGGCGCCGCCGGCCATGATCAACCGTTCTACGGACAGGTCGGCGTCCCGGAAAAAGCCCAAGTGACGCTGGAGCTCCAAGACCAATCCCTCCACCACCGCGCGGACGATGTGGCCGGGGCGGTGGCTCAATTGCAGCCCGGACAGCCGTCCCGTGGCCGCGGGCGACAGGCCTGTCGCCCCGGACGGCGCGAGGAATGGCCAGAAGTCGATCCCGGCGCTGCCCGCTGGCACCGACTCCAGGAAGTCGTCCATTTCCTCAGGGCTTCTTCCGTTGAGTCCAAACAGATCCAGAGCCCAGGTCAGCGAGGATCCGCCGTTGACCATCGAGATGATCTGGCCGAAGAGCCCCTCAATGACATGACCGCAAACGAAGGCGTCGTCCGTCACCGGCTTGCTCAATCGATCGCTCACCGCCAGAAGCACCCACGCGGTGCCCGTCCCCACCATGACGCTTCCAACCCGCCCCGCGCCGGCGCCCAGAGCCGACGCGTATTGATCGTGAATGGCCGCGGAAACCGGAATGCCGGGACGCATACCGATCTCTCGGGCGACGTCCGCCCGAAGTTCGCCCGCCGCCTCACGGGGAGATATCAGGTCGGGCAACTGCCGCGCCGTCAAACCGAGACGCCGCAGCACGTCCGGGTCATAGGTCCGCCGTTCGGGATTGTAAAGCAACGTCAGTCCGCCGGAGGTGCCATCATGCGCCGCCCGACCGCCAAGGCGCGAGACGATCATGTCCCCGACAAATCGGACGCCACTCGAGCCCCCGCACAGTTCGCCTCCCTCCTTCCGCAAGCGCAGCAGTTGACCGATGGCCAATCCGGAACGCCCGTGGCCAATGCGCCGGCGAAACCATTCTGGGCCCAATTCCTCGGTCAACGCGTCGTCGCAGAGTTTTCCACGTTGGTCGAGCCAACTCACCACCCGGCCCCGCGGATGACCCCGCCCATCGAGTATCTGCATCGCTCCGCCCTGACTGGAAACGCCGACGGCCTCGATGCGGGTCAGATCGATCGCGCGACCGACCTGACCGATGACCTCGAGGGTGGCCCGCCAGATTTCATCGATGTCCTGCTCAACCCCGCCGTCGGGCCGGTGCAGCAACTGGATCGGACACACCGCCTGAGCCAACGGCTGGCCGGCCAAGTCCGTGGCCAGGGCCTTGACGTTGGTCGTGCCGAGGTCGAGACCGAGGAGCATAGGTCGCGTCAGATCTCGATGAACTCAGCCCCGATCAAATCCGCGGCCAAGCGCAACCGGGGCAGCGCATCGCCAAAGCAGACGGCGTTGTGATGCGGGCCGCCGGCTTGGGCGTAACGGGTCAAGAATTCCCGAACCCCGGCCCGCGGCCGAATTTTGAAGTGCGGAACACAGAAGTTCGGAAGTGGCCCGTAGTCCTCGATGGCGACCGCCGACGCGATCAACCGCCACCGCGCGCTCGGCCCGAGCGTCAGCGCGGCGAACGTGGCCGGACCGGGCTCGAAGCTCGTGACCAAAGCCAGTTGTCGGTCTCGCGTTCGCGTGATCGGGGTGGGCCGCGCGACCAACGGCACTTGGCGGTCGCGCCGGGCCATCCCGACATTGGCTTCGCCCATGTGACTCATGAAGAGACTCTCGCCGGCAAAATCGATGGTGAAGATCTCGGTGAAGCTGGCGGGCGGTTTCAGCCAGTGAAAGAATGCCGTCGCCGCAGCCGCGATCAGGTCGCCTTCGCCGCCGAATCCAATCCCCTCCGCCATCAGCCGGCTGGCCGCCACGAACGGCAACGTGGAGGTTCGTTCATCATCGCCAAAGGCCAGGAACTGGTAGGTCAAGCCATCGAGTCGATGATCCTGAACCAGGCCGCGCAACGCCCACTCAGCCCGTGCCGTGACCTCCAGATCGACGGCGGTAACATCGGCGGCGACCTCGTAAGTTTGCCGATACTCGTCCGCGAGGCGGGCGACGGCGCCGCGATCGGCGGCGGCGGAGCGATGGATGTAATCCTCGACCGTCAGATTCGTCCAGGAGCAGCCGAGCGAGGCCGCGAGGTGAGTCGTGTCCACGGCGAAATCACCCATGCCCGGAAACGGATAGCCGATCAACCCGAGGCGGGCCGAGCGCAATCGCCGCACCGCGCTGGCCGCGGCGAAGAAATCACTCAATTCCCCCAGGCCGGCTGAGTCGCTGACCGCGCTCGTGACGTAATGGAATCTCACGCCAGCGCGAGTCAACACATGGGCCAGATCCTGCGTGCCGTGGACCCCATGGTTGTCAATCATCGCCGCGACCGTGAACGTGGCATCCACGGCCCGCAATTCCTGCGTATTCCAGATGACGATGGGCAAGCGTGTGCGGAGCAAGGCGGGCAAGGCCAACTGGCTGGGCGAGTAGGTCAGAAGCATGACGAGAAGAGCGTCCATTCCGTCCGCTTCGAACTGTGTGATCGCGGCCTCGATCTCCTCCCGCCGAAAGACCGCGCGGCGAAACGTCACCTGGGCAAACGGCGGCAAAGCCGGAAGGACGACCCGATGAACCCAAGCTTCCCGCGACCGGCGCAAATCCGGCGCGAGCGTTTCGTAAAGTTCCAACGTCAAGGCCAACAGGCCCACTCGGCACGGCGGAGAAGAGTTAGTTGTCATGCTTCAGCAACTTCCGGAATCGCGCGAGGATGTAGTCCACGACTTCCGCATCGGCCAGCAGACCGAGTTTCGTGAGAATGGTGCTGTGGCCTTCGTGGTAGGCATGGACGCGGGTCCAGAGGCCTTCTGCGAGCAAGAGACGATGAAACTGTTTCGCCATCTCGACCTGGCGAAATTTCAATCCGGTTAAATGTGCTCGCCCGGTGGCCCGCAGGAGCAGCTTGGGGAAGTCGTCGGCCAACGCCTGGAATCCGTCGTGGATGCGCCGACCCGCCTGGCGAATCTCCGGCTCGCGCTGACGGATCATTGCCAGCGACGCCAATGCGACCACGGCGGGCAGGGCGGCCGAGCCATTGGTGCTAATGGCATCATATTGTTCGAGCACGTCGTGCCGATGGCGGAAGAGAAGGCCCGAGAGCGGGTGAAAGCCGGCCGTCATGCCTTTGCCGAGCACCACCAGGTCGGGCCGCAAGCCCAGCGCGCGGTAGGCGAACACTTCCGGCTGCCAGAATCCAGTTTGAATTTCATCGAGGCAAAGCAAGGCCCCGACTTTCCGGCACCACCGTTCGGCGAGCTGCAGGTAGGCCGGCTCGAGCGCCAGGGCTTCGCGATTCATCATCACCGGCTCGGCCCAAAACCCGGCTAGGCTCGAGCCATGCTTGCGGAAAACCTTTTCCAGGGCCGGACCATCATTCGGCTCCAGCGTGACCACCTTGAATCGTCGCACCAAACCCGGCCATAGACCCCGCATGAACTGCGGCATCATGTCGGTGCCATGGTAATTGCCCGCGAGCGCCAGGATGATGGGCACGGTCTTCCCGCCTCGCGTCCGTTCAAAGACTTTCAATTGGATCTTGAGCGCGGCGGCGCAGGCGACGGAGCCGGTGCAGACGCCGAGCAGGGCGGTGTCGAGCGGATCTTTCTCGTCCGGCGCGTTGCCCAAGGCGACGAGCCGGTGGGCCAGCCATTTGAGCGGCGCTTGCGGAATGTTGGAGTGGTTATCCCAAACGACGCCCGCGCCCGACGCCGCGGCGATGGCCGCGCCCAGATCGGGATGATTGTAACCCCAGAGCATTTGGTAATGGCCCGAGGTGCAGTCGAGAAACAACTGGCGTTGCTCCGTCAGATAGAACAAACCGCGCCCGACGAGGAAATCATCGCTCGGCCCGGTTTGACTTCCGCCGTACGAATCTTGGAGCGCGGATTTGTCGATCGTCTGAAAGGGCGGAATGCTCCGGATGGTCCGCCCCACCTGATTGAGCAAGGCCGGCGAACCGGGTTTGTCCAGGAATCGCAAGCCCGCTTGCATGGCGGCCGCGATGTCGGCGCCCGATGGTCCCAGCAGTTCTTGCAGCGACAAACGCATTCTCATATCTCAGTCCATGTTTGATCCGATCAACGCGCCCGACTGGCCGGTCCCCAGAATTGGAACCAAATCATGTAACCGTAAAGCGTCGCCATGATTCCGATGAAGAGGCACCACCAGAGCAAGAGGTTGCGCAGGCCTCGATTGCGCCCGCGCTCCGACTCCGGCAATTTCGCGACTTGCCATGACCAGATGATGCCTTTGATTTTCTCCGGATCAGGCGGAGGCGTGATCCACGAAACCACGACGAGCAAGATCATCGAGGTGGCCCAAACCAGGAAGGTTCGGTTCAGCCAATTGTCGAAGGGCCTCAACCACGCGACCTGTTTGAACAGATAATACTCCACAAAAGCCGTGTAAGGAAAAGCGAACCAGAGGACGAAGGTGGCGGCCGCGGAGGTCGTGCGCTTCCACAGCACACCCAGGAGAAAGACCGCCGCGATGGGCGCGGCCACCCAAGCGCCGACGTTCTGGATCAGAACAAACACCCCAAGCTGGCGGTGGCTGAACCAAATGGCCAGGCCGGTCGCGATGACGAGGATGACACAGGCGCTGACCCGGCCCACCAGAACCAGGTGCTTTTGCGGAGGCTCAAGCCGAAGGCACGGCCGGTAAAGGTCGATGGTGAAGACGGTGCTGCAGGAGTTCAACACCGAGCTGATGTGGGACAACATCCCGCTGGCCAAGCCGGCCATCACGATGCCGCTCAGGCCGGCCGGGACCAGTTCGCGGACGAGCGTCGGAAACGCCTGATCCTTGTCAGCCAAGTTCGGATAGAGCTGGAATGCGACGATCCCCGGAATGACCACGAGGAGCGGGAGCAAGATCTTCATGAACCCGGCAAACACCACGCCCATGCGCGCGTCCCATTCGCTGCGCGCCCCCAAACAGCGCTGCACAATAAATTGGTTCGTGCAATTGTACCAGATCCCGATGGAGATGAATAAGCTCCAGACGCCAAACCACGGATACTCCTTGTCCGTGATCGGATAAATGATTTTGAACTTCTCCGGAGCGAGCCGCATCAGCTCGGGCAGACCGCCGACCTTGTCCAGACCGATGACCGTGACCACGAGGCCGCCCAGCATCATGACCACGAACTGAAGAAGATCGGTCCAGGCCACCGAGATCAGCCCGCCGTAAATCGTGTAGCTCCCGGCCAGGAGCGCCAGGCCGATGATGGTCGCGGTTTCGTCCCACCCGAACATGCCTTTCATCGCCTTGCCCCCGGCGAGCATGACCACGGCCATCTGGGCGACGATCCACAAGACCAAGGAACAGACGGCAAAGAGGTAGCGGCAGGTCGGGTTGTAGCGCCGTTCGAGGAACTCCGGCATGGTGTAGAGCCCGCCCCGAATGTAATAGGGAAGAAAAATCCAGATGAGAGCGGAAAAGGTAAACCAATTGCCCCATTCCCATTGCGCGACGACGAAGCCGACGGCGTAGGCCACGCCGATCATGCCGATGAAATGCTCGGTGCTGATATTCGCGGCGATGATCGAGGCCCCAATGGTGTACCAAGGCAGGCCATCCCCGGCGAGAAAGTAGTCCCGAGTGCCGGCCATTTTCCGGCGCGCCACCCAGAGCCCGAGCGCGATATTGAGCACGAGATAGACAGCGAACAGGATGAAGTCGAGGCGGTGGCTCATGCGGGTTCGTCAGCGCAGCTCTGTTGAATCCGGCCCATCGTCCCACGTTCGATGACCCATAGCAATGACGCTCTCTCACTGTGTCTCTCACTGCCTTGTTAACCCGACCGCGACATCTGCCGCGGATCCGCCGGAGCGCGGCGTTGACGCCGCTTCGACGTGCGCCTTGGCGGGCGCCGCCGCAGGGCAAGGCGCGTGAATTCGCGGTCGGACGTTGCAGCGGCCCGAAGGCCGCCGTCCGAATCTCGCAAGCGTCGCTGTCGCGTTAGGCTGCGGGCGTCGCGCTCAGATTGCGCAATTCGACCCCGAGCTTTCCCAACGCGTAGCCCGCCTCGCGCAGGTAACTGCCGTAGGACGTCATCCAATGAAATCCCTTCATCTCCCGCAGCAGCGCACCGCTGTCGCCTTTGATTCGCACATCGATTTGCGATCGGCAGATGTCGAGGAACGGATTGCCGATGATGGCGCCTTCAAACCCGACCCACTTCTTGCAGGCGAAATCGGGGATGAGATTCGTCACCTCCTGGCCGATCTTCATCTCCACCTTGGGCGCGGCGCCATAATCCGACTCGAAATGCGTCAAGATTTTCGCGGGTTCGTAATTCTTGCCATCCATCTTCCGCGGCGCCGTGCAATGCGCCAGCGTGACGGTGCCGTCGTGCGGGTAGGTCGGATCATTGAGAAAGACAGGTTTTCCAGAGATGTAATGGAGCAGGATCCCCGAGGGGATGACCACGAAATCGGATTCACAGAACGCCAAATACCCTTCGTCGTTCAACAAACTCAGCGGCAGGCACGCGGTGGTCTCGGACATCGGCATGATTGTGCCCATGCAGGAATTGATCGTGATCGCGTCGGTCCGCGCCTCGGCCATGACATCTTTCAAAACCTCGCACAGAACGAACGCGTTGTTCACGAACTCGCGGGTCGTGTGCAGGCTGACGCCCGCTTCCTTGAGATAGCGTCCCGCTTGCTCCTCGCACCGGCGGACCAGCCCGCTGTCTTGACGCGCTCGTTTAATCCGCGGCCCCAACTCGCTGTAGGGATAATCTCGCAGATCCAGCTTCCAAAGCTCCCGGGCCATCACCGGCGCCTTCTGCCCGCCCGCCCCCCATCCGGAAGCGCCTCCGATGGCCACGATCCGCTTCTGGAGCGTGTTCTTCAGGCCGTGCAAAGCCCGCATTCGCCAAAGCAGCTCGTCCGCGTTGTCCACCACCACGTCCTGCACGTCCAATCCCGGTTGCCCAAAATCATCGACCGTCTTCCTCAAGAGACGCGGATGGGCGATCTCATACCACAGATACACGGGGCCGGGTTCGTGCCGCAGGAACAGCAGGTTCCACTTCTCCTTGTTGGTCATGGCTTCGAGGATCCGCCCACTCCCGCCCGCGGCGTAAATGAGCGTCAGATCCTGAGTGCCTTGGGCGATCGCTCCGGTCTGCTCGACATTCTTGACCCGCTTGACCGGGAGGATTTCCAGGGGAAAATCGGCTTTCCGACTGAGCTCGCCCAATTCACCGGCGATTCGCTCCGCTTCGGCCGCCGCCGCGGCTTCCGTGTGCACGCCGCCCCATTCCCGCCAACTGGTGGCTTCACGCCGTTGCGGCAAGCTGTAGGTCAGAACCGGCTGCACTTTCAACGCAGTCCGAACCGGCGGCGTGCGCTGCAGAATCTGGCCTTCTCCGGCCCCCACCGCAACCCGCGGCAGCGCCCACGCCCCTGCGGTCAAGGCTCCAACCGCGTAAATGAACCGGCGGCGGGTGACGTCGGTTTCCGCGCGGACCGGGGACGCGGCCGATCCGGAACAATGGCAATGACAGTGACACGAATGGTGGACGGGATTTGTCTTCATGGGGAATGCTCCTCTGTTGCGATGAGGCAACCGCATTTCAGGCCAGTAACCGACGGCGCAGGCCATCCGAGATGGGACTGGCCTGAGCTGAGGCGTCGGTTCACTTGCATGGCCCGAGATCCGCGGCGCGGTTGAACGTGCGCCGCGGTTCGCAGTGTCTAATCCAGCTTCGACGATTGCGCTGAGGCACTTATTTGACCGCGGCCGCAAAAGGGGCTCGGAAATTTGACCCAAGTCATCATCCGCGATCGTCGAAAATCGCCCCATCCACCAGGATGACGAAGCCGCCATCCCATGAACCTCGGTGGGGCGAGACGCTGTCGAGCCCTGACCCTCCCGTCGGGAACGATTCCCGAGCTCGCCGGAGTCTCGCCCCACCGGTGGATCGGTTCACGGTGAGAGGACGAAGCGCCCCACCGGAAAGGTCATCGGGAAACTTCTTGGCGCCCTCGACTCACCGGTCTCGCCGCCTGGGCGTTCGGTCCTCCATGATCTGTCGCTCTGCTTCCTTCCGCTCCCAGTTCTCCAGCGATTCCAGTTACTCACGGGGCAAAGCACGCCGAAACTCCTGCGGTGACGCCTCAGGCTTCGGAATACACCGATTGAATCAATCCCCGAATGTAGCCCATGGCAAAGAGCCGGCCGATGGTCGAGTAGCCGGGACGATCATTGCTGTCCCCCTCCATCGTGGGCACGTGATCGGGGCGGCAGACGCCGTCGTAGCCGATGTCCCGGTAGGCGCGCATGCAGGCCGCCATGTCGGTCTGGCCGTTGTCATGGAAGGTCTCTTCGAATTTCTCCGGGGTGCCGCGGACGTCGCGAAAATGAACGAAGAAGATCTTCTTTTGCCGGCCGAAATGCCGAATCACTCCGGGCAAATCCTTCGTCATCATCGTGAAGTTGCCCTGGCAAAGAGTGATGCCATTGACCGGGCTCGGCACCAGGTCGAGGAGGCGTTGATAATTCTCCACGCTGCGCATGATGCGGCTCAACCCGCGAATGGGCGAGAGCGGCGGATCATCCGGATGCATGGCCAGCTTGACGTTAGCCTTCTCGGCCACGGGAACCACCCGCTCGAGAAAATACTTGAGGTTGGCCCAGAGCTGATCCTCGGTGACCGTTCCATATTCGGTTTGCGGTTGATCCTTGACCTTTTCGTAATCGAAGGCCACCACCAAGGCCCCCCCCCGGGACCGTTGATCATTGGTCGTGCGCATCCAGTTGAACACGGGCATCCATTCGTAACACCAGACCGGAATGTGCAGCGCGCCCATGCTTCGAATCAGCTCGCAGACATCTTCGATCTGCTCATCGCGGCCCGGCAAACCGAGCTTGATCTTATCCGTGGGCGGCCGGCTTTCGAGGACGGCTAACTCGAATCCTCTCTCCTCGTAAGCTTTCTTCAACCGTTCGAGCGACGCCTGGCTCCAAGGCTTTTCTCCCGCGGCTCGATCGCCGCGCCGGCCGGAGAAAGTTCCGACGACGTGATCGGCGCCGCACTGCTTGACCAGGCGCCACAGCTTCTCGTCGGTCGGCCCGAAGACCTCGGCGATTTTCATCATCGGTTTCGCGGATCCGGATTGCCCCGAGGCGGCGGGGCCGGACGAAACTTGCGCCGACCCTCGGGTCGTCACGAGCCCGGCCGTCACGCTTGAAGCCACGAGAAAGTCGCGGCGAGACCAGTTGCGGTGGGTGTGCTTTTTCATAAGGTGGCTCCCAGAGTTTGGCGTTGGACCAAACGAGACGTGGGATTCAGTAGATCGAGCAAACCACGAACGTCCAAGAAAGTCACGAGCAAGCTTTTCCTTGAATTGCGGCCCCGGCGACGACACTCTTTCCGCCCAGAACACCGGAACTCCAAGATCGCCCATGAATACGAATGTACCTTCGACCGCGTCTCCTCCCAGCCCGACTCGCCCCGGCTCGCGTTTGGATCGACGGACTTTTCTGACCGCCGCCTTGGCCGCGGCCGGCGCGGCCGGCGTGGCCGCCTTCCGGCCCGCCCTGGCCGCCGAACGGGATTGGACCGGCGCCAAGCCCGTGCGCTATCCCGATCCCGACATCGTGGTTCTCGACCAGCGCTTTGAGAAATACAAGATCGGCAACACGCCGATTCAGCGTCTTCACACCGGCACGTTTTGGGCCGAGGGACCCGCCTGGAATGGGGTCGGCCGGTTCCTCCTCTGGAGCGACATCCCGAACAATTGCCAGTACCGCTGGCTCGAAGAGGACGGCCACGTCAGCGTCTTTCGCCGTCCCGCCGGGCACAGCAACGGCAACACCTTCGATTTTCAAGGCCGACAACTCGCCTGCGAGCATGGGCATCGCCGCGTCGTCCGCTACGAGCACAACGGCACGGTCAAGGTCCTGGCCGACCAATGGCAGGGCAAGCCGCTCAATGCGCCGAATGACATCGT
>CAYHFE010000012.1:0-35906 GCA_964355375.1 uncultured Verrucomicrobiota bacterium
TCAACTAGTTCTTCGCGGACATAATGGCGGGATGATTGACCACGTGTGCCAGGGCAGCGTCCCGCGGAATCGTCCGCAAGTTCTTCCGGTAATGCGTGGTTGCGGGAAGTTCGGAATTGGGGCAAAGCAACCCTTCTTTCCGAGTGAATAGGTCAATGCCGTTGAGCGGCGCTTCTTCGGCAGCTTCGGTTCGAGACGGGCGGCCGATGCGGGACGGGTCAACAAATGCGATCTCTGTGTCAAAGTGTAAGACCCCGTTCATTTTCCCACGTTCCACGCCAGGGCCAGCTTGCAGGCGAGTGGCATAGTGCGGCCCCATCATGATTCCTTGATCAAGGCTTGACCGGCACTTGCAAATGGCCGAGTGATTCTACAGAGTGTTCAACATGAAAACTGTAACGCTTGGATCTCTGCGCCGGGGAACCGACCTCCTGGATTCCGCCGCAGCCGGCGAGGAGCTTCTCGTGACTCGCTTTGGCAAACCTTACGTCCGCATTATTGCGGCACACCAGCCGCGCTCCTTTGTCGGAGCTGGAAAACACTTGGGCATGAAAAAAGCCGTCTCGCCTGATTCCGTTCCGCCATCCGAATGGAGGGGATTGGCGTGAAGTATTATCCTTTCAAACCATCGCGGACCAAAGCTTGACCAGCGGGTTATGGCCGCCAATTTCGCTGCCCCCTGTATGGAAAATCAGCGAGAGCATTTGAAAAGCGTGAAGGCGGAGTGCATCGGGGTATCGCCGCTCCCCGCGAAATCGTCCGCAGGTTGCTTCGGCAGCGCGCGGTTGGAGGACTTTCGGAAATGGGGCAAAGAAACCCTTCTTTCCGAGTGAATAGGTCAATGCCTCTGGCGACACCTTTTGCATTGCGCCCGCCTCAAGATTGCCGACGGGCGAGTTATCGAGACTATTCGCCGAAATCTTTCGGGACTATAATCATGTTGGATGGACGACAGGGGTGGCTTGATCGCGAGCAACAACCTGCCAACAATCTGACATCATGAAAACCTACGAAAATGAGCTCGATGAGATGATCGTCGCGGTGATTAAGCTTACGTGGAGCTACACGATCTTTCGCGTGTTATTTGAAAAGAAGGATGCTGATCGCGAAACAAGAGAAACGCATCCAGAGTTCTTTCTCATAATGCACGACACACTGTTTTGTGGATTTTGCGTGGCGACAGCACTGCTTTTCGAAGACAAAGAGAAGGCAACGTCGATCTGTAACTTAGTCAGAGAAGTCGGAGTGTCGAAGCCAGAACTCGCAAAGAAGCTGAATGAGAGAATCCACGCCAATCGCCAGCCCATAGACGAGTTGCAGAAGATTCGTCATCAGGTCTGTGCCCACCGATGGAAAAGGAAAGCCCCACAAGAAGTATTCGAGGAAGTGCGTCCTCGCGTGAACATGATGAAGGAGGTAGCTGATCTCGCGCGATCCATAATCTCCGAGTTGGCTGAGGGAGCCGGGGTGAGAAAGCGGGAAGACATGGAAAAGCAGCAGTTGAGCACGGAAACGCTGCAATGCATCGCAGATGATGCAGGTCAAGTCATGCGCGCGTTTATGAAAACTTGCCAGCGGATTGGAACCGACTAACCTGCCGTTATGAAGTCGAATCTGTCAGTATGGGCGCTTGCGTCAGTGTTTATGAACACAACTATAGTGCAATTGCCCGCTCAACAAGACGAAGTTGAGCGAAAGCTGGTCGAACAAATCAACGCAAGGGCAGAACAGGGAGATGCGCAAGCGCAGTTTTACTTGGGCACGCTGCAATTCAACGGAAAAATGAGTGTTAAGAAGGATGTGGGCGAGGCTATTAGCTCGTTTCGCAGAGCAGCCGACCAAGGCCACACGACTGCTCAGTTTGTATTAGGACTCTGCTACGATGTTGGCCTGGGTGTAGGCAAAGACGAAAATGAAGCGGTAGAATGGTTTCGTAGGGCCGCGGGGCAAGGAGATGCCGAGGCTCAGTTCACTCTTGGAGTTCGCTATGCAACGGGCGATCATGTGGAACAAGACATTGCCGCAGCAGTCAAGTGGTGGCAGAAGGGAGCGGATCAAGGATTTGCGGATGCGCAAGCTGTGCTCGGTGCTTGCTACTCTGAGGGACGCGGTGTGCCGTTAGATCATCCGCGAGCGATCCTTTGGTATCGCAAAGCCGCAGAGCAGGGACACTCGCTTGCTCAGTACACGCTCGCTGTTTGCTACGGTAAAGGGAAGGGAGTCGCCAAGGATCTTGCACAGGCTGCGTTTTGGTACCACAAGGCGGCCGAACAGGGGAAGGCACAGGCTCAGTCAAATCTTGGCGTTTGTTATGTCAAAGGCGATGGCGTGAAACAGAATTGCGTGGAGGCTTACAAGTGGTTCAACCTTGCATCGAAGCAAGGCGTGGAAGCGGCCCATGATAATCTCGCCCGCTTGGAAAGCTTAATGATGCCTGAGCAAATCGCCAAGGCGAGGTGGTTGGTCGGCGAATTCAAGGCCCGGAACATTTCCACCCGGTCATCGGTTTCAATTGACGGAATCGCGGACTTTCGTTGTTCAAGCAGCGGCACTGGTTTCTTTGTCACACAAGATGGATTTCTAGTAACAAGTTATCATGTCGTCGAAAGGGCTAGCGAGATTCGCCTTTTCTCGATTGCAGGGTATTTCGCTGCCAGAGCTGTAAAAGTGGATGCCGCCAATGACCTCGTATTGCGCAAGGCAGAGGGCAAGTTTGCACCATTGCCAGTGGCCGCCAGCCGAGCGGTGCGGTCGGGCAATACTGTGGCCACGGTCGGATTTCCCAACATCGGCTTGCAGGGTTTCGCGCCAAAACTGGCCAAAGGAGAAATCGCGTCGCTCACCGGCGCACGGGATGACCCACGCTATTTCCAGATCAGTGTCCCGGTGCAGCCAGGGAATTCCGGTGGCGCACTTGTCGATGAACGCGGCAACGTAGTCGGTGTTGTGTCCGCCAAGCTCAATGCTGCAGCTACGTTGTCCACGACCGGAGCGTTGCCGGAGAACGTAAATTACGCGGTGAAGAGCAGCCTTCTTCTCAGCTTCCTCGAATCCGTTCCGGAAGTGGCCGCGAAGCTCAAAGAGCCAATCACCCGCGACCGCAAGTTCGAGGACGTCGTGAAGTCCGCCGAACAAGCCGCCGTCCTGGTGCTGGTGTATTGAGCGGCACGCTGCCGGATTCTGGTGTCGCAAAGGAAAGGTTGGAGGCCGGAGAGCGTTAGGAAAAAAGGGATCCGGCAAGACAGCCCTTGGAAGCGATTTTTCATCGCGTTTTCACGTTGCAACGATTCCGCGAGCCAGCCTTCCTCGGTCATCTCTCCGAGTGGAAACACTGACTGGAAAATCGCCGGCAGGGTTTGGCGCCGGTCGCGTGTTTGACGGGCGGCAGGCCAGTGCATCGGCCATCGGTAAACAGTCGCCTGTGCTCCGAGCTTGCGGGTCTCGTCGCACACGGTTAGCTTGTCCGCATGATTACAGTCGAGACAACGGACACAGGCGTTCGCGTCACGATTCCGAAGGACGAGGTGCCGGCGGACCGGCTGAATTCGTTCCTGGATTGGCTGCGCTTGGAAGCCCTCGTTCGCCGCAGCAGCCTGACGGAGGAGGAAGCCGGTCGTCTGGCTGAAGAAATCAAGACGGGCTGGTGGGCCGCGAACAAGGATCGGTTCATCAAGCCGGCTCCATGAACGCCGAATGCGTGGTCGTTGACGCGAACATCGCCTTCAAATGTCTCGCTGCCCAGCGAGGCGATTTGAGAGATCGTCTCGGCCCGTCCGCGAACTTGAGGTTCTATTGCCCCCGCTACCTGTTCGTCGAGTTGTTCAAGCACAAGGAACGCCTGGCGCGCGCGACCCGGCTGTGTGAGGAAGAACTGCTGCAAGCTCTGCACACGCTTACCAGTCGGTTGGAGTTTGTCACCGAGTCCAATATCGACGTGGGAACGTGGATGGAAGCCCACCGGTTATGCAAAGAAGTGGATGAAGCCGCGGATTCTGGTGTCGCCAAGGCAAGGTTGGAGAACGGAGAGGGTTAGGAAAAGAGGGGCCAGCCAAAACAGCCCTTGGCAGCGATTTCCCATTGCGTTCTTGCTTGGTAACGATTCAGCGAGCCAGCCTTCCTCGGTCATCTGTCAGAGTGGAAACACTGACTGGAAAATCGCCGGCAGGGTTTGGCGCCGGTCGCGTGTTTGGCGGGCGGCAGGCCAGCGCATGGGCCATCGGCAAACAGTCGCCTGTGCTCCGAGCTTGCGGGTCTCGTCGCACACGGTTGGCTTGTCCACATGATTACGGTCGAGACAACGGACACAGACGTTCGCGTCACGATTCCGAAGGACGAAGTGCCGGCCGACCGCCTGAATTCGTTCCTGGATGGGCTGCGCTTGGAGGCCCTCGTTCGCCACAGCAGCTTGATGGAGGAAGAAGCTGGCCGTCTGGCTGAAGAAATCAAATCAGCGTTTTCATGGAGTTGAATTCGTAGAGGTCCGTTCGGCAGTGTCAGCGGCGCTCGCCGCCAGTTTTTTGTTCGTTCACTCGAACAGCCTCACTCACTCCATCGCAAACGGGGGCGAGCTTCTGACAAATATTTTCTGCCCGATCTTTTCCACAGGATTAACCGGATCGACAGGATTAATGGGCCGATCAGCTCAAGCGTGGTTTGGAGGCGATTCGCAAGCAAGGATTGCGGCATCCCAAATTGTTGAAAGAATTGGAGGCGTATTTGTGATGAATGAAATGAATGACCAGCGCTTTTTCGATTTGGCCATGAAAGTCATCGCGAACCAAGCCACGGAGGCCGAGCGGACTGAACTGGATTCAATCGTGGCCAGGGATCCGCACTCGAAAGCTGGTTCTAAAGCGAGCGGCCAGTTTCATCGAGGAACAAACTGCCCGGTAAGACGAGGAAAAGTGAGTCTCCTCACGTCGTCTCCTCCTTTTAAAACAGTGCTCTATCGGCCCCTGCCGCCGAAGTAGCAAATTTAGCTGTGAACCGCTACTCTCGTCCCAACGCTATGAGTAGATATCGTTTCAACCGCTGCTGGCTCGTGCTGGCCGCCAGTCATTTTGCTGTGGGCTGGGTCGGAGCGGATGTCGCCGGCCCGGTTTCCGCGCTGACGAATCGCAATCCCACCGCCTCGAGCCTGGCCCCCGCCGCCTGGCTGGCCGCCCAGCCCAAACCACAGTTCCGCGCCGGCCACACGCTGCCGCCACTGACGCGCTTCGGCTGGACGCTGCCGTTCGACGCGCGGGTCGAGTTGGCCGAGCATTGGGGTTACGCGTTGGAGTTCGGCGGCTACGCCACCGAGAAACAGGTGGAGAAAGACCTTGCTGACACCAACAGCCTCGCTGTGAAACTTTGCGCGCTCACCGCATCGAATCCAAAGAAGTATCCGCTGGCCGTCATTGTCGCGCGCGACTTGCCGAAACAGGTGCCGCCGGAAACCTGGGTTCGCGACGCCGAGGGTCGGGCTCTCGACGCCAAGGCGCAATCCATGGACGGCAACGTCTGGGACGAGCGCAAAACGGTCTGGAGCCCCGAAGCGCCGGATGCCGTTCTGGCGCAGGCGGGCGAACTGCGGGCCAATCCGCTGCGGCGTATTCGCGAGAAATGCCCCATCGCCATCGTGCTCAACGGCGGCGAATATGCGCTGGGCGTCCTCGGCTTCGCGCGGCCCGTGTGGGAGAAAGACCCGCGCATCCTCAAGGCCAAGGGCGACCGGTCGTGGTTCGACTACGTTTCCGAGCGCAAGGCGCATCAGGAGTTGATCATTGCGGAGTCGGTGCGCCGCGCCGTGCCCGACCGGATGCTTTACAGCTTTTACACGTCGGGCGGCGGCACGCACCGGAACCGCATCGCGAACTGGCGCGACTGGTGCTGGGCTTACGAGGCGATGAAGCCTGTGTCCGACCTGCCGTCCAACGAAGGCTACTACCGAAGTTTCAACGACGGCTGGACCGGCGTCAACGACATGCTGACGCAGGCGCTCAACGCGACCGCCCGCGAAATCGCCCACGGCCAACCGCTCTCCTACAACTGGCTCTGCGGAGGCTGGACGCGCGACAACCTGAAGGACGACGGCGGCCTCGGCGATCTGACACGCTACACGGGCTTCCTCAAATGCTATTACACGTCCGGCATGGTTGGCGGCAACGCGGGTTATTACGCCTATCCCCAAGGCGGGTTCGGCGTGCCGTTCCCGGCCGACCAACCGCCGCACTGGCTTCAACAAATGACGACCCTGGCGCACGTCCACGCGCTCTTCTCGCACTTGGAGAGCTTCCTCCGCGAAGGCGATCTGCTGCCCGGTCCGAGCCAGCATCGCATCTCGAAGGATCTGCCCGCTTACGAATTTCCGTCCGGCGACAAGGACGTGCGCGTGCTCGCGCGCAAGCTGAAGGCGAAGGATGAATGGCTGGTCACCGCCTGGGCTGCCGCCGGCCCCGACCGCGAAGCGAAGGTGAACATCCCCCAACTCGGCGCCCTGACTCTTCGCGCCCGCGGCCGTGGCGCGGTCTATCGTGTGCGCGTGACGGATGGGAAAGCCGCACCGGCCCTGTTGGACCCGGACGGTTTGCGGCCGACGAAGGAACTTTCATCCCGGCTCCCATGAACCTCTTCCTCTTGATCACGCTGCTGGTGGCGGCTGGAGCATTCGCGGAATCCGCGCCGTTGAGCTACTCGCCCGCTCCAGCCGACAACCCGCTCAAGGGCTTCGTCCCCTACCTGCGGGCCAACGCCACCTTTCCGCACAGCCTGGAGTGGGATTACACGAAGCTCTCCGACTTGATGACCGGGCCAACGAATTTCCACTGGGCTCCGCTCGACGCCAAACTGAACGCCGCCGCGTCGCGCGGGCATCAGTTTTTCGCGCGTTTCTATCTCGAATGGCCGGGCCGGACGACTGGCGTCCCGCAGTATCTCATCGCCGCCGGACTTAGGCTGCGCACTTGGACCAACACCAACACCCAGCCGTTCCCACCTGCCATTGACCACACCCCGGACTACGAAGACCCGCGCCTGCGGGCCGCGCTGACGAACTTCATCCACGCCCTGGGCCAGCGCTACGATGGCGATCCGCGCCTCGGCTTTGTTGGTCTTGGTTTGTTGGGCACCTGGGGCGAGTGGCACAATTCCCCGAACGACCAGTGGTTCGCGTCGAAGACCGTCCAGCGCGAGGTCATGGATGCCTACGAAGGGGCGTTCAAGAAGACGAAATTGGTGGCGCGCTATCCCGCCGGCGCGAACGATTATCGCTATGCCGACAACAGCACCCGCGCCATCGGTTACCACGACGATTCGTTCGCCTGGGCCACGGTGCATACGGGAAAACGCAGCGACGAATGGTTTTTTGAGACCCGGCTGCGCTCGACCCAGGCGCCCGACAAATGGCGCGCGCAAGCCATCGGCGGCGAAGTGCGGCCCGAGGTCTGGGCGTGCCTGTTCGACGAGCCGAGTTGCGCGCCGAAAGGACAGGAGTTTGATCGGTGCGTTGCCGTCACGCATGTCTCGTGGCTTTGCCACGAAGGCCTGTTCCGTCCCGGGCTGAAAGGCGCGGCGCGGGAGCGGGCCATTCGCGCGGCGCAACGGATGGGCTACGAACTGCACGTTGCGACGGCGGACCTCGCTCTCGCTGACGGGCAACTGACAGTCACGCTCTCGATGACGAACACGGGGGTGGCACCGTTCTACTATGACTGGCCCGTCGAGCTCGCCGCGCTCGACCACGCTGGCAAACTTGCCGCGACCTGGACCACCGATTGGAAATTGACCGGCATTCAACCCGGCGAGGGCCAGCGCCCGTGGCGACACCGCACGAAGGTGGCCGACCTTGCGTCAGGCACCTATCGTCTTTTGCTGCGGGTACCCAATCCGTTGCCGGGCGCCCAACCGCTTCGCTTTGCCAACGCCGCGCAAGACCGCGACCTCGCCGGCTGGCTCACACTCGGGGAATTCAGCCTTTGACCCACACCGCTTGAACCTGCTGGATGGCGCCGAGTGAATCGACCTCGATGACGCGACCTATCGGGGCGGACTGGCCGGATTGAGCAGCGGCTGGAACAATGCCATGGCTCTTCGCGTACTCGAGTGGGTGAATTTGAGTAAGAAACGTGGTTCGGAGCCAATGTAGATGGGGCTGGAATGGGTTTTAGGTGGGCAAGAGTTCGTTTACAGTGAATCGATGGCAAAAAGAACGCGACGGCGTCAGCTCCGGGACGCTTATCGATTCAAGGGGTTTATTCCAGGGGCCATGGTGGTTGGCATTTTTGGCGATCCAACGGCGCGCGTGCTTCCCTTGGGGCGGCGCCAAAAAAAACGGCTTGTGGCGTGTGTGGCCTTTGGCACAAGAGCTATTACGACCAGAAGGTCCGCCGAGTTCGAGATCTATCCTGTGGCGACACCCACGTCTATCTGGAGGTCGCGGTGCGGCGGGTAGCATGCGTCGGATGCCGCACGGTCAAACGCGAGCTTTTGGATTGGCTGGCGGACAATCCGTTTTACACCAAACGCTTTGCGTTCTACGTGGGAAGGCGCTGTCGAGCCGGGACGATCAAGGACGTGGCCCGGGAACTACGCTTGAACTGGCACACGGTCAAAGAGTTGGAGAAACAATACATGCGCGAACAACTGCGGCGCGCGGGCCTGCCCGGTCCCAAGGTGATTGGCATTGACGAAATATCCATTCGCAAAGGTCATACCTATCGCATCGTGGTGAGTGACTTATGGCGCTTGAGACCGATCTGGTTTGGAGGCCATGATCGGTCTGAGGAAAGCATGGGTTTGTTCTACGCGGAGTTGAGCGAGAGAAAACGAAAGGGGATTTACCTGGCGGTGATGGACATGTGGAAACCCTTTCGGAATGCGGCTCAGACGCACATTCCGCAGGCCAGAATCTTGTTCGACAAGTTCCATGTCATGCAACACTTGGGCCAGGCTTTGGATGAAGTGCGCCAGAGTGAATACGCACGACTGACTGGAAAAACTCGCCAGTTCATCAAAGGACAGAAATACACGCTCCTCTCCCATCGGGAAAACCTAACCTTGGAGGGACGCCGGGCTTTGGCCAAGTTGTTGAAAGTCAACAAGCGATTGAACGTGGCGTATCTCCTGAAGGAATCCTTTGACCAACTCTGGAACTATGAACGGGAAGTGTGGGCGCGACGCTTCTTTGAGAACTGGAAGAGCGCCCTAAAATGGCAACGGCTTAAACCGTATGAAAAGTTTGTCAAACTGGTGGAACGTCATTGGGACGGCATCGCGGCCCATTGTGATCCACGGAACAAAGTGTCCCTCGGATTCGTCGAGGGTTTCAACAACAAGATCCGGGTCATCCAGAGGCGAGCCTACGGGTTGCGGGATGAAGAATACCTGAGGCTAAAGATTCTGACCTGCATGCTTCCTGAAATCTGAGGACGAAAGGCCACCCATGCAAGATGTAACAAAAGTCCAACGAACCTTTGACCGCAGGGGGGCGCGAGCTGAGGGCTCGCAGCTCGCCCCCCTGCTCGTTCTACCTCGCTCCTTCGCTCAAAAACCCTCCAAATTCACCCACTCGAGTACGCGAAGAGGCTGTTTCATTACTAGCGTCTTCTTTTAGTTTTTAAACGAAGTGGTGTCAGCGGGCCGGTCCGAATGGGTTACATCGGAAAGTTGTTGCTTTCGTTGTGGGATAGCTTGACAGACGGGTAGAGTGCTGACATTGGTAATTTTTATGAAACGACCTCTTTTGGCAATCGTTAGCCTGATCGCTCTGAGTGCTCTTCAGGCTCACGCGGCAGCGCCGATCATCTACCGGGTCTTTCCCAGCTATTCGATATACACAGGCGGCGCGAAGCAGACGATCAACGGCGAAAACCTGACTGGAACAACGACGGTGACCATTGGCGGGATCCTGGCGACCAGCTTGACCGTGGTGGACGATTACACGGTGACCTGCATTACACCAGCCCAGGTTCCGTCACCGGTTACTGTCCCTTCGGCTGCCTACGCCCAGGCGGATCTCGTCCTGACGGCTCGGGGTGGAGCGATTACCTTGCCCAAAGCGATTTGGTATAATCCTCCGCCTGGAGCGGGGGTTACGGTGTCGAAAGCATCGGATTGGGCTGTCCTGGCCGAGGCGGTTGTGGCCGCAACCCCGTCGCCATCCATTACTTTAAAGTGGCCCTTGGAGAGCCTGGCCACGGGTTATAGAATTTCCCGAAAGCCGCTTGCAGATAAGACCTGGGTTCAAGTTGGAACCGCCCTTGGGAGCGCCACTTCATGGATCGACACGAATGTGACGGCTGGCCAAGCTTACGAATACAAAGTTATAAGGACCACGACCATTATGGCCAATACAGATGATTGGTCTCCTCCAGAACTAGCTCCTCTTACCACCTACGGGTATCTTTATTCCGGCATTAACCTCCCGCCTGTGGATCATCGGGGCACGGTCATCCTCATCGTGGACACCACCATCGCCGCAGCCTGCAGCGCGGAACTGGCCCTCCTCCAGGCTGATCTTATCGGCGATGGCTGGTCGGTCATTCGGCACGATGTTTTACGAGGAACTGAAAACCTTAGTGTGGGACCGGGCCCATATGAGAAAACGGGCGCTCCGACGGTAAAGCAGCTCATCGTGACCGATTATCTGAAGAATCCAAAAGAAGTGAAATCGGTGTTGCTCTTTGGCCATGTGCCTGTTCCCTATTCGGGGATCTTCACCCCCACGGGACACGCCCCGGAACACACCGGCGCCTTTCCGGCCGATGTTTATTACGGTGACATGGATGGAGTCTGGACGGATAACGTGGTTTATAAGACAAACGCGACCGTCGCGGGCCTTTATTACACGTGTTGGAATATCCCTGGCGACGGGAAGTTCGACCAAACCTGGGTGCCAAGCGAGGTTGAACTGGAAGTGGGTCGCGTGGACCTCTGGAATATGTTCCAGACTGAAACCACGCTGTTGAAACAATATATCACCAAGAGCCATAATCATCGCCACGCGCTCACCGTGTTGCCCCGGCGCACTCTCATAATGGAAGGGGAATCAGACAAGAACTACGGGAATGAACAGGGCGGATGGCGTTCATGGTCACCCTTGGTCGGCGCCAGCAATCTTGTTTCCGGTTATTTTCATCAAGAATTCGTAACGAGCAAACAGGCGTATCTAGGTTTTTGTGTTACGGGTAGCGGCGATAATCAACGCATTGGGCCTGGTGCAACTGCGGCCACAATGTTTTCAGAGGATTACGCGACGAATGCCATCAATTTAGTGTTCTCCATGTCATTCGGAAGTCATCACGGCGACTGGGATAAAGTTAGGAATTTACTGAGAGCGCCTCTGGCGAGCTCGACCAATGGACTCGCCAGCGTGTATGGACTTCGTCCAAGCTGTTATCTGCACACCCTGGGTCTCGGCGGCACTTTTGGTGAGACCATTCGTTTGAAACAAAATAACACAACCACCTATCCTTTGTATGATTCGAGTCAAAGTGGCGGCATTCATATCGCCTTGATGGGCGATCCCACGCTGCGATTGTTCACGGTTAAGCCCCCTTCAGCGCTGATCACCAGTAAAGATGGCAATAATCACCCGGTGTTATCGTGGCAAGCCTCCACCGACAGCCCTCTTTTGGGGTACTATGTCTATCGCGGGGCGGACCCGAACGGTCCCTTCGCGCGGTTGACGGCCAATCCTGTGACCACGAACATATGGACGGACAGCAGTATTTCGTCCGGGACATTCACCTATCAGGTCAAGGCCGCGAAACTGGAAACGACTCCGAGTGGAACCTACGTCAATACCAGCCAGGCGATTACCGGCACCGTAACTGCGGCGGCCAATACCGCCGGCGTCTTGGAGTTCAGCGCTTCCTGCTATGCTCAGGATGAAGGGGCGTCTTCGCCCTTGAATATCACGGTGACCCGTAGTGGAGGTTCAGCAGGGGCGGTCTCGGTGAGTTATTCCACCAGTGCCGGTACGGCGACCCTTGACACGGATTATACGAATACGTCAGGCGCCCTGACCTGGGCCGCTGGAGACTCGACCCCAAAGAGTTTCACCGTGCCGATAGCCAATGATTTCACGGTAGAACCGGATGAGACGATCAACCTGATATTGAGTTCCCCCACGGGAGGCTCGGCGCTGGGGACAAGCGCCGCAGTGCTGACGATCGCCAACGACGACGGGCCCGGCACGATCTACCAAGTATCGCCGGCGGCGATTCAGGAGGGAAATACCGTGATGACCATCACCTGCCTCCGTGTGGGTGGTGCCACGGGTCAGGTCGAGTTGGATTACGCGACCGGCTTGCCTGTTCGAGGCGTAGATTCCTACCCCTATGTCATCGCCGCCTTTTGGCCGCCCAATCCCGACTACGACGCAACGCAAGGCACGCTGACCTGGGCCGATGGTGACATGACGCCCAAGACCTTTAATATTAATATCCATCGCGACAGCACCACCAACGCCGATAAATATATCCCCATCTACTATAGCGTCAGGGCAGGAGGCGCCACGGTGCAACATCCGACCTCGTTCCGTAACTATATTCTCAACGATTACGCCGTCACGAACACTTCGGCCGGTGACCTCAATCTCGGCACTGACGATGTGATCAGCGGCGACGCCAATGACCTGTTCCGCGTGGGCGGTAGTTTCAACAACGCAACGACCAACACGGCCTACGATGTCTTGGCATCCACGTTCGAGTTTACCGGCAGCGGCGCGCACAACTTGGAGCAGGCGAGCCGCGATCTTGGCCCGTGCGCCGGCAACATCTCGAACAACTGGGCGTTCGGCACGCTCATAACTGCCGGGACCGTGACCGTGGTGGACAGTTTCCCCAATAGTGCCGGCAACGACGCGGTGTACGTGCGAGCCATTCTCGGGACCGGCACGCTCGCCATCCCCAGCGGAATGCGGGTCTATTTCGGCAGTACGAACGGCTGGGCCGGGAGCGCGAACGTGACCGGCAGCGGGGTTTTCCGCCCGTATCTGCCGGACAGCGTGGATACCGACGGCGATGGTCAGATCAACGCCAACGAATGTGCCTGTGGCACCGATCCGACTAACAGCGCCTCGGCGTTGCGGCTCACGCGGATCGCAGGAGAGAGTAACGACGTCCGCGTGACGTGGACGACCGTGGGCGGCAGGACTTACATCCTCCAGACCAACGCTCCAACTGCCAGCGGAGGGTTCACGAACAACTTCGCCGACTTCACGTCCGTCAGCGTGTTCGGCAGCGGCGAAGGCACCACCAACTGCCTGCATACCGGCAGTGTCACCGGCGGGAAATCCCTCTTCTACCGCGTGCGGATCACCGCGCCATAAAGGACAATTCGACGATGGCATCGGAGTCACGCCGCAATAAGCAAGAAATCCTCATAGCCCAATCCCACATCTTGAACCGCGGCGACCGCCCAGTGCCTGATATGAGCGCCTGTAAGAATCAAAGCTCGCCGCACTGCGTCACGCGCGGTGGACTCTCAACCAGAATTCGCATGTAAACGGGTCAGTTCTTATGAACAGCTATTGCTTCTGTTTGCGCTGCCGCCACTGGTCAAGCAGTGTGTTCACATTGGCCACGCTGCCCATCTGCAATCGCTGCGCAATCCAGGCCACCGTCACCAGCGTCGCTTCTGTCCACCGCCTCCGCCGCAACTCTTCACCCACTACCCGCTCGGCCTTGTCCGCCTGGGGAGGGGATTTGGCTCAGCGTTTTCAACACTTCTTCGAATTGAACGTTGCGGCTCAATTCTCGCAGCCGTTCAGCCAGGTCGGATCCACCGGGCTCCACCATTTCCACCTCGGCCAGGTAACTTTCAAATTCCGTCACGCTGTACATTTCCGCCGCGTGCCGGAGCCGCTCCAGCAGTTCGCCGGGCAAGACCACAGGTGAAGTGTCGGCGCGCTTTTTCTCGAGCGCGGGATCCGCGCTCTCGACTTCGTCATATTCGAACTCGGCGCCGAGCCATCGAGACAGGCATTCGCAGATCAGCTCAAACCGGAATGGTTTGGGAACGAATTCGTGAAATCCGATCCGCGCGTAATGCTCCTGCTCATGCGTCAAGACCGAGGCGGAGATGGCCACAAGTTTGGGACACGCCTCGCCATGCTCGGCCAGGACTTGTTGGGCGACCTCGATTCCGGTCATGCCCGGCATCTGAATGTCCAGAAAAGCGAGATCGTAGGGATGGCGTCGCAACTCCTCCAACGCCTGCTGACCGGTCGATGTCTCGGTGACTTCCGCGCCGAGACCCCGGAGAAAAAGACTGAGCATGTCCCGATTCTCCGCGATATCGTCGAGCACCAGGAGGCGGAGGTGGCGGCCCGCCTTCAATTTCCGGGCCTGGCGCGCCGCGCGTTTGGGTTCGGCGGCACGGGGCGTGGCACCTGGAGGCAAGTTCAGACCGAAACAGAAACGGCTGCCAACTCCGAGTTGGGATTCCAGAGTCAGGGTGCCACCCATCAATTCGATTTGCCGCCGCGAAATGGCCAGCCCGAGTCCGGTGCCGCCCTTCTTTTGGCCCTCAGACTCCTGCGTGAACGGCTCGAAGATCTTTTCTTGCATGTCCGGCCGAATGCCCGGACCGGTATCTTGCACCTCAAATTGAAAACGATGGTCGAGCTGCCTTCGGATCCGAAGCGTCACTTCCCCTGAATCGGTGAATTTCACGGCATTTCCGAGCAGATTGATGAACACTTGTCTGAGCTTGCCTTCATCGCCGCGGACCGGGAGGGACGCGTCGTCCAGCCCAGCGACGCGCCAGCCCAAACCGTTTTGTTGGCAGCGCAACTTGAACATGGCCGACAAGTCGGAGACGAGCTCCACCAGATCAAAATCCGCGAGCACGACCTCCATCCGGCCCGACTCGATCTTGGCCAGGTCGAGAATCTCGTTGATCAGGGTCAGGAGATGGTTGCCGCTGCGCTCGATGGTGCCGAGGGCGTTGCGATGCGTCGGCGGCAGGACTGGATCCCGTTGGAGAATCTGGGTGTAGCCAAGAATGGCGTTGAGGGGCGTGCGGATTTCGTGGCTCATGTTGGCGAGAAACAGGCTCTTGGCCTGGTTGGCCACCTCGGCCGCTTCCTTGGCTTCGGCCAGGCGCTGCGAGGAATCCACCAATTCGCTGTTCTTGGCTTCGAGCTGCTCGCGAGCTTGCCGATCCTGGAGATGCAGTTGATCGCGCAAACGCCTCGATTCCCGCCGCTGAGACACGTAACGCGATCCCAGCAGAGAGGTCAGGAACGCGACCGCCGCCACCCCGATTCCCGCTGGAATCATGATCCAAGAATTCAAGTACCAGAAAGGAGTCACGGAAAAGGCCAAACGAACCGCCGGCGAATAATTCAAGTCGCGATCCACCGCCTGGATGGAAAACACGTACTGACCGGCCTTTCGCGGTTTCCACTCAAACCAGCGCTGGCTGGTGACCGCGTTGGTCACGGTTTCGCCGGGCTCCCGGGTCAAACGATAGAGGAATTGCCGCTTGTCCGGGTGGGTCTTGAGATCGATTTCCGAGTACTCGACGGCCAAACGGCGCCCGGCTGGCACGCGGGGCGGTTGGGAAAGATCTGGCGCCTCTTCATCATCAATCTTCACCCCGCGGAGCCTGATTCCCGGTGCGACTTTGCTCCGTCGGAAGTACGTCAATCCTCCATCTTGCGCGCCCACCCAAAGGGCGCCCTCGGGGTCCGATTTCACGGCGAAAACCCTGTTTCCGGCCAGGCCGTCCCGAGCGTCGATCGAGGTCACGACCTGGCCATCGGAGCCGAGCAAGCCGTAGGTGTCGCTGCCCATCCACACGACACCGTCGGGTGACCGAGTGCTGCTCCAAATATGCTGGTCGGGCAGGCCGTTCGTCTTCGTGAGTGACCGGGTTGTGGCTCCCTCCAACCGATGGAGGCCCGAGGTGCTGGAAACCCAAACCACCCCGGCTTCGTCACATTCCAGATCCCAAACCGTTCCAAACCGGTCTTCATCGAGAAGTGTCGTGGGAGAATCTCTGAGTTGTCCCGGGCGGTAGTGGACCAGCCCGCTGGCCGTTCCCACCCAAACTCCGCGCTCGCGATCTCCGGCGACGGACCACACTTTACGTTCCGCCAGGCTGCCCTTTAGCGCTTCGACGCTGCCCGTGCGGGGATCGAAAACGGACACACCGGTGTTCGCCCAGCCATGCCCAAACCAGAGCTTGCCCTCGTGATCGCTGCCCAAAGCAATGACCCAGGGGCGTTTGACGACGCTCACCAGTTCAGTTCCGTTGTATTTGAGAATCCCCGAATCGGTCCCAAACCAAAGAGTTCCGTCGCGGGTTCGATGAATCTTGCGCACGTTGCGGCCCGCCGGAGTGGACGGGGACGGAACAGGTTCCAATTTCCGGCTGTTCACCCGAAAGACGCCGCCCCACTCGGTCCCGATCCAAAAGCGCCCGTTGGCATCGGTCTCAATCGCGAAGACGCCCGACGTGGCGCCCGCCGGGCTGTCACTGCGCCTCAAGCCGTCCTTGTTCGTGAAGGCCAGAATGCCATTGGGATCAAACCTGGAGACACCCGCATCGGTCGCCAGCCAGAGCACGTCGTCCGCATCCGCGAAAATGTGTCTGACCTGCGCGTGACCCAGTCCGTCCTTGGTGGTGAAGTTGAGAAGGGTGGATCCATGATACCTGGAAAGGCCCGCATCCGTGGCAATCCAGAGTGCTCCGTCGGAGGTTTCGGCCAGGGCGTTGACCAAGTTGCTCGCGAGGCCGCGGTCAACATCCAGGCGGCTCGTGGCGGTGCCATCGTAACGGAAGACGCCGGCGGAAGTCGCAAACCAGAGCCCGCCATCCTTGGACTCGAAGATGCGCTCGACGCCGGGGTGGGCTACGCCAGAGATCAAGGGCAGTGACGTGAAGGTCTGGCCATCGAAGCGAGCCGCCCCGCCCAAGGTGCCGACCCAAAGTGTGCCATCCCGGGCTCGGACGACACTTTTCACCCACCGTCCCGGCAGGCCGTCGGCTACTGTGAAGACTTTCAAGGTATCTCCTTTCAGCCGGCCCAAGCCTACGGTGGTGCCGAACCACACCGTTCCATCACTCTCGGCCAGGATGCTCGAGACCTGCTGCCCTGCGAAGGGGCGAGTGGCCGCCAAAGTGTGAAACTGGTTGCCGTCATACTGAATGACTCCGTTGTTTGAGCCGATCCAGATCTGGTCTTTCTGCCCTGGAGCGAGGGCAAGAATCAATTCCGCATCGACACCGCGCGATGATCCACGAAAAGACTCGAACTCGACCCCATCGTAGCAAAACAGGCCCGCGTCCGCAGTGCCGACCCACAGCCTTCCGTCCGAGGCGTGATAAACCCGGGTCGCCACTTGGTGCCTCAAACCCAGAGGTACTGGGAACTGGCGCCATTCGCCTTTTTTGGCCTCGGGAAAGATGAAACTGATCCCCGAAAGCGTCCGGCCGGCTTTCACCTCGAGCGTCGTCGGCTTTCCTTCACGGCCTGCCGGATCGGCGTAGTCCACGAATCCGTCCGGTCCGTGGCAGCGAAGCCGATATCGGCCCGCGTGGAGATTGATAAAACGGAAGACACCATCCTGGTCGGTCAACGCGATGGCAACCGGTTGGGCGGATCCAACGGCTTCCGACTCGCGCCACGCCTCGACAACGATTGCCGTTTGCGGAGTGGAAAGATCCGAGGTAAGGACCCGCCCCGAGATTGACACCGCTTCGTCCAACTTCACTTCAATCCGAGGCCGATCGCCAGGCAGGACTGCACGTTGAGGCAGCCACGCGCCACGCGTGCCCGCGGTGACGCGACACTCGTAATCGTCGCCGACCTGATAAAGTGACACTCGCGCCGATCCGGACTGGCCCGTTTCCGTTTTCGCGATCTCCACGCCGCGGGCGAAAATCTGGATTTGGGCGCCTGCGATGCCTTCGTTCGCCTGGTCCTTCACCAGGAACTCCAGCACCGCCTGGCTCGGCGGCAACGCCTGCAGGGCGAAATGCCAGTCGCTCTTGAGCTGTTGGATCTTGAGCAAACAAGGGTTGCTCCCCGCCTTCAGCGTGACCGGAACATCGGCGTAAGCATTGTAGTTGCGAGGCACCACACGCGGAGTCGTTCGGATCACCTCATTCCCATTGACCCAAACCACAGCCCCATGATCCGCCGCGAGGCGAATCTGGCTTTCCCCCGCCCGATCGCTTTGCAGCTCGCAGTAGGCGTAGGCCACCACCTGATCGAGCACACCGAAAACCCGTTCGAGTTTCACGAAGTCCTCCGCCGACCGAAAACGCTGCCAGGTCCGGCGTGAGCCGTCCTTTGCCGTCACGGAGCTGCCTTCCTCCGGACGAACCCTGTTTTCGCCCCCGGCATCAGCCAGGAAATCTTGCTGCAAGTCTTGGGCGGGGAACGGACCCAACACCAACCACTCCTTGATGAATCCCCCGTCCGCGACGTGAGCGGGCCCCGCGCCTTCGGCTCTCGGCAGGGTGATCATGACGGTCCCCAAAAGCAGGGAGAGCAGGAGCGGTTGCGGTCTGAGGCGATTCGGCCATGGGATCGCGAGCGGGAAGAGCCGTTGGCGCAAACCAAAAAGGTGGCTCCGCTCCACGGGAGTCGCCGCCTTGGAGCGGACCCCGACGGTCTCTTCACCCTCGCGTGCCATCATGCGACGTTGCCAGAGATCATGTTCTCGAAATTCCTCGCGCATTTTAGAAACCCAAGTCTGGGCCCAACGGATAGGAAATTGCTGTATTTCGCTGCCGGGAGCCTGCCCGAATGGCAATAGCCCTTCAAGGTGAAATAGGCGGGTGAAACCCGGTTGGAGTTGATGCTCCGGAAGAGCGGTTCACGGGCGACGGGGAGTCGATGGCGGTGCGGTGCTCTTTCAATGAACCGTCCTTCAACGCTCAACGCTCAACGCTCAACAAAGCGACCCGTTGGACGTTGAGCGTTGGGAGTTGAACGGTGAACGTTTTCCGATTCTTCGTGGTTCATGGCCTCGATTCGCGTCCAACATTTGGAGGTTTTCCCTACCCGGGAACACGGTGGCGCAATCGGCTGACCTCACAGAGCTTCCCGCCTCCCGGAGAGCCGACGGAGCGATCAGCAGGGAGGGCCGCTCGGCGTGTCCCAGCGCTCCAGGTCTGCATCAAGCTGTCCATCCTCTCCCTGCAAGGAACGAATGGGGAGAGGACCGAGGAGAGGGGAAACCAAGAAGAACGCGCCTCCTCTCCCCAGCCCGCTCCTCCATCCGATGGAAGAGAGGGAGAAATCGAGGAGCTTGATGCAGCCCTGCCAGCGCCCCATCTTCTTCCTCATCCTTCTTGTTCTTTGGGATCACTTGCCGCACGATGGCGCGCGCCTCGGACTGACGTGGGGCGCGTATGCGAGGCCGGATTCCGTTGAGCCAAACACAGATGTTTCGATGATATGACAGAAGAAAGAATTCTTTGCGTCGATGACGATCCCGTCATCCTGTTTACGTTCCATGCAGATTTAGGCAGCCGCTTTCCCGTCGTCACGGCCCCAAGCGGCAAGGAGGGACTCGAGTGTCTGAAGAGTCAAGGGCCGTTCGGAGTGATCCTCGCGGATATGCTCATGCCCGAAATGAACGGGGTCGAATTCCTCGCCCATGCCCAAAAGGAGGCGCCAGACACCACGCGGATCATGCTGACCGGAGATGACGAAAAGCAAACCGCGGTCGAAGCGATCAATGAGGGCCGCATCTTCCGGTTTCTTTCCAAGCCCTGCCCTCCCGACAAGCTCATCGCGGCTTTGAATGCCGGACTCGATTATTACCGGCTCGTCCGGGCCGAGCGGGAGTTGTTGGAACAAACGCTCAACGGCAGTGTGAAGATGCTCACCGAATTGCTCTCCATCGGTGAGCCGGAGGCTTTCGGACGCGGCCAGAAGATCTGTGAATATGTGCGCAGCGTCGCGCCGGCTCTGGCACTGGACCAAACCTGGGACATCGAAGTGGCGGCCATGCTCGCCCCCATCGGGTTCATGACCATCCCGCCGAGCCTCGCGCAAAAGATTCATGCCGGGCTGACTCTCACCGCGCCGGAAAAGGAGATGCTGGATCGCGTCCCGGAGATCGGATTCAAGATCCTGTCAAAAATTCCGCGCCTGGGTTCGGCCGCGCAATTGGTCCTCGAAATGGGCAAGCGCTCGGCCAGCACGATCACTTCGTCCGATCCGGCCAAGACCCCGCGTTTGCGCAAGAGCGCGCAGTTGCTCCGCGTTCTCGCCGACCTCGTCGATCTCGAATCCAAGGGCACACCGAAGAAGAAGGCCATCGATCAGATGCGAGCCAATGCCCAATCTTACGACCGGCCCGTCTTCGAAGCCACCATCGCAGCGCTGCTCTCGCATGAATCGGCGGGACACCGGGAGGGCTTGAAACTCGCGCAACTTGAGCCCGGCTACGAATTGGACTCACCGGTCGAGACATCGGATGGCAGACTATTGGCGCCAGCAGGAACGGTCCTCTCATCGATGATGCTGGCGCGATTCATTAATTTCGCCGAAATCAGCGGCATCCGCGAACCGATTTTCGTAAAGAAACCTTAGCCGCAACTATTCAAATGAGATGGGGAGCGCGCGCGCCCTCGCGTGCTGTGGTCGGCGCCCCCGCCGACCAGATCGGGGCGCTCGAATGAGTCACCGGTTAGTGACTGAATCACGCCCCCATTCCGACCGGCGAGGCGCCGGTCGGAACACGAGAGGGCGCGTGTGCTCCCCAATCCTGACTGCATACGTACGGCTTAGCCAGGAGGGCCGGATTTCGGTTTTTCAGTTGACTGCACGGAGTTCAGGCGCTGCAAGAGTCGGCTTTTCGCCAGAGCGAACGCCGCTTCAGCTTCCGCCCAAAGACGGGGAACGTCCGCCCAGTCGCCCGACCGAGCCGCGTGTTCAAGATCCGCCATGGACCGTGAGAGGGCGTCGAGGCCGCAGGTGGCACTGGCGCCCCTGCACGCATGCGTCAGACGGTACACTGCCTCCGCATCGACCGCTTTGACGGCGGACTGCAATTGCTCTATCTGCGCCGCCGTTTGTGGGAGGTAGAGCTCGACAAACTTGCGGAACATTTGGACGTCACCGCCGGTCAATTGATCCAGCCGGGTCCAATCAATGGGTGATGGATTCACAGCCGGATCGGCCCGCCTGGCCTGAGCCGGCTCGCCGGCGGGGCCGTTGGCTGTCCTTGGAGCTTTCGGTCCGGCCGGGTCTTGGATTTTGCCCGAACGTTCGAGCGCCTTCTGAAGATCGGCGATCTCCACCGGTTTCGAAATGTAATCGTCCATGCCGGACTCGAGGCATTTCTCCCGGTCTCCGCTCAGGGCGTTGGCGGTCATGGCGATGAGGCGCGGCCGCTCCGGATCGTTCCAGCGCTGGCGGATGCGGCGCGCCGTTTCGTAGCCGTCCATCCCGGGCATTTGGACGTCGAGAAAAACGAGATCGAAGGGTTGACGCTCCATCGCCTGGAGAACCTCGAAGCCGTTGGCCGCGATTTCACAGCGGTAGCCAAAACCCTCCAGCATCCGCGATCCCACCGTTTGATTGAAGACGTGATCGTCCGCCAAGAGAATGCGCAACGGCAAACGGCTCGCCATCTGGGGATCGAACGCGCGATCCGCCGAGACCGCCGTGGCGGACTCCTCAGGATGAACCATCCGGTGGAGCGCCTTCATCAGTTGGGAAACCCGAATCGGCTTCTGAATCACGGCTCGCGCTTCCAAGGCCGCCAGGCGAGGATCGTCTTGTCGCAAGGGGCTTGAAGTGAGAAAGGCCAGAGTGGCGAACCGGCCGGAGAACAATTGGCGCATCTCGCCTGCGAGTTCCAGGCCGTCTCGATCCGGAAGCTGGAGGTCAAGCACGATCAGATCGACCGGATGGGCTTGCATGTGCGCCATCGCCTCGGCGGCGGTGGCGACCGCGTGCGGGATCAGGCCGGAATCCTCCAGGTTGCGGCCCAGGATTTCGCGATTGGCGCGGTTGTCTTCCACGATCAAGACGCGGCAGCCGGATAACCGAGCGAGGCTTGGCTTGACCGAAGACGGCGGATCGGCCGGAATCTGAAACGGCAGGCTGAAATAAAAGGTACTGCCAACGTTGGGCGTGGTATCCACCCCCATGGAGCCGCCCATAAGTTCCACGAGCCGCTTGCTGATCACCAAGCCCAAGCCCGTGCCTCCATACTGTCGCGCCGTGGAGTCTTCCACCTGGGAAAATGGGCGGAAGAGCCGGTCCCGCTTGTCTTCAGGAATGCCGATCCCGGTGTCCTGGACCGAGAAGTGCAGCCGGATGGAGGCGGCGCTGGCACCGGACTCTTCGGTCCGTTCGCGCCGGACCGCGATGATGACTTGGCCTCGCGCCGTAAATTTCAAGGCGTTGCCGGCCAGGTTCAGCAGAACCTGGCGCAGACGGGTCATGTCGCCCATCAGCCAGGTCGGCAACCCTGGTTCGGGGAGATACCCCAGATCGAGATTCTTCTCGGCCGCTCGGCTCCCAAGGATTTCCAGGGTTTCCTCCACCGTTGTCGTCAGATCGAACGGATGGCTCTCCGTGGTCATTTCTCCCGATTCGATTTTCGAGAAATCGAGAATCTCGTTGATGATGCCGAGCAGGGAGCGGGAACTCGTCCGAATGGTCTCCACGAAGTCGCGCTGTTCGGGAGCGAGCGGAGTTTCGAGCAACAGAGCCGCCATGCCGAGAACGCTGTTCATTGGCGTGCGGATTTCATGGCTCATGGTCGCGAGAAAGGTGCTTTGGGCCTGCTTCGCCTTTTCGGCGGTTTCGCGGGCCTTCTGCAGCTCGCCGTTCCGTTGCTTGAGTTCCCGGTTCAGGCGGCTGTTTTTGAGGTGGGTTTCCGTGCGGGCCACGACCACCCCGGTTTGGAACGGCTTGGAAATGTAATCCACGCCCCCGGCGCCTAAGCCCTTGACGACGTCTTCCGGTTCATCCTGGGCCGTGATAAAAATGACCGGGATTTCCGCGGTGCTGGGATCGGTCTTCAATTGGCGGCAGACTTCAAAGCCGTCCATCTCCGGCATCATCACGTCCAACAGGATGAGATCGGGCTGCTCCGAACGGGCCACCTTCAAGGCCACATCCCCGCGGGGCGCGAAGAGGATGCGAAATCCCCGCGGTTCCAGGACGCCCCGCAGCACCTTCAGGTTAGCCGGAATATCATCGACGATGAGCACTTTGGCTCCCGCGACCGGGATCGGATCTTGGATTTTCATATCGCTTCAACGCTCGTCGGCTGGTCGATGGAGATTTGCTCCACCGCCGCATCGGACACCGCTGTTCTGCAGCCATCGTCATCACCAGCCGGCTCAGGCCGGGAGGCGCGCTTGGCCGAGGATCTCACCGATTTCTCCCATTTGAACATTTTCCGGTTAACCAGCGCAATCGTTCTGCTCAGACCTCGGCAGTTTTTCTGGGATGTGGTCGGTAAGCCGATCTCCGACAGTTGTTGGGCTGGTGGCAATGCGCTCGCGTGATTGGGACAGCAGTTCTCATTTTGACAAATATGTAGTCCCGGCTTCAGCCGGTCGCCACATGAAAACCGGCTGAAGCCGGGACTACATGCGTGGAACGGACCGTGTCTTGAGTCAAAATGAGAACTGCTGGTGATTGGGAACTGCTTGAGTTTCTGTCAAAAAGAGCATTTATTGTCCGCCGTGCAATACTCAACAGTGCTGACGAGAGAAGGAACGGTACAGGAGGCCCATGTGCGAGCATTTTGTCGGGGAGTTCTCTCCCTGAAATCGGCCGTCATCGGGCTGCTCGTATTTGTGGCGGCCGGACTGTCCTCCGGGATGGCCCAGGAAAGCGACGCGAAGCTGGTCGCGTTTTTCCGGGAGTACCTCGAGGAATGTTTTCGGCAACGTCCGCTGGAGGCAACGCGCTATGGCGATCATCGTTTCGACGATCGGCTGGACAACCTCTCGCGCCCCGCGCGCGACGCCTGGCTGGCCCACGCTCGCCGCACGTTGCGCGAGCTGCCGCAGCGGGTCGAGTACGCCAAGCTGCCCCGGGACGGTCAGATTGATTTCGAGATATTCCGGCATGAGCTTCAAACGGGCATTTGGTTGTCCGAAAACATGCGCCCGTTCGAGGAAGATCCCCGGGTCTATAACGATTACATCAACGACAGCGTTTATTTGCTGCTCGTGCAATCGACCCAACCCAAGGAGACCAACGTGGCGAACTGTCTCGCCCGCCTCGCCCAGATCCCGAACGTGGTGGCCGCGGCGCGGGAGAATCTGCGCAACCCGCCCCAACAACTCGCCGAAACCGCCCTGCGCCAAAATCGCGGAGCGATCGCGTTTTACGAAAAGGAGATCTTCGACTTCGTCGGCCCCACCCCGCGACTCGACGCCTTGAAAACGGCGGCGGGCCGGATCGTTCCGGTCCTCAAAGAGTACCAGAAATTCCTCGAAGAAGACCTCCTGCCGCGAGCCACTGGCGAATGGCGGGTTGGCCGTGAGAAGTTTGCCCGCAAACTCGAACTCGTCCTCGATGCCGGGCTCACGGCCGACCAGGTCTTGGCCGAAGCCGAAGCCGAATACGCCCGCGTCCACCGGGACCTTTACGTGATCGCTCGCCAGGTCTGGAGCCGCTACTTCCCGACCGTGCCCCTCCCCTCGGACGACGTCGCCGGACGCACCGCCACCATCCGCCGAGTGCTCGAGGCGGTTGGGAAAGAGCACGGCCAACCCGCGGATCTCATCCGCGACGGGAAAGCCACCGTCGATCGGATCAAGCGGTTTATCCGCGAGCGCGACTTGCTGCGTCTGCCGGATCCAGATCGCTGCCAAGTGGTCGAGATGCCCGAATTCCGGCGCGGCAATTCGATTGCTTACCTGGAGAATGCGCCGCCGCTGGATCCGGAGGCCGCGAGCCTTTATGCCATCAGCCCGCCTCCGTCCGATTGGGATGCCGCCAAGGTCAATAGCTTCCTCGAGGAATACAACCGGCACATGCTGCAAATCCTGACCATTCACGAGGCCTATCCGGGACATTACGTGCAGTTGGAATACTCCAACCGGGGGCGCTCACTCATTCGGCGCGTGCTGCAATCCGGCCCGTTCATCGAGGGTTGGGCGGTCTATACGGAGCAGACGATGCTGGACCAAGGATACGGCGAAGGCGACCCGGCGCTGCGTCTTTCCCAGCTCAAGTTCTATCTTCGAGCCGTCGTCAATGCCATCCTCGACCACAAGATGCACTGCGTTAAGATGACCGACGACGAGGCGATGAAGTTGCTCACCGAGGGCGCATTCCAATCGGAAGGCGAGGCGCGCCTGAAGGTGATTCGCGCGAAACAAAGCTCTGTCCAGCTCAGCACCTATTTCGTCGGCCGCATGGCGCACTATCGGTTGCGCCAGGAGGTGCAGCGCGAATTGGGAGATCGGTTTGAACTGGGCCGCTACCACGAAGCGGTCCTCGCCCACGGCTCGGTTCCGACCAAATATTTGCCCGAGCTGGTTCGCGGCCGCCTCGCGCAACCGCGGTAGAGTCAGCTTTTTTCGGAGCATCAGACGCCACCCGAGCTGGCCGGGCGTTCCGCCGATTTCCTTCCGCCCGCGTCAGGGTTACCGGAGAGCCGCATACACTCGATGGACGTCTTCGTGGTCGTCCAGCGCGGTGAGGAAGGTTTCCACGGACTTGCGCGCGGCCGGATCAAGATCCGGAAAGCTCTTGGCGAGATAGCGAATCTCCGAAGCGACAATCTTCCAGCCCGCCGCCTGCAATCCCTTGGCGACCGGGTCGACGTCCCGGATCTCGGTCAAGAACCGCGCGCCTTTCTGGCCTTCCGGAGTTTCCTCGGCCTCGAGCGGCTCGACCTCTTGGGCGCCGGCTTCGATGGCATCGGTTTCGGCATCCCGCTGGAGGTCGGGATGAGTGGCCTCGACCACTCCGAGGTGATTGAAGAAGAAGGCGACGCTCCCCGGCGAACCGAGCGAGCCGTCGCGAAAGAGATGGCGGATTTCCGGCGCGGTTCGATTGCGGTTATCCGTCAGACACTCGACCACGACGGGGACCTTGTGCGGGGCGAAGCCTTCGTAGGTGATCAATTCGAAGGAGATCTTCTCGTCCGTCAGCCCGGCGCCTTTTTTGACCGCGCGTTCAATCGTCTCGCGTGTCACCGAGCCTTTGCGGGCTTTTTCGACCGCGGCGGCCAGGCGGGCGTTCGACGACGCATCCGCTCCGCCGAGCTTGGCCGCGACCATGATTTCGCGAACCAGTTTGACGACCATTTGCCCGCGTTTCTGCGCGTTGGCTTCGCGGCCAGCCTGTTTCCATTGTGCACCCATAGATGATGAGCAAGTTTGGAAGAGCTGCGTCTTCGGTTCAATGGAAATCGTGTCGGGTGTCTGGGGCGGTGGATGGAACGTTGCGAACCTCTATTGCTTGCGGGTCAATCCGGTCAGATCGCTGTCTTCCCAGCCGCGGCGGCTATGATAGCGCCACCAATCGGTTTCGTCCGGCATGCGTTTCTCCAGGGCGGCGTGGCCATCGGCAAAAATCAAATTGAGCGCGTCTTTGTGCGCGGAAATCTTGGGCGTCCAGTAGGGCATTTCCCAAACCAAGACCGCGCGAGTTGGGTTGGCCACGTCGGCGGTGGACCGGCCGCTGACCGGGCGGGCGGTTTCGTAGCTTGAATTGTCCTTTTTCAAGTAGATGTGGTTCCAGACATAGGTCACGTGGTCATTGTCGCGCAGCAAATTGTTGAGCAACGGCGCGCTCGGATCCTTGGTCTTGATGCCGGTGGGACACGTAAACGTGCTCCGCGAAGGTGGGCTGTTGACGGTTTTGGTGTAATTGGTGGGCTTGGCCGAATTGGTCCCGAGATAGGGATAGAGGATTTCGGGCATCCAGACATTGTCATTGCGCAACGCGTGATCGCTGCCCCAGGCCCGGCCCCAGTTTCGGCAGAGCGGGATGCGTTCATTGGCGTCGGTCGCGTAGAGGATCACCGCCAATCCGATTTGCTTCTGGCTGTTCAGACAGTAGGTTCGCTCGGCCTTGGCCTTGGCTTTGGCCAGGGCGGGCAAGAGCATTCCCGCGAGGATGGCGATAATGGCGATCACCACCAGCAGTTCGATCAACGTAAATGCGGGAGACGGATCAAGCCGGCTCGGAAGGGGTGTTCGGACGCACAGTGGGCGCATAGGATCTCCGATCGTTTGAGTTTGGGTTTTGGGCTTCTGCTTCGTTAAAGGAATCAGGGCCTTTTGTCAAACGACGTCACAGAGTCTTCGGAACCAAGCCACCGAAGCCCGAACCTGGCCGCGAACGGGCCGGTCGCGGTGATGGGTCACCAAGCTCTCGCGGCTCAATCCGATCTTCGCTCTAGGACTGGTAGGCCAGCCAGAGAGCGCGCAGATACTTCATGACCCGGACGGGATCTTTGCTCGATTCCACCTCGGCCAGGCAAAAGCCGCGGAAGCCGATCTCATTCAGCCGGGTCAGGAGCCGGCGGAAAGGATACTCTTCCAGATACAAATCGCGCATGTGAACACTGAAGATCTTGTCTTTGACGAGATCAAAGTTGTGGTCAAATCCCTCTCCGGCCAGATCCGTTTGGTTGGAATTCCAGCACACCCCCACGTTCGGGTGGTCGGCGGCATCCATGATTTGTTTGATATTGGGCACGAGGGAAGTGGCGCTTCCGTGGACTTCGAGCCGAATCTGCACCGCATGATCCTGGCCAAACACTCCGAGCTCGCGCAAGGATCGCCCGATTTGTTGGAGCGTCTTCTCCACCGGCACTTCCTTGGGCAAACCGTTGGGTCGGACTTTAACTCCAGAGGCGCCGATATCGCGCGCGAGGAGAATGTATTCCTTGGTCGCCTCGATGTCGCGCCGCAGCTTGGCTTGATCGGGAGTGTGGTAATCAAAGGCGCTCCCCAGTCCCATCAGTTCCACTTTCGAGTTCTGGAACCGTTTCTTGACCTCTTCGCGCTGGACTTTCGTGAGGCTGACCTCCACGCCATGGGCGTGGCTCGTCCGCAGCTCGACTCCCTCAAACTTGGCTTCCGTGCAGTTCTTGATGATCGTTTCGATGTCCCAGTCCTTGGCGAGATTGTAGGTGACAGCGCCGAGGCGCAGGCTCGACTTTCGCGATTTGGGCACCGGCAAATCGGCTGCCCGGGCGGTCGAATCCACGGAGCCCAAGGCGACGAAAGTCCCGAGGCCCGCACCGAGTGATTGCAGAGCGTGACGGCGATTCATGTTCATAATTTCTGAGAGTTGTGATGTTAGGGAGGGAACTCTACCCTACTCCGGCTGGCACGGTCAGCGAAAAAGTTTGGGCGGGTTCTTTTCCTTGGCTCGGGTCCGCCTCATGGTGATCGCCTGGAGAATTTTCTTCGTGATTTTGTCGCTGGGCGGATTAGATTGGGGGCATGCTCATCTGCACGCTCGCGGTTTTGTTGTTGGCGATGGTGGCTGCAATCGGTTACTTCCAGGGTGCCGTTCGCCTCTCGGTTTCACTGTTTGGATTGCTCCTTGGGGCCATGCTCGCCTTTCCCTTGGCGCCGACGATGAACAAATTGGTTGCGCTGATTGGAGTCAAACACCCGGTCTGGGCTTGGGTGTGGCCGCCAATCTTCGCCTTCTTGATTGTTTACCTGGTGTTCCTCGGGATTTCTTTCTTGGTCCATCACAAAGTCTATCTGCATTTCAAATATCGCTCGGACGACACAGCGCTCTACCAGTGGGAGCGGATGAACCGGCGGCTGGGCGCCTGCCTCGGATTGGTGGCGGGTTCAGTCTGGTTCTTTCTGATTGGATTGGTGATTCACATCGCGGGCTATTTGTCGGTGCAGGTCGCATCGGAGGAGGGCAGTTCGAGCCTTTTGCGGTACTTGAGCCAGGCCAAGCAGGAATTGCGGACCACGGGATTGGAACGAAGCGTCGCGGCCCTGGATCCGATGCCGCCCGCCTACTATCAAGTGTCGGATATCCTCGGCTTGATTTACCAAAATCCGATCTTGATCAGCCGCCTTTCTCAATATCCGCCATTCCTGACCCTGGGCGAGCGCACCGAATTTCAGGAAATTGCTTCGGATAAGGATTATATCAACCTCCTGCTCACGAAAGCCGACGTCAGTCAAATCGTGAGTCATCCCAAGACGCAAGCTCTGATTCTCAGCCCGGAGATCGTTCAGGAACTGCTGCAACAGGACTTGAAGGATCTTCGGCAATACCTCGAAACCGGGATTTCTCCGAAGTACGACGAGGAGAAAATCCTGGGCGTTTGGAATATTGATCTCTACACCACCGTCGCTCAGGTGCGGAAGAAACTTCCGAACATCTCGGCCTCGGATATGAGGCAACTCCGGAAAAAAATGAGTGAAGAGCTGCCCGGCGCAACCCTGAAAGCGACGACGGATAAAAAGGTCACGTTCAAAGCACCCGGGGTGGAAGCGGCCCGACAAGCGGCGGCGGCCGCAGCCGCGGCCCAGGCAGCTCGACAACCCAGCGCGGGCAGCGGCGGTGCTCCCACCATGAGCCCGGAGATGGCGCGCCGTTATGGCCTTGGCCCTTCGGGCAATCCTCGCGCCGCCGCCCCACCGCCGGCCGCCGTGCCTCAACCCGCCGCCAATGTGCCTCCTCCGCTGGTCTCCGCCGGTCAAGGTACATGGCAAAAGAATGCGGATAATTACGAGTTGCGGATTCAGAACGACAAAGGCCGGGAATTCAAGGTTCTGGCCGACACCGCGGACGGAAGATTAACCATCCAGGTTCCTCCTCCCCTCGGAGCGCTCGTCGGGACGCTGGTCTTCGTTAAGGCTGACTAGAACGCGTCCGCCGCGATCCGCACAACCGGGCGCGGCGGGTTTCGTGTTCAGTATTCGGCCTGATTGAAGCTGAATGAGGTCGTGCGGAGGGAAGTCTCCTGGAACAATAAGCGGGCGGAGTCAGTCCTGAAAACGGAGCTTGCCACGGAAGAGTCCATGACGACCGCCTGGCCCAACTCACCGGGAATCAGGGACGTCGAAGCCGCCGTGGCCGCCAATCCCAGCCAGGGGCTTCCGTCTATGGAATGGGCCGACGCTTCGTTCTCGAAGACTTGCGAAAGCCGGAAACCGGTCAGCAGCAGGCCCGAAACCGCGCATCCGTAGAGGCAGGCGACGACGGGGCGGGCGTCGAACTTCTCCACCAGCCACTGCCACCAGCTCGAGTACTCCGTGAACTCTTCGGCCTCCAGGCGCGAAACGATCTTTTCGGAGAAACGATCAAAGTAGCCCGGGGGAGGCTGCTCGTAGCGTTTGCAGACGAGCACTTGTTTCAGTTTGTCAAAATCTTCCTGCGGAGAGCTCATGGTTACTTCAAGAAGTCAGATAAATAAGCCTGCATTTGTTGTCGAGCATAAAACAGCCGAGAGCGCACGGTGCCTGTGTTGCAGTCCATGATTCGACTGATCTCCTCGTGCGAGAGACCTTGGACATCGTGCAAGGTGACGACCAGTCTGTGGACATGAGACAGCTTCTGCATGGCTTCGTTCAACTTTTCCTGGAGCTCGACCAAGTTGAGGTCGCGCCGGGGATTCTTCTCCGAGATGAGCGCCACCAGATCCGGATCGTGCTCGGCGTTGAAGTCGAGATCGTTCAAGCTCATCTGAGGCCGTCTTTTCCGTTGCTTGAGGAAATTAATCGTCTTATTGACGGCGATGCGGTAGAGCCAGGTGAAAAAGCTCGAATCTCCTTTGAACGAATTCAGCGCGCGATAGGCCTTGATGAAGGCATCCTGTGCCAGATCGTTGGCATCGTCGTGATTGGCGGTCATGTGGTAGATCGTGGCGTAGATCCTCTCCTGGTACCGCCGCACCAGCTCATCGTAAGCTCCCATGTCGCCACCCTGAGCGCGGTGGACCAATTTGCGGTCTTCAGTGGGCTCGACAACCGGAGGGAGTGGTCTCTCCGGCTCTTTGATGGTGAGCGTTTCGATCATGCCCCAAAGCCGCGCCTTAGCCGGCTCCACCCAAGTTGTCCGTCTGCTGCGCCAGGAATTCGGTCAGGCCGATGAGCGCCGCGCGACTGGGCGATTCCGAAATCGGCTCGAGCGATTTCCGGGCGGATTTCAGATAGTCATGGATGATTTCGCGCGAGGCATTCTGTGCGTCGTATCGCTCCAAGAGTTCGAGAACACGCGGCAAAAAGCGCGGATCCCAGCGCTGGATCCATTCGCGCAACTGGGTCCGATCCGCGGCGGAACTCCGCTCCAGGACCACGAGGATGGGGAGGGTCAGTTTGCCGTTGGCCAAGTCTGATCCGAGCGATTTCCCGACCCGGATTTCACTTCCGAACAGGTCTAGGCAATCATCATAGACCTGATAGGCGGTTCCCAAGGCTAATCCATATTTTCGCAAAGCCGTGCGTCCGGAGCCGGAGGCGCCGGCTAGCGACGCACCCAGATCGCAGGAGAGCGCGAACAGTTCGGCCGTCTTCATTTCCAACACCTTGAAGTACTGGGCACGGGTGTAGCCGAAATCACGGCGTCGGTGGGTTTGCAGAATCTCACCGGAGCAGACCGTCTTGGTCGCCGAGGCCACCGCCCGGCAGATCTCGGGGGTGGGGAAACTTGCGGCCAATTTCAGCGCGTGGGCGAAGAGACAATCCCCGAGCAGGACAGACACTTCGTTTCCCCAGTTGGCGGCCAAGGTCGGGAGGCGGCGGCGGATGACCGCCGAATCCATGACATCGTCATGGACCAGTGTCGCCAAATGGATCATCTCGATGATAACGGCCACGGTCACGAGGGAATCGTTCAGTTTGCCCGCCGCGCTGGCACTGAGGGCCACGAGGACAGGTCGGAGTTGTTTTCCTTGATTGGTCAACGCATAACGGGCGTACGGAATGACCTCCGAGTCAAATGTCTGAACTTGTTCACCCAATTGAGCGGCCACTTGGTCCAAAAAAGGCCGAACCGGTTCAACGATTTCCTTCCAAGCGCTGGGAAACCCTCCGAGCGACGCGGCTGGGACGGTGACGACCCCCTCATTAGTTTCAGCAGCAAGCATGGCATGGCCAATGTAGGTTTCCAGGAAAACCAAGTCAAACGGTTATCATGGCCAGGGCTGAGCATCAGGGTATCGATGGTGGTTGCTTCGGAAGGTTCTTCACCCGCCATCCCGCGGAATGAACCCGCAAACCAGGAAAATCGACACTCCGGCTCGCCCGGACGTTCAAAACGAATTGGCGCCGACCACGCTGAAAGGCATTTTGAACCAGAGGCCCTTGAGGTCGAGCTGCGGCGCGACGGGGACAACGATTTCAATTTCTTGTCGCCCGTCCATCAGGTTCACCGGCGAGTTTCGCGGAAGATCGGATGGCCGCCGGTCAGATTGAAACGGTGCTGGCCGCTTCATGGTTCAACGATCACCGGCGTGCCGACCCGCACCATTTGGGCCAGGTACTCGGCATCCCAATTGGCCAGACGGAAGCAACCGTGAGATTCGGTGCGGCCCACCTCTTCGGGCCGGGGCGTGCCGTGAATTCCGTAACCGGGCCGATTCAGACCGATCCAGGCCGTGCCCACCGGGTTGTTCGGACCCGGTGGAATCGTCAAGGGTCGTCGCAATCTTCTCGCTTCCCCTGATTCAGGAAAGATGTCGGGATCGAAACGATAGGTCGGGTTGTAGGCCAGTTCCTCCACCAAGAGTTGTCCGAGCGGCCGTTTCTCAACCCGGCGGGCGATGCTGCACGGGAAATGGGCCAGAAGATGCGACTCGGCGTCGAACGCCTGCAGCATTCTCGCGGACAATCGTATTCGCACCACGGAAGCACGGCGGCGGATGGGGGGAAATTGAACCTGCAGGATCGTTACGGTCGTCTCCACAACGACGTTGCTCCAATTGATCGAAGGATTCAGTGCGCGGATCAGATTGGGGTGCGCGTGGCTCTTCTCGGCCAGCATCTCGAGCAAGTTCTCGTAATCCAATCGTCGTTGCTGGGATTTGGCCAGCCAGGTCGGACCGACCGGGCTGAGCCGGGCCAAGTCATTGGAACTGACCGTGTAGGTCTGCTCCAAGGGCTCGGCCAAGAGCAGTCGCGACCGCGTTGCGCTATCGAAGGCACCCGTCATGGGCAGTCGCTCGCGCTGTTGCAGAGCTCGGAGTGCCGCCTGCGTTTGGGGACCCAGGGCGCCGTCGATCGGTCCTGAGGAAATTCCCCGTCGCGCCAAGGCAACCTGGGCTTCGACGATGTTGCGCGGCGGTCGCGGCCCAAGCGCCGATGGCGGAGCTGCGGTGACGATGATCGACGCTGGCGGTAAAGAAGTGACCCGATTGGTCACGCTGATGGCAAGGGTATTGGAAACTGAAGATGGAATCCCATTCGACGGAAGCGCAATTCGAGTCTGATTCGGGGATGGAGCTGGGGGCGAATTGGCGGAGTCTTTGGAGCTGGAGTGCAGTCCAGGAAGCGAGCTGAGGAGGGCGAGGCCTGCCACCAAGAGCAGGCCAGACCCCCACCCTCCCCGCCTCGTTGGGGTCCGGCTGGTTCTAAATCTCGCGTCGCACGACATCGCCACAGAGGTGAGAATTCTAGTCCACGGGCGACAAATTGGCTATCCCCGGGTTGCCCGCGCCGCCGGGTAGTGCCGGCGGTTACCCGCCGACACTACCCGGAGAGCCCGCCCGGTTTTTGATTGATTGAAGTTTGACGTCGAAGGCCTTAATAATCAGCGCCGATGCAAGCCGAGACTGAACCGAATACAGGCCCCGACCCTTCGGAGCAGCGAATCGCGGACTTGACCGCCGAATCTGCGCGGTTGGATCAATTGCTTAAAGCGGAAATCGCGGAGAGGCGGCGTGCCGAGGAACAAGCTCAGTGTCAGTCCACCCTGATCGACATGACCTCGGATGCCGTCCTGATTTGCGATTTGGCCGGGCGGATTTGTTTTTGGAGCCAGGGTGCAACCCATACCTATGGTTGGCTCCCGGAAACTGTGGCCGGAAAACTGATTTCGGAGCTGCTCTATCCCGAGGACACACCGGATCCTTCGCTGAAGCTGGCCACGATCATCGAGAAGCAGGAATACCGGGCGGAAGAGCGACACGTTCACAAGTCGGGGCGCCCGATGTTTGTCGAAACCCGGTGGGCTTTGCTCCGGACCACGGATGGCAAGCCCGCCAGGATTCTGCTGGTGATTTCGGACATCACGGAACAGAAGGAAGTCGAGCGCCAGTTTTTCCGCATGCAGCGCCTGGAGACGGTCGGCCTCTTGGCCAGCGGAATCGCTCACGATCTAAACAATGTGTTGGCGCCGATCTTGATGGCGTCGCAGAACTTGCTGAATGAAATCAAGGACGAAGGCCAGATCGAGTTGCTGCGCTCGATCGAAGCCAGCGCCCGCCGCGGCGGCGCCCTGGTCCACCAGGTGCTATCCTTCGCCCGCGGAGCCGAAGGCGAACGCATTCCGCTGCAAATCCAGCAGTTGATTCATGAGTTTCAGAAGGTCGCCAAAGACACTTTTCCGAGGTCGATCCAGATCGTCACGCGCTTCGAGAAGAACGTCCGGCCCGTCATGGGGAACAAGACTCAGTTGTATCAGGCGATCATGAATCTGTGCGTCAATGCGCGGGACGCCCTGCCCAACGGCGGCATTCTCCAGATCGAGGCCAACAACATGGTGCTGGACCAGGAATTCGTCAGTCATCATCCGCCGGCCCAACCGGGTGAGTACCTCGCGCTGAAGATCAGCGATAACGGGGTTGGAATCGGCGACGGCGTGCTGGAGAAGATTTTTGATCCGTTCTTTACGACCAAAGAGACGGGCAAAGGGACCGGGTTGGGCTTGTCCACCACTTTGGGGATCGTGAAGAGGCACGGCGGCTTTCTCGAGGTCAATAGCAAACTGGGCAAAGGCAGCAAGTTCACTATTTTCCTCCCGACCGTCGAACCCACCGCCAGCTCGGGTATCATCGCGATCGCCCCGGTTCTGCCCTCTGGCGACGGCAAGGTTGTCCTGGTGGTGGATGACGAACGCATCATGCGCGATATCACGGCCTCGACCCTCAAGAAGAACGGTTACCAGGTGCTGACCGCGGCCGATGGGACGGAGGGCTTCGCTTTGTTCACCCAGCATCGGAACGAAATCGCCGTGGTCGTCACTGACATGTCCATGCCCTACATGGATGGGACCAAGATGATTCGCGCGCTTCTCCAGATTGATCCCCGAGCCAAGATCATCGCGGTGAGCGGCCTGAATGAAGACGTCAACCTCCCGGAACCTTTGAAGAAGCGGATCCCGTTCCTGAAAAAGCCGTTCGCCCTGGAGAAATTGCTCGAAACCTTGCACGATGTGTTGCAGCCGCAATCCGCCAAAGAATCGGCGGCGCATGCCAAAGCCCGGCGCAAACTGGATCCGACCGGCGCCGAGAAAGATCCGGCTCTGCTGAAAATAGACGAAGAGAATCCAGTTTGACCGGCCCTCGTCCCGCCCAAGATCCGAGACGAAAATCCGGCAATCCTCCTATTGGCACGCATGGAGTTCCGGCTTTAGTCTGTCCCCACGTGAAAAGCGAAAACCGGGACTTCATGCGTCGAACGGTCAATGTCCTCGGCCAAAATCAGAAGGGCTGACGGCGATCGGAGGCCCTGGGCGAGTTCTGCCAAGTTCATCGAGTCCGTCTCGAAGAACAACGCAAACGCGCCGACAATTTGAAGCGCCCTATTTTTGGGAAAAGAGAAGGAAAAACCGCGATGAATCAGAGTGCGCTGGAAGAGGAACGATTCGGGCAGCAGACGCCAAGGAGGTAGGGGTGGGGAACCCCGTTGAAGAAACGTACCGCTACCCGAATCAAATCTTCTTCGCTTTCAATGAAGCACTTTTTCCGAACCGAAGCAAGTTCTAATTTTGTTCTTTTCAGATCGAAAAACAAACTCCTCTTCCCGGTCGGATAGAAGTCCAC
>CAYHFE010000013.1:0-34287 GCA_964355375.1 uncultured Verrucomicrobiota bacterium
TTTTCACGTGGCGACCGGCTGAAGCCGGGACTACATACTTGTCAAAATGAGAACATCTGCAAAGTCGCGGAATTGATGGACAATTCCCAAATCAGATGTAATCTATTGTGAATAACGTGGTAGTAACGTGTCAGTATGGCCTAAAATAGGCTGTGGACAGTTTGTCAATAACTTTTGTGACATAATAATTGACCTCAGAGGGTCGAAATGGGTAGAAGTGGGTCGTAGTGAGTTTGCGGAAACTAGAATACCGCAACCGCGCACCCATGTCACAGAACGCGTCCAAAGAACAGATCTTCTACCATTCGTTCTACCATCATGGCGTGGACGAGAAGAGGCGAGTCCAAGTTCCCTCAAAATGGAGATCCGCGGAGGGCGATGCTCAGTTGACGCTGATTCTCTGGCCGAAGGGTGCCCAACAGGAGGCGTGTCTGCTCGTCTTGCCGCCCGAGCTGTTTAGCTCGATGGTGGCCAAGATCACCGCCTTACCCTTCTCAGACACGAAAGCCGAAGCCCTTCGCCACATCGTGGGCAGAAAATCCGATCGAGTCGCCCTCGATAAAGGTGGACGAATCTGCATTCCAGAATACATGGCCAAGGCGGTGGGGATTCAGAGTGAAGCCGTCCTCGTGGGTCTCCTCGATCGCTTCGAAATTTGGAATCCCCAACGATACGAAACAGCTTACGCCGTTGACGTGCAGATCTCCGTCGAAGCCATAAAAGAATATCTATGAGTCTCATGCGCCTATTAGCCGCCGGGAAAAGTCTGATCGGCCTCAAGCACCCGCATAGTCCATATAAGCTCGTTCAGCGAAGTTGGTTTCCCATTTTCGGGTCGGCGAGATTCGCCGATCCGCCTGCCCCGCCCGCTGCGCCCGAAACCCGGGAATCCTCGGACCTGGAGCGTTTGGCGTCACCGCCAACCGTTGTGCCTTTCCCCACCACCGGGCCGTCCGCCGAGAATCGCCGGTCCTTTCTGGAAAGAATCCTCTCTCCTCGCTCGTCGGCGGCTCCAAATCGAGGCTTCATCCAAGGCGAGCTCTCCCTGGAGTCGGTCAAGGTCATGAGAAACGATTTGAGCGACGCTGACGTGGAAGTCCTCCGCGTCTCGCCGAAAGCCAAGGCAACTTACGAGGTGGGCGCCAAGAAGGCTTCACCCGTGAAAGAAATGCCGGCCACCAGTTGGGGACAAGTGACAGCCCGCATGCTTGAAGTGGACGAGCCTCGATCGTAGCGATTCGGATCACCCATGACCTCCTTCGAACACACACCCATCATGGTCGCGGAAGTGCTCACCGCACTCCGGCCACGCGCGGGGCAGTGTTTCGCCGACGGCACGGTGGGCGGCGGAGGTCATGCCGAAGCCATTCTCCAGGCGATCGTCCCCGGGGGAAGGCTCTGCGGCTGCGATCGTGACGCGGCGGCGGTGAGCGCGGCGAACCACCGTTTGGCGGGATTCGCCGGAAGTTTCGAGATTCGCCACGGGAGATTCGCGGAATTGGCCACCTGGGTCCCCTTGGCCGCGTGCGACGGAGCCATTCTGGATCTCGGCGTAAGTTCCCCCCAGCTCGACCGGCCCGAGAGAGGGTTCAGTTTCCAGCGGAATGGGCCTTTGGACATGCGGATGGATGAAGGTCAAACGACCACCGCCGCCCAGTTGGTGAACGACGCGAGTCCCGAGGAACTCGCGCGAATCTTTCATGACCTGGGTGACGAGCGCCAAGCGCGGCGCATCGCGCGAGCGATCGACCTCGAAAGACAGGCTCGGCGCATCGAAACCACGCGCCACCTGGCGGGGTTGATCGAGCGGCTTGTGCCGGGTCACCACCATAGGACCCATCCGGCGACGCGGGTTTTTCAGGCTTTGCGTCTGGCTGTTAACCAAGAATTGGAGGAACTCACCGCCGGACTTCTGGCCGTCTGGAGCCTTCTCAAACCTGGCGGAAGGCTGGTCGTGCTCACTTTTCATTCATTGGAAGTTCATATCGTCAGGGACTTTGGGAGAAAACTGGCCCGGGACTATGAAGTCGATGGCGAGATTGATATTCCCGAATGGCGCCGCCCCAAAACGCCCCAGCTCCGCTGGGTGCCGCGGAAGGCCATCCAGCCCAGTCCGACCGAGATCTCGGTCAATCCTCGCTCCCGCAGCGCGCAATTGCGGGTCATGGAAAAAATCTAGTATGGCAAAAAACCGAAAAAATGCCTCAGCCCCATTCCGATTCAGCGCCGCGGTCAAAGCGCTCTTCATCTGCCTGCTCATCGGCGGCATCGCCGTTGGTTATGTCGAGCAACAAAAACGCCTTTACGTCCTGGGCGGACAATATGGCGAACTCGAAGTCAAACTTGACCGACTGCGTCGCGAAAACGCGGGGCGAGCCCGCATCCTGGACATGCTGCAGTCGCCCGCCGAGCTCGAGGCCCGAGTGAAACAGATGAATTTGGGCCTGATGCCGCCGCGTCCCGAGCAGATTCTCCGGCTCGAGGAGAAGACCGGAGATCCTTCCTGGCAGAACCAGGACCATTTGTATGCAGATCGCAACACTCGAAGTGTTGACCGACCCTGATCCGCACGAACAAAGCCGTCTGAGTGCCGCACGCGCTCGGAACGCAGAGCAAACTGATCGAATTATGGCCATAACGGCTCAACGCCGCCGACTGATGACGATGGCAATACTCCTGGGAGTAGCCTTTGCCACACTCGGCTACCGTTTAGTCTATCTGCAGATCTTCCACCATGAACCGCTGCGCCGAGAGGTGGAAGAGAAGATCCACCGCACGGTGCTGAAAATGCCCCGACGCGGAGCCATCCGGGACTGCCACGGAAACGTTCTAGCTGGAAGCGTCTTTGTCAAAACGGTTTACGCTAATCCAACTCTCCTGAGTAATCGAGTCGATGAGGTGGCCCATCTCCTCGCTCCGCTTCTGAACCTGAACGAAACGGCCCTCCGTGACAGACTGCAACCGCGGACCTTCGTGAATCGGAAAGGCCAAGCTAAGATTGATCCCTTTGTCGTGCTCCAGCACAAAGTCTCTCTGGAATCCTGGGAGTTGATTCAGGCCACGATGAAAAGCCTGCCCCGTGGCGTGCCGGATTCTCAAATTCCGCAACAGGAAAAGGCCTTCTATCGCGGACTCCGTCACAGCGCCATCTTCACCGATAACTACGAAAGTCAAATGCGGGTTTACCCGAACAAGACCCTGGCTGCGCACGTCGTCGGATTTGCCAACTCGGTGGAGCAAACCAACCTCACTGGGGTGGTGACCGGAATTAGCGGGGCCGAAGGCATCGAACTTATCCTCAATTCCACCCTCACCGGCATCTCCGGATGGCGCGTCACGGATGTCGTTCGGAACCGGGAATTGGTCACCGCTCGCGGGCAAAATGTCGAGCCTCGCTCGGGCCAGGATGTCATCCTGACCATTGACGCCGGTCTCCAGCACATCGTCGAGTCGGAACTGGCCGACGCCATGCAGAAGTTCTCCCCGGATAGCATCTGCGCCATCGTCGTCCGGCCTCGGACTGGAGAGATTCTCTCGCTCGCCAATCTCCCGACCTTTGACCCCAACCACGCGGGCGTCGCTCCGCCCGAGCACCGACGCAATCGCGCCATCTCGGATACCTACGAACCCGGCTCCACCTTCAAGGTCGTGGCGATTTCCGGAGCGCTCAATGAAGGTCTCGTTACTCTGGACACCCCCTTTGACTGCGAGGGCGGACGCACCTACTTCGCCGGCAAACCCCTGCGCGACGATCATCCGTCCGGCACTCTCACCGTCGAAGAAATCGTCGGCAAATCGTCGAATATCGGAACCTTCAAGATTACTCTCCTTCTGAACGCGAATCGACTCGACCAATATATCCGCAGCTACGGTTTCGGCAGTCGCTCCGCCATCTCCCTCGCCGGAGAAGAAAATGGCACTGTTCATCCGGTCAAGAAGTGGAGCAAACTTTCCATCTCCCGCATTCCGATTGGCCAAGGCATCGCGGTCACACCCCTGCAAATGGTCATGGCCATGAGCGCGATCGCCAATCGCGGGCGTCTCATGCAACCGATGCTGATCCACCGCGTGCTCGATGAACAGGGCCGGACGGTCGCCGCGAACCAACCCCGACTCGTGCGCCAAGTCATCAGCGAAGCCACCGCCCAACAGATGGTCACCGCCCTCAAGACGGTGGTCTCAGCCCATGGCACCGCGCGCAAGGCCATGATCGATCACTATGCCATCGCCGGCAAAACCGGAACCGCCCAGAAACCGGAAAAAGGCGGCTACCTGGGCAAGCACGTCTCTTCCTTCGTCGGATTTTTCCCGGCGGACAATCCGGAATTGTGCATCACCGTCGTGCTCGATGACCCGAAACCGGTCTATTACGCGGCCTCCACGGCCGTCCCAGTGTTTCGGAACATCGCCGAACGAGCCGCCAAGTACCTCGCCATTCCGCCGAGTCCGGCACCCGCCGAAGCCCCGGCGGCCCACCTCGCGGCCGATTCCGCGGCCGCCCGTGGCAAACCTTAGATGGAGCTGGAACCATGCAACTCAAACAACTCGTCCATCATCTGCCCGCCGTCAGCGTCGAGGGATCGCTCGAGCGCGAGATCCTCGGCATCACCTACGACTCGCGCCGCGTCACCCAAGGCATGGTTTTCGTGGCCATTCCCGGGCGCCATGTGGATGGCCACGATTTCATCAACAGCGCCGTGGATCGCGGGGCCGCCGCCATCATTTGCCAGCGCAACGGCTTTGTTCCCCAACGCGCCACCAAGATCAAGGTCGCGGATGTTCGGGAAGCTCTGGCCCTGGCGGCCGCCACTTACTACGGGCGGCCCAGCTCCAAGCTGAAGATGATCGGCGTGACCGGGACCAATGGCAAAACGACGGTCGCTTTCATGATCAAGCATCTGCTCGAAACCGCCGGAATCAAAACCGGCCTGATGGGCACGATTCATTATGAGGTCGGTGAACGCATCATTCCCGCGCAACGGACCACCCCGGAAGCACTCGAGATTCAGCAAATGCTTTCCCACATGGTCCGGGCGGATTGCGAAGCCTGCGTCATGGAGGTGAGTTCCCACGCCCTCGATCAAAAACGGGTTCACGGCATCGACTTCGACGTCGCCATTTTCACCAACCTGACCCAGGATCATCTCGATTACCACGAGTCCATGGAGAGTTACTTCGAAGCCAAAAAGAAGCTCTTCACTTCCCTGTCCAGCGGCGCCAAATCCGGCCGCGCCGTCATCAACATCGACGACGCCTACGGGCGGCGCCTGGCGGAGGAAGGCAACGCCGAAGTCCAGCTCTCCTACGGCCTGGGTGAAGCCGCCATGTTGCGGGCCACCCACCTGCAACTGGGCAAAGATGCCACCCAGATGATCGTGGAAACGCCCGACTTCAAATTCCCTTGCCGGCTCCCGCTGATCGGGCGCCACAACGTCTATAACGCCCTCGCCGCCGTCGGCGCGGGCGTGGCTCTCAAGATCGGAGTGCCCGCCTTGCGCGCGGCTCTCAACACCATCGAACCCGTCCCCGGCCGACTGGAGAATGTTTCCACCGGCGGATCGGTCAGCGTTTACGTGGACTACGCCCACACCGACGACGCCCTGGAAAGCGTCCTGCGAACCCTCAGGGAAATCACGCCGGGCAAGCTGCTTCTGGCGTTCGGCTGCGGCGGCAACCGGGACACAGGCAAGCGCCCGAAAATGGGACAAGTCGCCGCGCAGTTGGCCGACTTCACCGTCATTACCAGCGATAATCCCCGCAAAGAATCCCCGGCGAAAATCGCCTTTCAAATTGAAGAAGGCTACCGCCTCGTCCGCGTGACGGATTATCAAGTGGAACTCGATCGCCGTCGGGCCATTGGGGAGATCATCCGCCGCGCCCGCCCAGGCGACACCGTCCTCATCGCCGGCAAAGGCCACGAAACCTACCAGGAATTCGAAGACACGGTCGTCCCGTTTGACGATCGGATTTATGCCCGCGAAATACTGGAAAACCTCTCCCACCCCAGCGCCTCTTGAATCATCCGCCCAAGACTACTCCGACGAACCTGCTTTCCCCATGAACTCACTCTCCTCTCGCCCTCATCTTCTCGGCCTGGTCGCGGGGCTTTTCCTCGCCGCCGGCCTGGTCTTCTCGGCCATGCTGGTCACGCGCGCCTGGCTGCAAATCGCCGAATCGCAGAACATCACCGTCACCGGGGCGACGCGCAAGACGGTGCGATCCGACCTGGCGATTTGGCGCGGCTTTTTCGCCGCGGAAGGAAACACGCTGCTCGGAGCGCAGCAATCATTGAAAGCCGATTTGGAGAAGGTGGAACGGTTTCTCCGGTCCAAACAGTTCACCAATTTCATCACCTCCTCGATTTCCATCCAGGAACTGCGCGCCAAAACCAGAAAAGACGGAGAAGTCATCGAGGAGAAGATTGCCGGATTTCGCCTCACCCAATCGGTGGAGATTCAATCGTCGGACGTGGATGGGGTCACCCAATTGAGCCGCGATACCACCACGCTCATCGAGCAAGGCGTCGTCTTCACCACGAGCGCCCCGGAATATATCTACACCAAAGCGGGCGAGGCCAAAGTCGAAATGCTGGCGGAGGCGACCAAAGATGCGCGCACCCGGGCCGAACAAATCGTTTCGCAAGGCGGGCGGCGGATTCACCAACTTCGCTCCGCCCGCATGGGCATTTTTCAAATCACCCCGCTTCACTCCACGCAAACCAGCGGGGAAGGCCTCAACGATACCACGTCCTTGGAGAAAACCATCACCTCCATCGTCAGCGCCACTTTTTCCATGCAGTGAACCACCCCGCCATGGAACCGCGTTCTTTGAAATTCATCGCCACCGCCTGTGCTGGCGCGCTCGCGAGGGGCGAGCCCGAGAACCTTGTCCAAGGCATCGGCACCGATTCCCGCCAAGTCCAGCCGGGTGAACTCTTCGTCGCTCTCACGGGCGAGAGATTTGACGGCCACTCCTTCCTTCCGGAAGTGGCCCGGCGTGGGGCCGGCGCGGTCATGGTCGATCGCGCCAGACCGATCCCGCCGCTGCCAGGCTGCGCCGTGATCACGGTGGACCACACCCGCGCCGCGCTCGGACGGCTCGCCTCCCGGTATCGCGAGGATTTCTCCCTGCCCATCATCGCGGTCGGCGGGTCGAACGGCAAAACTACCACCAAAGAATTCGTCGCGGCCGTGCTTCGGGAAAAGTTTGAAACGCTCTCCAGTCCGGCGAGCTTCAACAACGACATCGGCGTGCCCCTCACGCTGCTCCAACTGAAAACCTCCATCCAGGCCGCCGTCCTCGAGGTCGGGACCAACCCTCCGGGCGAGCTGACTCCCCTCGTTCGCCTGATCTCCCCGGCATGCGGGATCATCACGAGCATCGGACGCGAACACCTGGAGTTCTTTGGCGATCTCTCGGGAGTCGTCGCGGAGGAGGGCCGATTGGCCGAACTCCTGCCAGCCCAAGGGAAGCTCTTCGTGAATGGCGACTCCGCGGAGTTGTCCGGCATCCATCGCCGCACCGCCGCGACCGTCGTACGCGTGGGTTTTGGGGAACAGAATGATTGGCGGGTGCGCGAGATCGAGTGGACCGAATCAGGCCTGAAGTTTTTCATCGACGCGCCGGCCCCGGAGTTCGCGGGCGATTATTCCATCCGCCTTTGGGGCCGGCACCAGGTGGTGAACGCACTCCTCGCCCTTGCCGTCGGCCGGGAATTCGGCCTGACCCGCGATCAAATCCACGCGGGCTTGGCCGGGTGTGTCGGGCCGAAAATGCGCCTGCAACTCTGGCGGGTTGAGGAGGTGCAAGTGCTCGACGACTCCTACAACGCCAATGCCGACTCGACGCGCGCGGCTTTGGAAACTTTGCGCGAGTTTCCCTGCCGGGGGCGTCGGATCGCGGTTCTCGGCGACATGGCCGAATTGGGCCGACACGGTCCCGCGGCCCACACCGAGATTGGCGAACGCGCCGCCCAAACGGGCGTGGGTCATCTCTTCGCCGTCGGCCAGATGGCTCTAATCATGGGGCGCGCGGCGCGCGCGGCGGGTCTGCAGGCGGTGCATGAATTCTCCGAAGTGGAAGCCGCCGCCGGGGCGCTGCGGGATTTTGTCCGTCCCGGCGACGTCGTCCTTTTGAAGGCCTCGCGCTCGACCCGCCTGGAGCGGGTCGGCGACGTGCTCCGAACCCTGAAACCCTCTTGAACTCACGAAGGCGCCAGCCCCACTGACATGCTCGTTTATCTGAGCCAGTACGTGCACGACCGAGTCGCGGGAACCGAGTGGGAAGATACCCTCTCGTTTCTGCGGGTCTTTCGTTACATCACATTTCGCAGCGCCGGCGCGGCCATCACGGCGCTCGTGGCCAGTTGGTGGCTCGGGCCGATCGTGATCGCCTGGCTGAAGAGGCTCAAGTTTGGCCAGAATTACGTGGACAAAGCGGAGGAGGCCGGCGGTTTGACCGCGCGCGTTTTGAACAAGCAGGGCACGCCCACGATGGGCGGAGTTCTGATCATCGCGGCCTTGGATTTCTCGGCCTTGCTCTGGACCCAGTGGAATGAGCTTGTGATCCTGACCTTGCTTTCCCTGGTGGTGCTGGCGGGACTGGGCTTTTACGATGACTACGCCAAAATCAACCAGCAGAGCGGGCGCGGAGCGAAGTCCCAGGTCAAGATCGGCGTGCAAACTCTCCTCGCGCTCTTCATCGGTCTTTACCTCTGGCGTCTGCCCGCCACGAGCCCGCTCATCACCGAAATCACGGTTCCGTTTTTCAAACATCCGGTTCTGTCCGGCGCGACCGCCCTGGGCCTGACCCTCACGGTGCTGACCATCGTCGGCAGCTCCAATGCCGTCAATCTGACCGACGGCCTCGATGGCCTGGCCATCGGCTGCACGTCCATTGTGGCCACCGTCTTCCTCATCCTTACCTACATCGCCGGCAACCGAATTTTCGCCGAGTATCTCCAAGTGCCTTTTGTCTCGGGGGCCGGAGAGTTAACCGTCTTCTGCGCTGCGATGCTCGGTGCCGGATTGGGCTTTCTCTGGTTCAATTGCCACCCGGCTCAGGTCTTCATGGGCGACACCGGATCGCTCGCTCTCGGCGGGGCTTTGGGCATCATTGCGGTCCTGATTCATCAACCGCTCGTCCTGGTGATCGCGGGCGGCGTTTTCGTGGCCGAGGCGCTTTCAGTCATCTGCCAGACCGGCTGGTTCAAATTCACCCGCTGGCGCTATGGCACCGGACGCCGCATCTTTCTCATGGCCCCGTTGCATCACCATTTCGAGAAGAAAGGATGGTATGAATCCCAGGTCGTGACGCGATTTTATATCCTCTGCATCTTGTGCGCCGTCGTGGCCTTGAGTACCTTGAAGCTACGGTAAAACATTCAGTCAATTTGAACGCACTCGCCCAAAAACATGTCCTCGTCATCGGCCTGGGAATCAGCGGCCAGGCCGCCAGCCGGCTCCTCCGCCGTCGGGACGCCGTCGTCACCGCCATCGACGCCCTGGATACGCCGGCCTTGCGGGCCGAGGCGGCTTTGTTGAAGGATGAGGGATTCCGGGTCGAGCTGGGAACGTCCACCCCTCCATCCGGTCCTTTTGATCTCGCCATTGTGAGCCCGGGCGTTCCGAACTCATCCCCGCTTTTGCAGGAGCTGCGACGGCGCTTGATTCCCATCATCGGCGAGCTGGAGCTGGGTTACCGGGAATCGCTCTGTCCGAACATCGCGATTTCCGGCACCAACGGCAAGACCACGACCACCGAGCTGGTCGCGCACCTCCTCACCCACGTCAATCGCAAAACCATCGCCGCCGGCAATATCGGACTGCCGCTTTGCGCGGTGGCCGAACGCGCCAAGGAACTGGACTTTCTCACCCTCGAGGTCAGCTCATTCCAACTCGAGACCATCGAGTTCTTCCGCCCGGCGGTGGCCGTTCTGCTCAACATCACGCCGGATCACTTGGACCGCTACGCCACGATGTCCGACTATGTCCGGGCGAAAGCGCGGCTTTTTCAAAATCAGCAAACCTTCGATTGCGCCATCATTCAGAGCGAAGCGCTGGCGCAAATCCGATCCTTGGGCCTTTCCGTCCCGTCGAAGATCATCACCTTCAGCGCCAATAACCGGCGGGCCGACCTCTTCCTGGACCGGGGCCTTCTCATCAGCCGGCTGCCGGACTGGGAAGGGCCGCTCCTGGACATGGACGAATGCCGGCTCCGCGGCCCCCACAATGCCGAGAATCTCCTGGCCACGCTCGCGGTCGGCCGGGTTCTGCGGGTGCCTCTGGAACAAATGATCGGAGCGGTCAAAACCTACGCCCCCGCGCCGCACCGCTGCGAACCCGTGGCCGAGATCGACGGCGTGCAATTCATCAACGATTCCAAAGCGACCAACCCGGCCGCCGTCGAGAAAGCCATCCTCTCCATTCCGCCCGGAAAGTCCGGCGAAGCCAACGTTCTGCTCATCGCCGGCGGCAAAGACAAAGGGCTGCCCTATCACGACCTCGGCCCACTGCTGGCGCAGCGCGTCAAACGGGCCTTTCTCCTCGGAGAAACCCGCGAGAAGATCCGCGCCGCCTGGAGCCTTTTTACTCCTTGCACAGTCGTGGATTCGTTGTTAGAAGCTGTCTCAAGCGCATTTGAGAATGCGGTTTCTGGCGACGTAGTTTTGCTTTCACCAGCCTGTTCCAGCTTTGACATGTTTCAAAACTATCAGCATCGGGGTGAAGTGTTTCGACACGCGGTCCTGCAAATGACCCGCACTCCTGGCCGCACCGCCCTGGTCCCCGGCTTCGGCGCCCCGGGCGGAGACCCCGCTTCGTTTCGCTCGGACCAGCCGTCCGACCCACCGGCCAACTTCGCCGCGGGGTTTTTTGAGGGAAAACCCCGCGACGACGCTTCCTCAACCGACACGACCTCACAATGACATAACCGCCACCACGCCAATCGCCATGAACACTCCATCCCCCCTGACGCCTCCAGGCTCGCTTCAACCAAACCACTCCCGGGGCAAATCCACCCTGCGCATCGCCGTCTTTCTCGTCGTCGCCATCCACGCGCTCTTCTTCACCGGCCTGCTCATGCAGGGCTGCAATCGAAACGGCAAGAGCCCCGACACCGCCGCGACCAATTCGATCCCGACCAACGAACTGTCGAAGTTGGACAGGGATTACTATACGAACTTCACCGAGGTTCCGACCATCGCAACCAACGTGCCGGCGACGAACGATTTGGCGGCGGCCTCGAACCGGATGACGCTGCCCACCACCCCGACCCCGACCCTGCCCATCACGCCGGCACCGGCGACGCCGAAGACCTCCGAGCCCAAGGAATACACCGTGGCCAAGGGAGATACTCTCGCCAAGATCGCCAAAGCCCAGGGCGTGACCCTGACGGAATTGACCAAAGCCAATCCCGCCGCCGAGCCGACCAAGTTGAAGATCGGGCAGAAGTTGCAGATCCCCGCGCCTGCCGCGCCTGCCGCAACGACCGCGCCTGCGGCGACCGGCCCCGGCTTCGTGGAACCGGGCTCCGGCGAAGCCGCGAAGCTGCACGTCGTCAAATCAGGCGAAACGCTGACGACGATCGCCAAACAGCACGGCACGACGGTCACCGCGCTAAAGGCCACCAACAGCCTCCGCACCGATCGGCTGCACGTCGGCGACAAGCTCAAACTGCCGGCTCCGAAAACGCCGGCGGCCCGCGCGACCAACCGCCCGCCGGCGGCCAGCCTACCGCTGCCCGCGAGCACCACGATTGACCGTCTGAACATGCTCCCGGCGGGCACCAGCCTGACGAATCGCTAATTCGAATTTGCGATCAAGATGAGACTAACTGCTCCCTCACCCCGTCCCTCTCCCATCGGATGGGAGAGGGTGTCCGAAGGACGGGTGAGGGCTCATTGCGCTCACCTTGAAAGCAACGTGGAATAAGTTGCCGCCGTGGCCGAGAACTCCGGGTGACCTCAGCCCGAAATTCCAGCCGCCTCCAATGACGCGCCTTCCCCTCCGCTCGGTCACTCGGCCACCAGCCGAGGCGCACCGAAGTGCTCGAGGCCGCTCGTGCCCGTGGCTCCAAGGCCATGGCCCCGACCGCGCTTCGAGCGGCGGCGGACGGGCGCGGCGCGATTGAACACAATCCAGGATCCTCTCATGAAATCCGCCACCACATTGCTCGTTTTCTGCGTCAGCGCTTTGGTTTGCCTCGGCATGGTCATGCTCTTCAGCGCCGGGATGGTCAAGGGTGAAGCCGGCGCCCAGTATTTCATCAAGCAATCGACCTGGTGTCTCGCCGGCGTCGTGATCTGCTGCATTGCCGCGTCCCGGGATTATCGCATCCTCCGGAGCGGGGCCTGGATTCTGTATGGCCTTACCATCGTGTTGCTCGTTCTGGTCCTGATCCCCGGCATTGGCGCCAAGATCGGGGGCGCGCGCCGTTGGTTCCGATACGGGAGTCTTAGCGTTCAGCCCTCCGAATTGGCCAAACTCGCGCTCATCGTCGTCCTGGCTTGGTATGGGGAGAAGTACCAACGCCACATGAAGTCGTTTAAGCGGGGGGTCCTCTACCCCGGCCTGGCCATCGCCGTGATTCTCGGCTTGATCTTTGTCGAAGTGGACGTGGGCACAACGATTCTGCTGGCCGCGCTGACTTCCGTGATGCTCCTCATCGCCGGCATCCGCTGGGCGCATTTCCTGCCGCCCGTGACCGTGATCATCGCCGTCCTGGCGCTGTTCATCTGGCAAGATCCGATGCGCTCTTCGCGCATCTACTCCTGGCTCCACCTGGAGGAAACCAAGCTCGGTCGAGGAATGCAGGCTTGGCAAGCCCGGGTCGCGCTCGGATCCGGCGGGTGGAAAGGCCTCGGGCTGGGCGACGGCCGCCAGAAACTGGGCTTTGTGCCGGAACATCACACCGATTTCATCTTCTCCATCATCGGCGAAGAACTCGGCCTGATCGCCACGCTGGGCGTGGTCGCGGTGTTCGGCCTGCTGGTCGCGGCCGGCATGTATATCTCGACGAGAGCACCTGATTTGTTTGGATTGTTGCTCGGCACCGGCATCACCTTTCTCATCGGTTTGCAGGCCTTCATCAACATCGGAGTGGTCACCGGCACGCTTCCCAACAAAGGGCTTCCCCTGCCCTTCATCAGTTATGGCGGCTCGAACCTTTTCGTCATGCTCGGCTGCATTGGCATCCTGCTGAGCATCGCCCGGCAAGCTCCGGAACATGCCAACGACACGCCCAACCCCTTTGCCTCGCAGGAGGTCGTCGCCCCGCAAATGACCTGACCCACCCTCGATCCATCCAAATGCAATCCGGCGAGCGAGTTCCGTTGGTGGCCATCGCGTGCGGCGGCACGGGAGGACATCTTTTCCCGGGGTTGGCCATCGCCGACGCCCTCCAAGCGCACGCCTGCGACATCTGCCTCCTCGTTTCTCCGAAAGACGTGGACCAGGATGCGGTCAAGGCCGTGGTCGGAATGGCAATCGTCACGCTGCCGGCGGTGGCGCTGCAGGGCCGGTCCGTCCTCCCATTTCTCCGCGGATTCTGGCAATCCAGTCGGATCTGCCGAGCTCGGTTCGACCAACGGGCGCCCCGCGCGGTCCTGGCCATGGGCGGATTCACCAGCGCGCCTCCGGTGCTGGTGGGAAAGCTCTACGGGGCGACCGCGTTTTTGCACGAATCCAATGTTATTCCAGGACGGGCCAACCGCTGGCTCGCCCCGCTCGTCGAAACCGCGTTTGTCGGGTTTGTCGGCACGGGCCGCCGGCTGGCCTCTCGCTCGGTCAAACTCACCGGGACACCCGTCCGTCCCCAGTTCACCCGGACGGATGCGGCGTCGAACCGAATGGCCCTGGGATTGGATCCCGAGCGCCCGGTCCTTTTGGTCACCGGCGGCAGCCAGGGAGCGAGCGGCCTGAATGATTTGGTCTGTCGAACCCTGCCGCTCCTCGCCCGGCGGCATCCGGAATTGCAGTACCTGCACCTCACCGGCACACCTGACCTTGAAAAAGTCCGCCGGGTTTACGCGGCGCAACCTTGCCGGGCGCTCACCCTGCCCTTCCTCACGGAAATGGAACTGGCCCTGGGCGCAGCCACGCTGGCCATCGGCCGCGCCGGCGCGTCGTCCCTGGCCGAGCTCGCCGCGATGCGCGTGCCGGCGATTCTGATTCCCTACCCTGCCGCGGCCGACAATCACCAGTTCTTTAACGCGCGGGCTTTCCTCGAGACGGGCGCGGCCCGGCAACTCGACCAAGCCAGCGCCTCTCCGGAACACCTCGCCCAGACGGTCGCGGATCTGGTCGCGGACCCGGCCCGACGTGAAGTGATGCGCGCCGCGCTCGTGTCGTGGCACTTCCCCGATGCCGCCAGCCAAATCGCCGAACGCCTCTTGCGGGCCATCGGTCTGGCACCCTCGGAAACTCACTCGAGTGGTCCCGCCAGCGATCCTTCGCACCGCCCTGCCGATGCTTCCATCCCGCCCTGGCGCGAGGGCAACCGGAACTTCGAAATCTGCCGTTCCTCCGCCCCATGACGCCGCTCACGCCTCCTCAAATCAATGAATGGCTGCAGGCGGCGCCACCGCAGGCCACGGTCTATCTGATCGGAGCGGGCGGGTGCGGCATGAGCGGATTGGGACATCTGCTCCTGGATTTGGGCTTCCGGGTCGTTGGATCTGACCTCATGGTCAATGAGGAGATTCACCAGCTTCGCGCGCGTGGCGCGGATATCCACCGCGGCCATGCCGCCGCGCAGGTTCACGCCGCGCAACCGATTCTCGTTGTTTACACAACCGCGGTCCGTCGCGACAACCCCGAGCTCCAGGCCGCGGAAGAGCGGCGGATTCCCCTCGTGCGCCGCGCGCTTTTGCTCGCAGCGCTCCTGCACCGATCCCGCGGCATCTGTGTCGCCGGCATGCACGGCAAGACCACGACCAGCGCCTGGCTGGCCTTCGCCCTCGAGCAATTGGGTGCCCATCCGAGTTACGCCATTGGCGCGCGCCTGCCGCAGTTGCAGCCGCATGCCCGGCTGAGTTCCTCCGCCGCGGATCCGGTTTCGGGTCACCCGCCTTATTTCGTCGTGGAAGCGGACGAAAGCGACGGCACACTCCGCGAATTCCAGCCGGAGCATTCCATCGTTCTGAACATCGACGCGGAGCACTTCGATTACTATGCCAACATCGAAGCCGTGGAACGTGAGTTCCAGCAATTCGCCGCCCAAACCCGCGGGCGTTTGGTTTTCTGTGCCGACGACCCGCGCCTGGGCGAACTTTTTGCGCGGCGTCCGGGGGCTATTTCCTACGGCTTCCACCCTCTGGCCAGCTATCGCATCGAGCTGCAGCCGCCCGCCGTGTCACTTCCGGTTGGGACTTCATCCCCCGCGGCGGCGGAGCCAAGGCCCGGTGCGCCGTCGCGTCCCGTCAATCGTTTCTCGGTCGGGCACGCCGGTCAGTCGCTCGGCGAGTTCACGACCGCGCTGTGGGGCGACAAAAACATCTCCAACGCCACGGCGGTCATCGCCCTGCTCCATCAGCTTGGTTTCGCCGTCCCGGAGATCGCCCTCGCCCTCGCCCCGTTTCAAGGCGCGAATCGCCGTCAGGAAGAACTGTTCGCCGATGGCCGATTCCGGGTGATCGATGATTACGGTCATCATCCGGCGGAGATTCGGGCGACCTTGCAGGCCCTGAACTCGCTCCAACCCCGGCGCGTCCTCGTGGCCTTTCAACCGCACCGTTACACGCGGACGCGCCATTTGCTCGACGAATTCGCGCTTTGTTTCCGGGAAGCGGATCAGCTTTGGCTGACGGAAGTTTATTCAGCCGGCGAAGCGGAAATTCCGGGGGTTAACAGTGCGCGACTGGCCGAAGCCATGCGAGCCGCCGGCCGGAAAGTCGAACTCATCTCCACTTTGCCTGAGCTCACCCGGGCGGTGCGCGCGGCGCTGCGGCCGGGTGATCTGGCCCTCTTCATCGGCGCGGGCGACATCACGTCCGCCGCGCATCGGCTCGCGGCGCTCCTGCGCGACGAACGCCCGCCCCTGCCAGAGCACCTGGTCGCGGAACTCACGTCCCGGCTTTCGCCCGCGACGGTGCTGCGCCGCGACGAACCGCTCGGCAAACGGACGACCTTGCGGGTGGGTGGGACGGCCGATATCTATGTCGAGCCGGCCTCGGAAAACGAGCTGGCCGAGATCCTGAAATTCTGCGCCACTCATGCGCTCAAATTCACCTTGCTGGGGCGAGGTTCCAACCTTCTGATCAAAGACGGCGGCATTCGAGGCTTGGTGATATGCCTGGCTCACTCGAACTTCAGCCGGGTCGAAATCATGGCCGACCGCCTCCATTGCGGGGCTGGAGCGAAACTGAAGACGGTGGCCGTGGAAGCGCGGCGGCGCGGCTTGACCGGCCTGGAATTCCTGGAGGGGATCCCCGGCAGCGTCGGCGGCGCCATGCGGATGAACGCCGGCGCCATGGGCGCTTGGCTCTTCGATACCATCGAGCGCATCCGCTTCATGGATTTCGCGGGTGCGGTCCGGGAACTGGAGGCCGGGGCGATCCTTGTCGAGTATCGCGGTTGTCCGCTCTTCAAGAATCACATCGCCCTCGGCGCGATTCTGAAGGGCGAGTTTGCGCCCGCCGAAGCGATTCACGAGCGAATGACCCTCTTCAACAAGAAACGCTGGGAATCCCAGCCCAGCGAACCCAGCGCCGGCTGCATCTTCAAGAATCCCTCGTCCATCGCGGCGGGAAAACTCATCGACGAACTCGGATTAAAAGGAACCCGGACGGGCGGCGCTCGCGTCTCGGAAATCCACGGCAATTTCATCGTCAATGACGGCTGCGCGACCGCGCAGGACGTTTTGAATTTGATTGAACTGGTCCAGGAGCGCGCCCGAGCCGCGCGCGGCATCGAACTGGAAACCGAAGTGGAGATTGTGGGCGAAGATGGCTGATTGCCTCGACATCACGGTCATGCTCGGCGGCCCGTCGGCGGAGCGGGACGTTTCGCTGCGCTCCGGCGCGGCGGTGGCGGCGGCGCTCCGTTCCCTGGGTCATGACGTTTACGAACTCGACCCCCAGGACCCAAACTGGACCCTGCCGGCGGGAACCGATGTGGTCTTTCTGGCGCTCCATGGCACCTACGGTGAAGACGGCACCGTCCAGCGGCGGCTCGAGGAACTCGGGGTGCCTTACACCGGCTGCGATCCCGAAGCCAGCCGGCTCGCCTTCGATAAAGTCCTGACCAAACAGCGTTGCCTGGCCGCTGGAATCCCGACCGCCAAGTTCCTCGTCCTCGATTCACCGAACGCGCGCTGGCCTGTGGGGTGGCATCCCCCGGTCGTCCTCAAGCCCGTCCGCCAGGGCTCGAGCGTGGGCCTTCATTTCGTCGAGCGAATCGAGGATTGGCCCAAGGCGCTGGCCGAAGCGTTGCGCCACGATTCCGAAGTCTTGCTGGAAGAGAAGATTGAGGGCCGGGAAACGACGGTCGGCCTCCTCGATCAGCAAGCCCTGCCGATCGTCGAAGTCCGGCCCAAGGTTGGCGCCTACGATTATCACAACAAATACACGACCGGGGCCACCGAGTACCTCTGCCCGGCCCCGCTCGATGCGACCGTGACCGCCCGGATTCAAGCCGCCGCGCTGGGGGCATTTCGCGCGATCGGCGGACGGGACTACGCGCGGGTCGATGTCATGGTCCGACCAGCCGGTGATCCGGTCATCCTCGAAGTCAACACGCTCCCTGGCATGACCGAAACCAGCCTCTTGCCTAAAGCCGCGGCGGCGGCGGGACTGAACTACGCCGCCCTTTGTCAGAAAATGATCGATCTGGCGCTCCGCCGCCGCGCGGACCCGTTCGGACGATAACCTGATGTTCATCCCCATTCCCCCACCACCTCCGAGCACTATGTGGCTCCACTCTAAACCAAAGAATCGGCGCTTCGAACGCGAACATGTTCTCGACGTCAAGATGCGCTCCCACCACACTCGAACGGCCCGCCTGCGCTTGGCCCGGACGGTGGTCGGCGGGTTCCTGGGCGCGACCCTCGGCGTCCTGGGCCTCTGGCACGGCAGCCAATGGGTCCTCGATAAACTGGTCTTCCGCAATCCCGCCTTCAACATCCGCGAGCCCGTGGTCGTGACGGACGGCGTGCTGCCCACCAGCCAGATTCTGGAATGGGCGGGAATCAAAGCCGGCGACAATCTTTTCACGCTCGATCTGCCCCGGATCGAACGCGACCTCGAATTGCAGCCTTTGATTCTGCGAGCGGTCGTGGTCCGGGAGCTGCCCTGCACTCTTAACCTCCGCATCTTCGAACGCGAACCGGTCGCGCAGATCTCCGGCTATCAAGCGAATTCGGCCAGCGGCGAAGTCAAATCCACCGTGTTCTATCTCGATGAATCCGGCTGCGTCATGTCGCCGCTCGAATCTCCCGACGCTCCGTTCCCGCTCGATCCGCTGCCGGTGGTGACCGGCGTCCGCGGCACCGAATTGCGTCCGGGCAAACGGATTGAGTCGGCGCAAATGCGCGCGGCCTTGCGGTTGATCACCACCTTTGGTCAATCGACCATGGCCGGGCTGGTCGATCTGAAGGCGATCGATCTGTCCATACCCGGAGGCGTTCAAGTCCTGACCCGCCAAGGCCATGAAATCACCTTCCCGCTCGACGCGCCGGAACGATATCTGCGCCGTTGGCGAACGGTCCATGACTTCGCCGGGCAGGAGGGCAAGGCCATCGCCACTCTCGATCTTTCCGTCGCCAACAATGTGCCGGTGCTGTGGAACGAGGCGGGGCTCCTCCCCCCGGTTCCCGTGATACCGCTCAAACCTTCGCGCTACAAAAAGAAACATGTTTAACTCCTCCTCCGTCATTGCCGGATTGGATCTCGGAACGTCAAAAATCTGCGCCGTCATCGGCGACGTCGGCGCCGCCGGCGCCCTCAATATCATCGGGATCGGCCAGGCTAAGTCCCGCGGCGTCCGCAAAGGCGAAATCATCGATGCCGCCGTCACCGCCGAAGACATCCGCAACGCCGTCGTCGAGGCCGAGACCATGGCCGACGCCGAGATCCGCAGCGTCTTCCTGGGGGTCACCGGCGCCCACGTGCGCGGATTCAACAATCACGGCTACCACCCCGTCGTGTCCCACGACCGCGAGATTTCCGAAGAAGACGTCCAGGATGTGATCAAGAATGCCAAGGCCATCAATCTGTCGGCGGAAAACAATGTCATCCATGTCATCCGGCAGCACTTCCTCGTCGATGGCCAGGACGGCATCATCAACCCGGTCGGCATGTTTGGCGCGCGCGTCGAAGCTCAGGTGCATGTCGTGCATGGCAATTTCAACCGCCTCCAAAATCCGATTCGAGCCGTGCGCAGTCTGCAACTGGAAGTCGAATGCATCGTGTTCGCCGGCCTCGCCTCCTCTCTCGCCCTGCTCACCAGCCAGCAAAAGGAACTGGGGGCCCTGGTCATCGACCTGGGCAGCGGCACGACCGAATACGTCGTCTATGCGCACGGCGTGATCAAGCATACCGGCGTGCTGGCCGTGGGGGGCGATCACGTGACGAACGATCTGGCCTACGGATTGAGAATCCCCATGGCCCGGGCCGAACAGCTCAAGATTGACCACGGCACGGCCCTCCCCGAACCGGCCGCCAAGGGTCAGACGATCCCGGTTTCGGGAGATCTGGGTCTGCCGGAAAAATCGGTCAACCTGGAGCATTTGCATCGCATCATGCATCTCCGCTTGGAGGAGATCTTCCGACTCATCGCCTGCGAGGTCGAATCCGCCGGTCTGCTCGATTACCTGCGTTGCGGCGTGATCCTTTGCGGCGGGGGCGCCCGCATCCCGGGCGTTCAAGCCTTGGCCGCCCAAGTCTTCAGCCTGCCCGCCACGCTCGGCAAGACCAATTCAATCAGCGGACTGAAATCCGCCCTCGATCAGCCGGAATTCGCCACCGCCATCGGCCTGGCCAAGTTCGGCTCCTTCGAGCATCGCAAGAAGGCCGAGCAACACCGCCCCTTCGCCCACGGCCTCCGGTCCCGCCTCGGCCAATTCTTTCGGCGCGCCTAGCTCGCCTTCCGTCCGACCCAGAATCCGCCGCCCCCACCCTCACTCCACGGCCTCTTGAATCTATGAATATCGAAAGCCTGCCAACTCCGGCCAGCCCGACTCAGAAACTGTGCATCCGCGTTTTCGGCGTCGGCGGCGCGGGTGGACACGCCATCGAGCACATGGCCCAAAGCGACCTCCATGAGCTGTCGTTTTTCGCTCTGCACACCAACGCCCGCGCTCTGGCGCATTCCTCGATTCCTGAGAAATTATTGCTCGGGTCCCGATTGATGCGGGGCCTGGGCACGGGCGGAGATCCGGACTTGGGCAAAGCCGCCGCCGAAGAAGACTTCGCGCGGATCAAAACCCTGAGCGAGGGGGCCGATCTCATCTTCCTCGTGGCCGGCCTGGGCGGAGGCACCGCCACGGGCGCGGCCCCCATCGTGGCGCGCGCCGCCAAGGAAGCCGGAGCTCTGGTGCTCGGGTTGGTCACGTTGCCCTTCGATTTTGAAGGCGCGCGCCGCCAACGCCAAGCCTTCGCCGGCCTCCAGGAACTCAAAGCGGCGGCCGACGGCGTGATCTGCCTGCCGCACCAGAAAGTGGTCAAGCTCATCGACGACCACACCAGCGTCCTGGAAACATTCAAGATCACGAACGAACTGCTCGCCCAAGGCGTGCGCGGCATCTGGCAGATGCTGACCCGCCACGGCCTGATTGACGTCGATTTCGCCGACCTTTGCACCGTCCTGCGCGGTCGCCACGCCGAAAGCTGTTTCGCCGCCGCCCAAGCCCAAGGCGAGGGCCGAGCCCGCGAAGCGGTCGAGAAACTCCTGGCCAGCCCGCTCCTGGATGGCGGCCAGACCTTGGCGGAAGCCGACGCCGTTCTTGTCAGCTTGGTCGGCGGACCGGATCTCACGATGACCGAATTGAACCGTGTCATGGAGCAAATCAACCGCTACACCGAAAACGCTGAACTCATCGTCGGAGCGGCCGTGGCCGATGAATTTCAGGGTCGCCTCGGCTTAACCTTGGTGGCGTCGCGTCGCGGACAGAAGACCAAAGGAACTTCGGCCAAAGACGGCGCCGAGCATCTCCCAGCCCACCCCGAAGGCACCGAGATCGAAAACCAGTTTTTCGGCGCGAATCCCGCGCCCCGTCCGGCCTCGCGCTTCGTCGCGCCGGCCCCCGAACTATCAGAGGAAAAGACCCGGCAGTTGTTCGACCGGCAGGCGGGGTCCACCAAACGAAACCCCAAGATCTCCACCCTCTGGCTGCAGGGCCAGTTGCCCCTGGAAATCGTCTCCAAGGGGCGCTTTGAGAAAAGCGAGCCGACCTTTCATGACGGCGAAGACCTCGATGTTCCGACTTACATCCGGCGGGGCATTGCTTTGAACTGAATTTCGACCGAATCGTTCACTCCGCGTTCGCCTGGCTCACTCGATCCGACCAGTACTTTTCTGCCATCTCGTGGAATGGCAGCACCTCGGCCCGCTGCTTGGGATCGTTCAGTTTGACCCGAGCCTTCCGTTCCCGAACCCAATCGAGAAAGAACCGAGCGGACTTGGCGCTGATCCGATGGGGCATGTCCCCCGCTTCCACGTAAAAGGGCGCGGTGGAGGCGAAGCGAAACGTCTTGGATTGATCCGTGATGACCCGGACCAGAAACCAGCCGCTCTCGCCGCACTCGAGCGTGCCGAGGGTGCCAGAATTCCTCCAATCCGCAAACGGAACCGTGCGGACGGCGTGTCCATTCCGAATGATTTCGAATTCGGAGATAGCCTCACGCGGGGTCAACTCCGCCCGGATCGTATTCTTGGCTCAACGACCCTCAGGACAGCAATGGTTGACTCCGCCGTGAAAAAGCAAATGGAATAGGCTCACCACACGCCGCCAACCCACGAATCAACCGCCCAGTTGCTGCTGGTGAGCTCGCTTGGCGTGCAGGATCCGAAACACAATGACGTGGTCGCCCTCGATGCGGTAAAAGAGTTTGTAGGGGAAACGGCGGGTGAGCAAACGACGAAAGCCGCGATAGTAAATGGGGCGGCGCTCGGGGTGGTCTTCCAGAACTCCGATTGCGTGGCGGATCTCCTCCAACAGTTCATTGCCCAAGCCCGTTCGCCTGGATTCATACCACCCCTGCGCTTCCCGCACATCCTCTTCCGCGTTGGGCCGGATGATGACGCGACAACTCACGACCGAGGCGGTTTGCGGAGTCGGGCTTCGACTTCCTCCCACGTCGAACCAGCCTGAGGATTTAGGCGGAATTCCTCCAACTCGCGGTCGAGCAGCGCTTTCTCCTCGGCTGTCGGTTCGCCGCCTTTGAGCAAGTCTTGCTCCTCCATCTCGCCAAGGCGCTCGAAGATTTCACGTCGTTCTCCCAATCCCAGGCCGGGCAATGCTCTCAAGATCTCGGCTTTGCTCATGGCTGAAATCTAAGTTTGCGGTTCGGAGTTGGCAAGGCGCCAATCCGGCGCAGCGGATTTGGCCAGGATGCGCCAATCATTGGTCTCCAGGGGCGGCAACAAAGCAGCCTGGAGCCGGCAATCGGTGACTCTGCCGAACTCATCGTCGGAGCGGCCGCGGCGAATGAATTGCACGGCCGATTTGAGAAAAGCGATCCAACGATTCGTCAAGGCGAAGACCTCGATGTTCCGACTTACATCCGGCGGGGCATTGCTTTGAACTAATTCCACTTTGCTTTCAAGTTGAGCGCAATGAGCCCTCACCCGTCCTTCGGACACCCTCTCCCATCCGATGGGAGAGGGACGGGGTGAGGGAGCAGTTGGTCTCATCTTAATCGCAAATTGGAATCTGTTTCGGACACGGGGATCACTCCGCGTTCGCCTGGCTCACTCGATCCGACCAGTACTTTTCTGCCATCTCGTGGAATGGCAGCACCTCGGCCCGCTGCTTGGGATCGTTCAGTTTGACCCGAGCCTTCCGTTCCCGAACCCAATCGAGAAAGAACCGAGCGGACTTGGCGCTGATCCGATGGGGCATGTCCCCCGCTTCCACGTAAAAGGGCGCGGTGGAGGCGAAGCGAAACGTCTTGGATTGATCCGTGATGACCCGGATCAGAAACCAGCCGCTCTCTCCGCACTCGAGCGTGCCGAGCGTCCCAGTTTTTTTCCAATCGGCAAACGGCACCGTCCGCACGACCTGTCCGTTCTGGACAATCTCAAATCCCGCGATGGCCTCGCGCGCGGTCAAGGCCGCCTGGATCTCGATCGGCAGCGACTTGCCTTGGGCGAGGCGAAAGACCTGGCCCGGCCATGCCCCGTTGGCTTGGCAGCGCAAGAGCGGGCCGTTGGAAACAAAGGATCGACCGGCGCGAAGCCCCTCCCACCACTTGTCCCAGGAAAAGGTCGGCCCGAGATAAACATAGACCCGGTTGTAGCCTACGGGATTCGGCAGCACGCCCGAGGCGCTGCCCGCGGAAGGTGGCACCCGCAAACCGCAATTCAAGATGTGGTAATAAACCTCCTGGGTCCAAAAACCATTGCCGCGGGGTGGAGGAAGACGTTCGGCGTCTCGCGGCCGGCCCCAGGCTTCATTCTCGTACATCTGCTCGCGACACATGTGATTATTCGCCAGCCCGACGGAGTCCACTCGGCCGTCGGCCAGCCACAACGGAACGTCCCACCAGAACGGCTTCTCGATATCCACCCACACGCCCGCCTGTTGGCGCGCCTGGGCCAGGAATCGAAGCGGCGACGGGTATTCGCGGGTCGCCCCGGTGATCGAGAGCGGTTCCGCCAGATTGAAGTAAAGCAAAGCGCCGCCCTCACGCTCATCCTCGCCGCCCATCACGTGATAGGCCCGGTTCTGGTCGAAGGTGACCAACAAGCTCTCCGGCTTGGCCCGTTTGGCCCAGAGGTTCTGGTTGTTCCACCAAGTGATGACGGGAGCCACATGAAGGTCTTCGGCCTGCATGAGCAGGGGAAGATCCTCGACCGGACGATGCACGTGAAGATCGCCCGACCACCAGCCTTCCGCCGCCAAATCCACCAAGCGCTCCAATGGAACGGTCCGGCTCAGGCTCTGCCCTGGCTCGACAGCGAACCGGCCCACCCCCACGGAATACTCGGGGCCGCGTTCGATCTCGAAGCGGTACTCACCGGAAAGAAGTTCCAGGTCCACCGTGCCAGGGCCGACAAAATGATCGCGAAAAAACGGAAGTGACCCGGCCCGGACGGGCTGCCCTTGGGAGTCCTTCAGGTGAACCCGACCTGGAACCACCTGCCCCGCTTTTTGGTCCAGGATCGTCAACCGGACGCGGCCCGAACCGCCCTGGCCAAATGCCGGATGCAGGAGAGAAAGCCACACCACCGCAATGAAGATAGAGCGCATGATCGTGGGTGTTTTATGACACGCTCGGATCTATCCGGCGAGTGCTTTTCCACAGCCAAACTCAAGAACGCAACGATTGCATGGAAGAAGACCCTCCACTTGCGGCTCTTCATGAACCGCTCGTCAATCGGGCGGGACGATATTCGAGAGGGAGGCAGGACGACTCCGCCAGGTTTTGGAGTGCGGCAGCCCTCTGCTGCTATCTCCGCCTCGGTCAAAAGCGCCAGAGGGCTGGCGCACTCCAAGACGCTGGCGCGGCGCATCGGGTGCCGTTTGGTTCATGGTCCCAAGGCGCTCCTCAGACTCCTTCGCCAAACAGGTTCGCCAGGCGAGCCGCGAGTTTGCGGCGGGCCACGGCGTAGGAGAAGTGTTTCACACCCAAGGCGTAGTCATTGACGGCATTGAGAGTGAACCGCTCGCGCTCCCAGACAAAGTCGTGATGGTGGGCGATGACCGGGAGAGTGGTTTCGACAATCACTTCGGTCATCGCGAGCCCAAGCGCGACGTGCATCGGGGTGGCCAGGATGTTTTCCGGCACCAGGACTTCGATCCAGAACTTCTCGATGAAAAGATAAAGTTCGTCCTTGAGGCGTTCCTTGATGGACTGAATCTGGTCGGTGACAACGCGGCTCCGAAGCGTCACACCAAAGAGTCGATTCTGCACGTCGGCGACTTCAGGATGATTGAAGAAGGCGAGTGGTGCGGTGAAATCCAGCTAACGCCTGGACCACAAACGTCGAACGGATCGTCCCGGAGCTGTGGGCGCGGAATCCAGCGCGAAGGTGATTCGCCGGTTACTGCCTGATTCGATTGATTGCCGCCGGGAAAACCCGCTTGTGCGCAATCGCAACTTGAAGTTCAATCGCCGCCACCTGTCGCGGGCCAATGCACTGTCAAATTGAAGACCCAATCGAAGCCGCTGGAGGACTACGTGACGGCGCTCACCGGGGTGTCGGAGGATGCGTTTAAGCGCCGGCCGAAAAAGGAGCGTCTGGCCTTCCTCATCAGCCTCTCCAACGCCTCTGCGCTCAGGTTCATCGTGGACCATTACCAGGTCAAGAGCATCAAAGACATCGGCAGCCTGCCGAAAGACCCGTGGGACCAACCCGTGGTCAAGGTCTTCGGCCGCCCCCTCAGTCTCAATGACCTCGAACACAAAATTCTCCGAGTGGCCTACCGCGAGCCGCGCCTTCACTTCACCCTGGTGGGCGCCGCCCAAGGCTGCCCGCCGTTGTGCTCCGAAGCCTAACTACGATTTGCTGACCCGGCTCTCGCCGGCCTTTCCCTTTACGCTCTTGAACTATGCCTTTGGCCTCTCGCGGGTGAAGCTGGGCCACTACCTCCCGGCATCGTGGATCGGCATGCTGCCCGGCACGGTGCTGTATGTCTATCTCGGCACATTGGCGGGAGCCGCCACAGGATCGCACGAACGCACGCCCACCCAATGGGCTCTGTATGGTGCGGGCCTGGCGGCGACCATCGCGGTGACGGTCGTCATCACACGCATCTCGCGCCGGGCCTTGTCCGAGAAGACCAGGATTAAGAAATGAAAACTGATTGGATAAACCCAAGCCTGAATCCGGACGATGCAACCGGGCCGAAGCCGCGCCGCCGATGATGTGCCGTCAAAATCGCTCCAGGCCGTCGCGGTCGCTGCCATAGCGCCCACCGTCAGCACCGTAAATTTTGATGTGGTTGCTGTTCTTTCGGATTGTAAGGACGCGGCTCCCAGTCTTGGTCGAGCAGTCGAAACGGTCCCAGACCTCAATTTGCACGATGATGTCGCGCTCGACGGTCCGGCGAAGCATGCATTCGTCAAAGCAGCCAGGCAGCGGCGCTGAAATAGATCAAGAGCGTCGAGACGTCCGTCAGCGCCAGCGTCACCGGGCCGGCGGCAATTTTCGGATCGAGCCGCAGCGCATGGAGCAGCGCGGGCACGCTCAATCCCCACACGCAGGCGATGGCCATCGCTCCGACAATGCTGCCGCCCACCACCACCGACACCAGGGCCGAGCCGCGCCAGAGCCAGACCACCACGCCTACCAGCACTCCGCACCCTGCGCCCAGCAACAAAGCCGTGGGAATCTCGCGGCCCAAGGCCCGAATGAACCAGTTCCACTTCGGCCGTCGGCCGTGCAAAGTCCGGATGGTCACCGTCAGAGATTGAACGCTCACGCTCTCGCCCAGTCCCAGCACGAGGGTGAGGAAGAAGGCCAGCACCAGGCTCTGCGCCAGCGTCGTCTCAAACGCGCCCGCGAGCAGGGCGCAAACCGCGCCGCTCGCCACCGTGGCCAGGAGCCACGGAAAGCGATGCCGAAATGCCACCCACGGATTGGCTTCGCGCACCGCCGCGACGCGGAAGCCGACCGCCTCGAAGACTTCATTCATCCGCTCCCGCTCCGTGAAGTCGAAGATCTCTTCGGTGAACAACGTCACGTCCACCACTCCCACGAGTTTTCTTGCGCCGTCCACGACAGGCAACGCCAGGAAGCGATGCATGGCGAACAGTTCGCAAGCGTCCAGCACGGAAGCGGTATGAGGCAAAGCCACCGCCCGCGAGATCATCACGTCCGCCAGCTTCCGGTCGGGTTTGGCCATGAGCAACCGGCGCACCGGCAACACTCCCACCAACCGGTCGCTCTCATCCACCACATAGAAATAGACAATCCGCTCCCCCAACTCCCGGCAACGCAGCGCGTCCAGCACCTCGGCCACCGTGGAAGTCTGCCCCAGCGCCGTGAAGTCATGCCGCGCGTAACGCGAGATGGGTTCATCCAGATGTTGGTCTTCGTTCATCGAGCCGGGTCAATGACACAGCCGAGACGCGAGCGCTGGCCAGCCGCCCCCTTGACCGGTGGCCTTTGGGTCCAGCAGCCACGTTTGCCAGCCGCGAGACTGGGCGGGTTCGATGTCGTTGTCGAGGCGGTCGCCCACCATGAGGACTTCCTGCGGGCCTATGCCGTGCGCCTCCAAGCGCGCGGTGAGGATTTGAAGGACATGCGGGTCGGGTTTACTGAAGCCGTGCTCGAAAGACCAGAAGCAGAGGTCTTGTTCAAATAGGTTCATTCCCAGGCCATGAGGTGCCAGCGCCTCCTCGAGTTCGCGCACGGTGTAGGCTTGAGCGTTGGAAGCAATGCCGAGCGGGTATTGGCGCTCCTTGAGCCAACGCAACGTCGTGGCCGTCTCGGCGTTCAGGAGCGTGGTGTGGCCGATCTGGATCTGGCGCAAGAGGAATTCCCTCTGGTCGTGGGGTGAGAGTTGGGACAGTTCGGGCACCACTTCGGCCACAACCGAGAACCATTGCACTTCCGGCCAGGGAATGCCTCGCGCACGGGCGGCCTCATGGCGCCGGGCCATCACCTGGTTGGTCGCGACGGAAAAACCGAAGCGGCTGAGGCCCGGATCGAGGTGAAGCATATCACGGTGGAGACGCTGCCAAAGCGCGTCGGCGTCGGGAGGGGGCGGGCCGACCTCCAAAAGCGTGCCGTAAACGTCAAAGATGACAGCTCGGACGTTCATGTGCGGGAATTCCACAGCAGAGGGTAATGGTATTCCGCGCGCAGTTTCTTGCGGAGAAACTCCGCTTGCGCCGACTGGCTTGAGCCCGTGCGCGGAGCTCTGGCCAGCAACGGTGGAACGAGTTCAAAAAAGCGCCGGGCGTAGGCGCGGCCACCGAGCCATCGCGCGGCGGAGCGCGGCCAGGGGCTTGCCTCCAGCCGGCCAGCGACGGCTCGTTCACGCCACGTCTTCAGAAATGGATTGAGCGGAGCGCAGCACTCCCACGAGCGTTCGACCGGCTGGGCCAGCACTTCCCGTTGCGCGGTCAGGGTGAGACGGCTGAAGGGCACGGGGCCTGACTCTTTTCCCGCGGCGAGCACGGCGGGTTTCCCGGCGAGCCGGGCGGCCGCACGGGGCATCAGGCTTTGCCAGTTCGCGAACAAACGGGCTTGGCGCTCCCATTCGTTCGGCCAGTCAAACAACGCGGGATCCACCCACACTTCCCGATAGCACTGCGGAAACTTGAATCCAAACTTCGCCAGATCCGGCGCGATGTTGGGCAACTCTCGCGCCACGAGCGGGCACCGAACCGCCGCCGCTTCCAGGAACGGCAGGCCGAAACCTTCTTGAAGCGACGTCAAGAGCACGGCTTCGCTGGCCGCGAGCAGTTCCGGCACGCTCGGCTTAAGGCTTTCGTCGCCCTGCAGAATGCCAAGTCGCAGATGCCAGCCTTGCATTTGCGCAGCCTCCGTGAGCGTGTCCGCATAAGGTTGTTCTTCGGCCGAGCTGACGCCGCCGGTGGTCACGAGCCAGGCTTCGGGCCGCAGCCAGCGTGTGAGCAGCAGCGCCTCCGCGATATTCTTCCGGCGGAGCAGCCGGCAGGGCAGGAGCCACACGGGCGCGTTCTCGCCGATTTGTTCATGCAGCCACTCACGGGCCGCCTGCACGCGCGCGGCGGGCGGTTGCGCCACCCGCTCCACCGGGTTGGGCAACCAGCCGGCCAGGCCGGGGAAGTGCTTTTCCAACACCGTGGCGTCCGCGCGGTTGATGGCCACGTGGCAAATTCGAGATGAGCCCGTCAGCACAGCACTGGCCACGGCAGAGAGCTTGCGAAAGCCCGGCTCGCGCATGGCCGCAAAGTGATGCCAGCGATTCTCAAACCACCAGTCGTGATGGTGCGCGATGAGCCGGATGCCGGCACAATGGCAGGTGCAGGTGAGTTCGCGCGCCAGTTGAAGGTTGCGTCCCAGGCCGAGGTTGTGCGCCCAGACCACGCAATTGCCGCGCATGACGCCGCTCAGCAATTCCATGATGCCATCAACCACGCGACCTTTGATGCTCCGGCCGTCCAGCGGCAATTCGGACATGTAGCCAAACGCCGGCTGAACGAGGACCTTGACCGGGCAGCCGTGGAGCCGCTTGCGAAAGGCCCGCAGCCAAGCCGGGTCGGGCGCTTCGCCCGTGGCGAGCACCACTCTCTCGACACGTTCCGGGCAGTGCGCGACCAGGTGCGGCGTGGCGAGTTCGATGACCCGTCGAACGCCGCCGGGTCGGAAATGGTGATGGACGATGAGCAACTTCACGGCCGAGGCAGTGTCGCACCCCGGAATCGAGTCGGCGAACTTTTTCAGGTTTTAGCGAATTGATTTGAAGGGAATGCTTGACGCCCTCGTTCGCAAAGAGTGATTGTGTGTTTATTGAGGCGCTTTGCGCCCTCAATCCAAGGGTCCGATGGCGATTGCTGTCGGAGGAAAACCCGGGTGGTCGGGCCGCCATCCGAAGAACTGAATTGCTTTGGCGCGATGAAGCTTCGGATGCGATGGCCTGCGACGGAGAGCCCTCCTCTCTCTGTGAGAATACTCATTCTCGTAGGTTCGTCACCCATGCGACAGGTGCATTGCTCGCCAGGGCGATTCAAACTCTGTCGCTCGCACGATGAACCACAAAACCATTGGCCTTCAACTGGTCGTTTACAGTCTGCTGCTGGCTGACCTCAGCTACCTTTCAAAATATGTATGTCTGACTTCTTCCAAACAGGCGCGATTGCCACGCTGCACCGCTTGGGCCAAACCGACCTGCCGTGGCTCGAACGGGAACTGCAGGAGTTCGCGAAGGAAACACCTATCGCCCTCGTTCTGCCCTGCCATATCAACGAAGTGGGCAGCAAGGCGCTCAAGGGAATCGCCCGCGAATTGGCCCGGATTCCTTATCTCAAACAAATCGTGGTGGGGATTGACGGAGCGCGCGGCGCGCGGCAGTGGCACAAGGCGCGGCATTTCTTCAAGACCTTGCCGCAAAAGCCGACACTTCTATGGAACGACGGTCCCCGCATGACCGCGCTCTTCCAAAAACTGGACGACGCCGACATCTCGTCCGGCTCGCCGGGCAAGGGACGCAATGTGTGGATTTGCTTCGGCTACGTATTAGCCAGCGAACAAGCGCGCATGGTGGCCTCGCACGATTGCGACATCCTCACCTACAATCGTGAACTTCTCGCCCGACTCTGCTACCCGGTGGCGCATCCGAGCCTGGGCCTGGACTTCTGCAAGGGCTACACGGCTCGTTACACCACCAAACTCAATGGCCGGGTCATGCGCCTCATGTTCACACCGCTCATCCGTTCGCTCGAGAGCATCCTGGGCGCGCATCCCTTGCTCGTCTATCTCGACACCTTTCGCTACCCGCTCTCCGGTGAGATCTGCCTGGACACCGACCTTATCCGCCGGGTGCGCGTGCCGTCGGATTGGGGGCTGGAAGTCGGCATGCTGGCCGAGGTCTATCGCAACTCGGCCGCACGGGCCATCTGCCAGTCCGAACTGGGTGAGCGTTACGACCATAAACATCAGGAACTCTCCGCCCGCGACGCAGAAAAGGGACTGAACCGCATGGCCACCGACGTCGCCAAAACCATCTTTCGCGTCATGGCCGCCGAGGGCATCCGGCTGGACGCCGGCCTGTTTGACACGCTCTTGAGCGCTTACGTGCGCAGAGCCGAGGATACCCTCCGTCACTACAACGCCGATGCGCTGGTCAATCGTATGACCTTCGGCCGACATGAAGAGGAATTGGCGGTGACGACCTTCGCGGGCAGCATCCGCGCCGCCGCCAAGGCCTTTCTCGCCGACCCGTTGGGTGCCCCTCTGATCCCGAACTGGAATCGCGTCGAGTCGGCATTGCCCACGTTTCTGGACGAGTTGAAGGAGGCCGTTCGCAAAGATAACGAAGACTGAGCATTGGGTTGCTCCACAATAGAAATCAGACCGCTTCACCCCCAACCGAATCTCAGACTCTTGAATCCAAACTCCACTGAACTGCTTGCGACGGTCCTTTTCGGACTGGCTGTTTTGCACACCCTCTGCGTGAAACGCTTCGCCCGCTGGGCACACGAGTTCCCGCCAGGTTCGGTGCGCGAGAACTTGCTGCATTTCCTTGCGGAAACCGAAGTGGTGTTTGGACTGGCGGTCGAGCGGGATGCGGGTGGGCGGATTCCGACTTGGCCCACGGCGGTCGCAATTGTTTTCTTCGGGCTGCTGTTCTGAGCGATCACCGCTTGGGAATCAGGCTCAGCCAATGCAGGACGACGGCGACCGCGAGCACCATCGCGCTGTAGCGATGGGTCAGGTAGAGCGTATGCTGGCCGTGGGTCCCGAACAGCGGCGTCATCGGCACGACGCCCGAGAGAATCACCACCAGCCCGGAGGCCAGGATGATCCAGAATAACGCCTTGGCCAGGCCGGTCTGACGCGTGCTCGCATTCCCAAAGCGGGCGTGCTCCGCCCAGGTCAGCGAAACCAGGGCCAGCCCGATCGCAAAGACGGGGGCCGCGGAGGCGTGCGCCATCAACACCCAGTGAGTCATCGGTGTCTTGCCTTGGATGACGGCCCCAAGGCCCGTCACCGCCAACACCACCGTCCCCACCGCCATCAACAGATAGGAAAGCGTGCCGCAAGCGCCGACTCGCGTTTCCCGACTGCCCTCGGTGGCCTTCTGCGCAATTGGATCCTTGGTCGTCATGGGTATGATCCTACTTGTTGGATGGCGTTTGTTTGCCCCGCGCTTTCGCAGCCACAGCGCCCACTCCTAAGAGCCCGAAATGGAGAAGCACGCCCAGAACAATCAAGGCCGAGCCGAAGCTGATGTACTTGAGCAGCGGACGGAAGACGAAGGTTGTGGCAAAGGTCGAGGCGATGACTCTGTCGTCGCCGCGGAATTCCCACATCGCTTTGGTGATTCCATTGGTCATGTTCACAGGTCCCCGCGCCAAGGCGGTTCCGAAATAGATCGGCGAATCCGTCGCATGGCAATCCGCGCAGCCGCGCGCGCCCACCGCCTGACTGGCCGGGCGAACATCGTGGCCCAACGCCCAGGCATAAGGTTTGGCGGAGGCATGTTCCTCAGATTTGAGCTTGCCGCCATCGAGGCGATACATCTTTCCCGCCGCGATCCAGATCGCTTCACCTTTGGACTTGTCGCTGCCCAGCGCTTCGAGGTTCGCCTGAATCTGCGCATCATCCAGCGGCTTGGTGATGTAGGGATCGCGGGTTTGGTCGTCCCGCGTTTGCGCGGGAAACTTCCCCGTTTTCGATACTTCTTCGGGCAGCAGCGGTGTGACCTTGCCATTGTTAAGGCGCCCCCAATAGCTCGGCCAAACCATCTTATGAGGGGCAATGCGCCCGTCGTAGCCACGGAGGAAAACCGGCTGCACGATCACCGGGGCGGTTTTTTCGCCTCGAGCCGGCGCGGGCAGACCCAGCTTATGAGCCAGCGACGTGTGGACCGCGCGCGCCTGATCGCTCGGGAAGGGTCCCGAATGGCAGGCCGTGCAAGACAATTTCTCGAGATGAATCGGCGGCAGACCTTTGTGGATCGGCCGCGGCGCGCCGAGCCGTCCACCGAGGGACGCGACCGGATGCGACCCCTCCGCGGTGCCGAAGTGACAGCCTCGGCAGGAAAGCGTCCCGACCAATCCGAGTTCATCTTGGAGCTGGCGATCGGCCAGCTTCTGCGCGTCTTCATCGCTCAGGGCGGTGTTGTCGCGGCGCAAGATTTTCACGCGCAACTCAATCATGTCCGGCGTCACCGACCGCTCTTTGAGCTCGCCCTCATAACCCCGCACGACCATGTGATCGACCCCGTTGCGATGGCAATCGGTGCAATTCATGCCGGCGCGGATGTGGACATCGCCGTCCGAATGCCAGCGGGCATCACCGATTTGCGACTCGGTGGTGTGACAGTAGTAGCAGGCACCCGGTGACGGCCGCCGCGACACTTGGAACAACACATTGTTATCGGCGTCGAAGCGGCCTCGGTCATACTTGATCGCCGGCACGTTCGTGGTCGCGGGCCGACCCGGCCGCCAGGAGGCGGCGATGGTTTTGGCCGTGCGGAATCCGGCCACGGTGCCCAAACCCGCGCCGAGCGTGGGCGCCCATTTGATGTTTTGGGCATTGATCGCTTTGAAGCGCGTTTCGTGGTTGTAATGACCGCTCGACTCGTGACAGAGGAGGCAATCGACCTCCATCTTCCCGGTGATGAGCATGCGTCCCATGACGGGGTTCTTGGGATCGATCTCTTTGGGCTCTCCGACCCCTCCTCCCGGAAAATGCCGACCGAAGGTTGTGATAAAGTCGAAATCGTTGAGCCCGATCTCGGCTGGTTTGAAGGTGCCCGCCCAACCCCGGTAGGACACGGGGATCTGGGTATAAGTGGCCGGATCGGTGAGCATCCACGGTTCGCCCGGCCGGCCCGGCTTGGCCAGACCGCTCGCGGCATTGAAATGCCAACCCCGTCCGATCGCCGCATACTCATGGCACTTGCCACACGTCTCGGCCGTGGAAAAAGGCAGGCCGCGCGAGTCTTGCGGCTTGCCCTCCTCATCGAACGGAGCCGGCAATGTGATCAGCTTGCCCTCCACGTCGCGCAAGGGAAGATGGTGAACGAAGGGCGTCCGGCTCTCCGTCTTAAGTTCCTCCCCGCGGCTCGCCCCTGGCCCAAGCAGAAGCAATCCGGACAGGGCCGCGAGCAAGGCCGACGGCTGACACGCTGCCCATGACCAACGCCGAACCTTCGAGAAGTTGATTGAGAGAGGTGTTGTTTGCGGGTTCCGCACCGGAATGTGACACTCCAACTGGATCATAATCGCTTTAGGATTCTTTCTCGACCGCGCCCCAGAGTCTATCTCAAGGGGAGCTCTGATCAAGCCTCAAGGGCGATTCCGGGCGAAGTCAGTTGACTCAGATCAAGTGTCTTGTCCGCGACCCGGTCAAATTGCCGTCAGGTTGGGTCTCTGCAACGCGGGCGTGCTGCATTCGGGGGAACAATGCGGTCCGGGCCCCGGAGGGGCAGCGGAGATTAGCCGGGGGCCAACGAGTCCGCGAGTGCCGC
>CAYHFE010000014.1:0-24130 GCA_964355375.1 uncultured Verrucomicrobiota bacterium
GTGGTGGATGAAGTGCTGCACCCAGGCGAAGTTGGCGTTGCCCTTGGGCGGGACGGGGCAAATTCCGAATGCTGAATTTCGAATGTCGAATGGGGTGTTCATGACTTTGCTGGCATCACGTCCGGATACGGCCCGAGAAACCGCTCGCCGTTGAAGTGGATCATGTGGTCGGGGTCTTCGGCGATCCAGACCTCGGATTCCCAGGCGATGTGCGAGACGAAGGTCTGCATGGTGCGGCGGTTCTCGAAGGCGGTGACGAACACGAGGCCCGCTTTGCCGCCGGCGAACAGGTCCTTGAGTTCCTTGCGGCGCTCGTCATCCACCGGTCTGGCGCTGGTGACGGCTTCGATGAGCAGGAGCCAGTTATTGGCCGTGTGGTGGACGATGACATCGGGAATCTTGGCGCCGGAATCCAAGGTGACGCCGAGGATTGCCAAGGCTTTTGAATTCAGACGGACAAGACTTCGCTTCGTGTCGCGGATGCCGAGGACTGCTGCACCGGGAGACCATCGGGCGCAGAACACCTCGATGATGGCTTTGACAAGATGCCCCCAACAACCTTTTGGGGTGCTGCGGTTAGCGCTCCGGAGCGGCCCGAACATGGAAGCCATGAAATCGCCCACAGGCGTCGCGGTGAGCGACTGTCCAAGCTCCTTCTGACGACTTCTGGGATTTTCCATGGCCGCAAGTTTCATCCGCTCAGGCTGCCAAACTCAGCTCCGTTTCGCCACCGAACAAAGTGTGGAGGATGAATGAAGAATGATGAAGTAGAGCGCATCCGGTTCGTCATTCGCAATTCGGTATTCGACATTTCCCGGTCCGCCTCGATGAGGGCACGGCGGAGGTCGCGTTGGCTTTCCATTTCAACCCGGGTTCCTCGTTACTTCGTATCCGGCTCCCAGTTGCGGGTTTTCTGCGCTTCGCGGAAGCCCTGGTTGGTGGGCTGGAGTTTCCAGATTTCGACCTTTTTGAGCGTGGTGGGGGCGCCGACGCTGAAGGCGTTGAGGTCAGGCTTTCCGCGGTAGTCGGCATGCGACCCGATCATGGCCTGCCGGTCGTTGGCAAAGACTTCGACGAGGTATTTGTCGATGAAAATGCGCAACTCGACATCCCGGCCTTTGGGGAGGTCGGCGATGGAGAATGGCGCCTCGGCACTGCCCAGGCGGAGCGTGCCAGTCTCGGGACGGAACAGGATGGGAAGGCCGCCGCCTTTGCCGTCGGCAAACAGGGTGAAGCCAAAGAGCTTCCGCTCGGCTTGATCGCGGGCGACAGTGATCCGGAGTTCGATGGCATCGCCGTCCAAGGTGGCGATCTTCTTCCCGGCGGGAGCAGAGGTCAGGAGCACGTCCCTGGTGACTCCGCCGATTGTGATGTCGTCCAGGGTGACAGGGTCGGAGCGAAGCGTTTCGAGCTCGCGCAGGGGTTTGATGCGCAGGATGCCGTCGTCCGGCAGGCTCAGTTCACGCGGCAGGGACTGGATGGTTCTGCTGTCCATCTTGCCATCAGACCTGCCGAGGGTGGCGAGCCAAGCCCACATGACGCGGCGGCCATCGGGGGTGAGCAAGCTCTCGGGCGCAAAGAAATCGACGCGCCACTGCCTCGTGCCAAAGAGGCTCTGCTCTTCCCGGCGCCAGTTCATGCGGCCGTGGGTCTGCGGGACGAACTGCTCGCCCGGCGCATCCCAATCGCCGAGGTAGTAACGGCACCCCAGCGAATGGCTGATGCACAGGAGCATCCACTTGTTGCCAAGGGGAAAGAAATTGGGGCAAGAGATGTCCTCGCCCAAGGCCACGTCGGGCAGGTCATGCCTGAGGAAGTCACCGACGTGTGTCCACGTCTTGAGATCCTTCGATTTCAGCAAGGGCACCTTTTCGCCGCCGGAGATGGCGTAGTAGGTGTCGCCGATGAGGAAGCAATCCGGGTCCCAATGGTTGATTTTTGCTTCCGTGCCGTCGGCGTTCCGGACGTCGAGCGGATAAGGCTTCTCCCAGGCGGAGAGTTGCCTGTCTTTGGCGATGGCGATCTGGTTCTTGCCTGATCCCTGACCGTGGTAGATGGCGGCGGGTCGGCGTTCTTTGGTGATGAATCCGGTGCCGCTGAACATGCCGTGCCCCGTGAAGGAGGGCTGGAGTTTCGTGGTCTGCCAGGTCCAGTGCAGCAGGTCGGGGCTGGTGACATGGACGAAGGAGAAGGAGCCCTTGCCGCTCCACGGATGGGCCAGGATGTAGTGCAGATGGTAGGTGCCATCCAGGGAGAAGGCCGCGTTCGGATCGCCCGGCAAACTGTCGCCCCCGGGGTGCATGAGATGGTAGTTCAGCGCGAGGTCCTCAGCAATCCTGGCGGGCTCGGGCGGTTTATCGGCGGCTCGGAGCGTGGCCGGCGGAGCCAGCACCAGGGCAGTGAGGAGTGTGAGCCAAAGCCTGGCCTCGAAGCGGAGGTTGGCGGTGGAGTCGTTCGTGTTGGCGGGTTGGCGGTTCATGATCAGTAATGGGTGCAGGCACTTCCAGCTCGGTGGCGTTTGTTCCCATGGCCGCGGTGTCGGTGCGCATGGTCCTATTTGCAGGCGATAGTAATTGAGAAGTCCGCCAGGAAAAAGAGGAAAGAAGGCCCTGGAGAACTGCTGCTTCCAAGGAGTCGCAATTGACATTCAGGTGATGATTTGGTGAGGTCAGCCATTGATTCGAAGGAATGTTGGATACCCGTCGCGTGAATATTAAATGGAGAGGCCGTTTCTGTGCGCCCGGTGAGTTCGTTGTCTTGTTCGCCCTGGCTGGCGCCTTCTTATTTGGAGTCGGTCTTCAGAGCCTTTTGGCGACACCGCTGACTGCCAATCGTCCCGCCGTCGATGGTTTCTTTCCCTTCAGCGGCGCGCCCGGAACGAGCGTCACGATCACCGGCTCCAACCTGACTGGAGTTCGGGAAGTTCATTTCAATACCGGCCTCGCCATCTTTACGAGCGTCTCCGCGTCGCAATTGATTGCGACCGTCCCGCTCGACGCCACCACCGGACCGATCAGTATCGCCACGCCTTTCGGCACGGTGGCAACCTTCGGCTGGTTCACCGTCGCCCCGCGCATCACGGACTTTTCCCCCACGAACGCCGCGCCCGGGACCTTGGTGCTCATCGCGGGTGCGAATTTCGCCGGCACTCTCGCGGTTCAATTTAACAACAAAAACGCGGCCAGCTTCTTCGTCGCGGCCGAAACCCAGATTCACGCGCTCGTGCCCGCTGGCGCGAGTTCGGGACCGATCCGCGTCATCACTCCGGCCGGGGCGGCGTCGAGCGCCAATTCTTTTGTCGTCACCGGAACGGAACCGATTATCTCGGACTTCTCCCCAACCAACGGCGCACCGGGAACGGTCGTTGTCCTCGAAGGGCGCAATTTCCTCGGAGCCACCGCCGTTCGCTTCGGCACCAACCAGGCCGCCAGCTTTTCCGTCACCGCTCCGACCCAAATCCACGCCACCGTCCCGCCCGGGGCCGCGACCGGCCCGATTCGAGTGACCACGCCCTCGGGCACCGGGGACAGCGCCCAGTTGTTTGTCGTGACCACCCGTCCGATCATCTCCGAGTTCTCTCCCACCAACGGACCGCCCGGAACCATCGTGGTGCTGGACGGTTTCAATTTCACGGGCGCCACTTCCGTCCAGTTCAACGGGGCCAACGCGGTTCGCTTCTCTGTCACGTCGCCGACACAGATCACCGCCGCGGTTCCGACCAACGCCGTGACCGGCCCGCTCAGTGTGACCACGCCGTCTGGAACTGGCTCCAGCCTCCGCTCTTTCGTAGTCGCGACCAGCCCGATCATCACCGAATTCTCTCCGATTCACGGTCCACCCGGGACGATCGTCGTGATCGATGGCATCAACTTCACCGGGGCGAGCGCGGTCCGGTTCCATAGCACAGCCGCGCTGCAATTCTCGGTCACCTCCCCAACTCAGATCAGCGCCACGGTCCCGAGGGGCGCCACCACCGGGCCCATCACGGTCACGACGTCGAAAGGCGCCGGGGGCAGCACCAATCTTTTCACCGTCACCGCCGGCGTTCCCATCATTACGGGCTTTTCGCCCGGCACCGGTCGCCCCGGCACCAGCGTCATCGTGGAAGGCCTCGATTTCACTGGAGCTACTGCCGTCGCGTTCAACGGCGCCAACGCCGCTTTTGCCGTGACGGCCCCAACTCAAATCACGTGTCTGGTCCCGGACGGTGCCACCACCGGACCGATCACAGTGACGACTCCCGTCGGCACCGGCTTGAGCGGCGCGAGATTCATCGTCGTGCCCGCGATCACCGGCTTCACTCCCACCAACGGCGTGGCCGGCACTCGCGTCGTCATCCGGGGCGCGAACTTCACCGACGTGATCGCGGTTCGATTCAACGGCGAGCCCGCCGGATTCACGAACACATCGCCGCGCGAGATCGCAACCTTCGTCCCCGTGAAAGGGCTCAGTGGACCGATCAGCGTGACGACGGCCGCCGGGATCGTCGCGAGCACCAATACGTTCCTGATTCTGCCCAATATTCTGGGCTTCTCCCCGGCGGCGGGCCCGGTCGGCACACGCGTCACCATCGTGGGCACTCATCTAGCCGACGCGGTTTCGGTTCAGTTCAATGGCGCGGCCGGCACTTTGACGCCCGTTTCTTCCACGGAAGTTCAAGCCGTTGTTCCCCTCGGAGCCAGCACCGGTCTGATTGGAATCACGACCCTCTCCGGCAACGCCCAAAGCGCCACCCCATTCATCGTCGGCGCGATTCTTCCCGAACCCTTCGCTCTCGACATTGGACCCGCTTCCGAGAACCGGGTGGCGGTTTCATGGCCCGCGGCCGCCACCAATTACGCGCTTCAGTCCGTGGAGCTCTTGACCGCCGCGGCGGCGTGGATCACCGTGACCAATCCGCCCACGGTGATCGGGGGCACCAGAACGGTGATCCTCCCGGTTTCGTCTCAGCATCGTTTCTACCGACTGCGCCAACCATGAACCTGGCGCGGACCCACAGGAGCCTTGACCTGCCATGAAGATCTTCCAGCTCATTGGCGCCGTTTGGCTCTTCTCTCTCGTGGCCCTCGCGCCGCTGGGGGGAGACGCCGCCGAGAAGATGCGCAGCGAAAAGGAAAAGATAAACGCCTTGATCGCCAGCCTGGAAAGCTTGAAGGGCGCGGCCTTCATCCGCAATGGAACCACCTACGACTCGAAAACGGCCGCCAAATTCCTCCGCGGCAAATGGCAGGCGAATGAGAAAACGATCCAAACCGCCGCCGATTTCATCGAACGAGTGGCCACGAGTTCTTCGACCTCGGGTCAGCCGTATTTAATCCGCCTCCAGGGCGGATCGAAAATCAAGTGCGCCGACCACCTCAAGGCTGAACTGACGAAGCTGAACGCCCCTTCGAAGATCCCGCCACCATCGAAGACCCCTGAATAACCGGACCTCTGATGGCGACCGCCGTCGGCGCGGCGTCGTCCGGCGCACTTTTCCAGCAGTTCTCATTTTGACTCAAGACACTGTCCGTTCCACGCATGTAGTCCCGGCTTCAGCCGGTTTTCACGGGGCGACCGGCTGAAGCCGGGACTACATACTTGTCAAAATGAGAACTGCCGCACTTTTGCTTGCGCTGTTGAGATTGGCTAGGTTTAGTTGTCGGCGTGACGATTGCGGAAATTCTTCAAGAACTCGAAAGTCTCGTTCCTTCCGATCGAGCCGAAGTGATTCGTCAGGCGCTCAACAACCTTTATCCTCAGAACAGCAAGGTGATTGACCGTCTCTTGCACCGCCTCGCCAACCCCGACGTGCCCGAAGCGGTCTGGCGCAAACTCGAAACCGAGGAAGATAGCGCCGGAGCCGAGTCCGGCACGGCCTCGACCCAACGGTTCTTCCGCCCAAGCTAAGGCACATTGAGCACGTCGATGCGGCGGAGATCGCTGAGCCCAATCTCGAGGAGCATGGCGTTGGTGTAGATCTGGAAGTTGGTCGTCAACCCGGGAACCTTGGCGATCTGACGCTGGCGGTTGAGCTCTTCGATGGACAGAACATCCAACGCCACCGGATCGGTGCTGAAACGGAGCTGGCCGAGCATGGCGGAATAGTGGAAGTACATTCGCTCCTCGCCTTGGTACTGACAGATGAGAGCGTCCACGACGTTGAGAACAACGCGGTCGCCCAACTCCGGAAGGGCGTAGATTTCCGGCACCGCCCGGGCCAACTGTTCGGTGCCGAACTCGAATCGAATCGAGTTGTCCACGCTTCCCATGGCCAGACTGAAGAGGTTGCCCGAAACGCCGGCCAGATTGTGATTCAGCAAGGGCGTGACATTGATGATTTTGTTGATCTTCCGCGTGACCAGTTTGGAGACGAACGATTTCCTCCCCAGCGCCCCACCGGGCCGGTCAAACTCCAAATCGCCCCAGATGAGCCGGCCGAGAAAGGCCATCTCATAAAACGTCTTCTCGTCATAGCCTTCGTCCGCGCTCCCGGCGAGCCGAACCCCAAAACGCCGCGCGAGCTCGGCAAAACCCGACCGCTGCAAATCGGCCAGATACTTGTCCCAGACGATGATTCGATCGGCCGGCCAGCCGGCTGAAAGCAAGCCCTGGACGATGGCCCCAGCCACCGCCGGCCGGGTGCCGCTGATCGGCCCGGGCGCAGAAAAAACCTTGATGCCGATCGTCTCCTGCGTCGAAGCCAAACTTTGCCAGGCCGCCGTCGGCGTGGTCCGACCGGTCAAGTTGGTCAATCCCCACCGCAGCAGTTGCGCGATTTTCTCCGGCCGGGGATTAAACGATGAGATCGACTCCGCGTCCTGCGCGATCACCACCCGGGACCGGCTCGTGACACTCGGCGGCAACAGATCCGAGGTCGCGGCGAGGGCCGGCCCATTCACCGAAACTGCCAGCAGGAGAAGGTGAAGGCATCGAAGGAAATCGCCAATCGGTTTGGGGCGGCGGCAACCGGCGGACCGGATCCCTGAACTCCGCGCCACCACCGGACGTCGCACGCCTCCCGGGTCGCGCCTTGGCCATCCCCCGCCATCATTGGCGTCGAATCGCTCATTTCCTGGAAATAGCTTCACGCGTCCTCGCCAAACTCAATCTCAAACTCAAACATATAAAACACTTGCTCAAGGGCGCGTTTCTTGACGCGCCGAGCGGCGAATGCTACCACCATGTTCAATGGTGACCACAAAAAACTCGGGTGCGGTCCGGCTCGCCCTCCTGGCGTCTGTTTCTTGGCTCTGTTGGGCCGGCTGCGCCCCCCCGGGAGCGCGGGCGCTTCTCGAGGGCGATCGCCTGACGCGCGCCGGAAAATATGCTCAGGCGGTCGAGAAACTCAAGCTGGCCACGCAGTTGTTGCCGCCCGAATCCCAAGCCCGGGCCTGGAATCATCTCGGTCTCGCTTATCACCTTTCCGGCCGGCCCGACGAAGCGGTCACCGCCTACCGCCAAGCGCTCCAGCGCAATCCCAACCTGGCCGTCGCCCGCTACAATCTCGGCAACCTCTATTTGGAGCATAACAAACTGCCCGAAGCCGTTTCCGAGTTTACGTCCTACAGGATTCTCGATCGTCAGTCCCACGCCGGCTGGCTCAAATTGGCGACCGCCCAGCTCCGATCGCGCCTCTGGGATGACGCCGAGCAGAGCTTTACGAACTCCCTGCAACTGCAGGCGGGGTCGGTTGAGGCGCTCAATGGTCTGGCCGTGGCGCAGGCCCAGAAGAAACGAATCCGCGAAGCCGCTCATTCCCTGAACTTGGCTCTCCAGCGCCAGCCCAATTATGCGCCGGCCCTGCTCAACAGTGGAATTCTTAACCAGTACCACCTTCATGATCGCCCCGCCGCTTTGCAGAAGTATCGAGCCTACCTTGCTTTGAAACCAACGCCGGTTTATGCCAACGCCGTGCAGAGTCTGGTCCGACAGATTGAACTGGAGATCAACCCTCCACCGCGGGTCGTCCTGACGAATCAGCCCGCCCCACTCCGCCCCGCTCCGCCGACCCTGGCCACGGTGACCAATTCCATCCCCAGTCCGATCTCCGTCAAGACCGCCGTTCCGCCGGTCCTTCTGGCCGCCACCAACCCCAGCCCAACTCAGGTCAAAACCTCCCCACCCCCGGCGCTGACCGCGATCGTGGTCAAACCGTCCGCACAGACGAACTTCGTGAAGCCGGGTCCGCCCGCGGCGGCGTCTCCGGCCAAGACCTCCGCTCCACCGGTCATCGTCAAAATCGAACCGAAGCCACTGCCGAAAGCAGAAGAACCGCCGAAAGTGGAACCGCCGCCGCCCGTTCGAACAACCCAGGCATCCCCGACCCCGACCAACTCCACGCCGGCAATCCCGTCCACCGCGCCGCCCCAACCCGTGGAGAAAATCGAAGTCGTCGAGCTGAAGAGCGAGCCACCACCCAAACTGGCCGCGGATGTGACTCCGCCCCCGCCTCTCTCGACACCGACCAATGCCGTTGCCGTTGCCGTTGTGCCCGATCCATTGCCCAGGTTGACGCCGCCGCCGGTCAATGCGCCGGCGGAAGAGCTCTTCCCTGGCCCCATCGTGCGCAAGACTCCTCCTGAACCCAGGCGCGGCATCGTGCAGCGTCTCAATCCCCTCTCCTGGTTTCGCGGCAAAGAGAAGTCGGCCTCGGTGGAGCCGCCGTCCCATTCCGAGGCCAAAGCGGAGCCGACATCGTCCGCGCCTTCCCCGACACTAACGCCGCCGCCAGCCGCCGCCACGCCGCCGCCCCCCGAACCTGAGCGCGTGACGATTCCTCGTTATGCCTACCGCTCGCTCGCCAAACCATCGTCGGGCGACAAAGCCAAGGCCGGGAAGGTTTTCTCCGAGGGGTTGACGGCCCACCAGGAACGCCGCTTGACCGCCGCCATCGAAGCTTACCGCGAAGCTGTTCGCCTCGACCCGAGCTCCTACGAGGCCTGCTACAACCTGGGCCTGGCGACCTACGAGGTGAAAGACTTCGCCGCCTCGCTCGCGGCCTACGAAGCAGCCCTGGCCATCGATCCAGGGTCGGTCGATGCTCGCTACAATTTCTCCCTGGCCCTCCAGCGCGCGAATTTCCTCCTCGATGCGGCGGACGAACTCAGCCGACTTCTGGCGAATCAACCGAACAACGCGAACGCCCACTTTTCCCTCGGGAAACTCTATGCCGAAAGGCTGGCGCGGCTCGATCTCGCTCGCACTCATTACCGGAAAGTGCTTGAGCTGCAGCCCCGGCATCCCCAAGCCGCGACCATCCGCTACTGGCTCGCGGCCCATCCCTGACGGGCACGCGCCGTGCTATTGAATGACCGTGATGAAGCTCGACACTCTGCCAATTAATTGGTTCGACCTGCTGGTGGTGACCAGCCTCATTGGCGGCGGGGTATTCGGTCGCAAGAAAGGGATGTCCGAGGAATTGCTCCCGCTATTTCAGTGGCTTCTCATCGTGGTCTTGAGCGCGCTCTATTACGAACCGGCCGGCCGATTTCTGGCCAAGACCACGCAGTTGAACCTCCTCGCCGCCTACCTCGTGAGCTATCTCTTCATGGCCCTTCTCATCAGCCTGGCCTTCGGCTGGGTGAAGCGGTTGGTCGGTGAGAAACTGGTGGCCGGCGATTTGTTCGGACAACTCGAATATTATCTCGGGATGCTGGCGGGAAGCCTCCGGGTCGCCTGCCTTCTCGTCGCCGTCCTCGCCCTGCTGCACGCGCCTTTGGTCAGTCCCGAGGAACTGGCGGCCGAACGTCGCATGCAGCGCGAGAATTTCGGCACCATCACCTTCCCGACCCTCGGCATGATCCAGCAAGCCACGCTGCGCGATTCCATCACCGGCCAGGTGGTGAGGAAATACTTGAATGACCAATTGATCACCCCGACCTCGTCCAGCCAGCAGCTCGTGCCGAGGGAGGGACTCGGCCGCAGGCGTGAACAAGCCGTCGATGAGGTCCTGAGCAACAAGAAGTAATCTGCGTCGGGCTGATCCGCTCTATGTCAGGCCTATTCTCTTCCGTCGCGCTCGATCAAGTTCGCGCCGCCAGTGACATCGTGGATATCATCGGAGCGATCGTGCCGTTGAAACGGGCCGGCGCCAACTTCGTCGCCCTCTGCCCGTTTCATCGCGAGAAGACCCCCAGTTTCAACGTCAATCCGCACAAGCAAATCTTCCACTGTTTCGGATGCCACAAAGGTGGGGACGTCTTCACTTTCATTCAAGAATACGAAAACATCACGTTCACCGAAGCCGTTCGCCGCCTGGCCGAACGCGCGAAGATCCCGCTGGAACTGGACCATCCATCCGGCGAACCCCAAACCCGATTCCTCAAGGAAACCCTGCTCAAGATCCATGAAGAAATCACCGGGCGATGGCAGAACGCCCTGGCCAACGACGCGGCCGGCGAGATCGCCCGCGCCTACCTGGCCAAGCGCGGCGTCGCCCCGGAAGCGGTCAAGCTCTTCCGCCTCGGCTACGCCCCAGAATCCTGGGACGACACGGTCAATTGGGCAAAATCCAAGAACTACGAGCTCCCCTTCGTCGAACAGGCGGGCCTGATTATCAAGAAGGAGGGGGAGACGCGTTACTACGACCGTTTTCGCGGCCGACTTATTTTTCCGATTTGCGATGAGCAAGGACGGGTCGTCGGTTTCAGCGGACGGATTCTGTCCGGCGATGAGAAGATCGCCAAGTATGTCAATTCACCGGAAACCCCCATCTTCACCAAAGGCAAGGTGTTCTTCGGACTCGACAAATCGAAGCGCTCCCTCCTCGAACGCCAGTCCGCCATCATTTGCGAGGGACAACTCGACCTCATCGCCTGTTTCATGGCCGGCGTGACCAATGTCGTCGCTCCGCAAGGCACGGCCTTCACCGCCGATCACGCGCGCCTTCTCAAGCGCTATGCCGAGGAAGTCGTGCTCTGCTTCGATTCCGACACCGCCGGACAAGCGGCCACCATCCGCGTGTTGGATCACCTGCTCGCTTCCGGTCTGGCCATTCGCGTCGCGTCGGTTCCCGCGCCGCATGATCCCGACAGCTACATCAAGCAGTTCGGCGGACCGGCCTTCGAGCAGCTCATCGCCCACGCCGCCGGGTTCTTCGATTACTACCTGAATTGGCTCTGCGCCACCCATGACCCCCGCACCGACAAAGGGCAAATCGCCATCGTCACGGCGATGGCCGAGGCCGTCCAAAAGACCGGCCACGCCATCCTCGTGGACACCTATGCGCAGAAGACCGCCGCGCGACTCGGAGTGTCTCCCGACGCCGCCCGAGCCGAATTCAAGAAGCTGGCGCGCTCCGCCTCTCGATCCCAGAGCCCGGACGACAAGGCCCCGCCCATCCCGGAAAAGATGGTTCCGCCACCCCAGCAGGAATCCTGGCTCCTCAGACTCGTGCTCCTCCACGACGACCTCGTCCCGTGGGTCGCCGAGCATCTCGATCTGAGCTGGCTGCAACACGATAAAGTCCGGGAAATTCTCTCGCTTCGCCTCGCGGCTGCTGATAACACCGCCGAGGGTGGAACCACGAATCTCCTCAGCCGTTTGGAGGACAACGCCGCCCGCAGCCTGGTCACCGAAGCTCTGACCCAGGGACGCCCGTTTCCCCATCCGCAACAACAAATCACCGATCTTCTGATCCGATTGCGCAATCAATCCATCGACCGCGAGATGCAGGCCCTGCTGCACCAGACCAACGGCATTGAAATGAGCGAAACCGATCTGCGCCGCCGGAGCGAGCTGGTCCAGAGGAAGCGCGGGCCCTTAATTTCCCGGCTCCCCGACTAATTGCCCAAAGCGCTGCTCAAGCACATGTAAGCGCCGTTGTTGATCGGGCGACCGGAGCGAATGGCCGCAAAAAGCGCGACGTGCTCGAGGTCATCCATGTTCTGGCGCGGCTTTTCGTAGCGCCACCGCGTCTCGCCCTCGATCCGGTAATTGAGCAGATTACACCGGCCTTTCGTGCCGATGATGAAGTCGGAGGTGCTTTTGCGGTTCTGGTCACGGACTGGAAGCCCGTCTTTGAGAAGTCGAGGACGAGAAGTGCTCGTTGCGTTTGACCATATTTTTGCTTGTGGGCACGGATGTTCTCCAGTAGCAAACGATAGTGCGATATCTGGGCAAAACAATTTTGCTGATCGCAGCTTCCTCTTACCTTGTGCTGGTATCGGCTCAAGGCGCCCAACGCAAATCCATCGGGGCCGTCGCTGGCGCCGAGTTGACCTCAATCTTTCTCGAACCCACTAACGCCGTCGTCGGGCTCGGAGATGAACTTCCGCTCCGGGTGTTTCGAAAATCCAGCGACCAGTCGGTTAGTCAGGTAAGTACCGAGCCCATCTACCTAACAAATCCAGTGACCGTGGCGGCGTCCAAGATGGGCCAATATTCAGAAAACGGGGATAATTACGTGGGCCGAGGAAGTATCCGATCGGGTGTCGCGGTTTTTTTCATGTTCCCAACGACGGGCATCACCAACGAAGTGGCCAGCGCCACAGTCTTGTTTCAAAACCTCGTCTCCAACTTGGACCTGTGGGACGTGACGACCGGGACCAATGAACTGCTCGGAACCTACCCGCGCTCCAGTCAGGCGGGCCGCTCCATTTACCAGGATCTGAGTTCCGGACGTCGCTATGCCGACCGATTGAGCATTTCCCATCGCCCACCAGACTACGCTGCCACATTGAACGACTTGGCGATTGCCGATCTGTACTCGGTGGTCGCCCGCCAACAGGCTTCCTTCAGTGTTGGCCTGACCTCGAGCTCAGATGTTCCCCCTCAGCCCGGCCCTATCGCGTGGCCGGACGCCTCCGACGTGAAACCACGGCTTCAACTCAATGTGCTCCAGGAAAGGCCCATGTTTGTCTCGTCCGATCCGACAATCGTGAGCGTGGATGGCCGGGGCAGGCTGGCGGGGCTGCAAACAGGAACTGCCACCGTCACGGTGCGCTTTCGCGGACTGACCAATGCGGTTCGAGTCGGAGTCGTCGCACCCAATCTATCTCTCGGAGTTGACGCGCTAACCAAGGGGAATATCGGTCAGAAGACCGCTTTCATCTTCACCGTTTGGAACCAAGGGACGGACACAGCGCGGGAGGCGCGCCTGTCGCTGAATTGGCACGGGCCTTTTTTGGGGCTTGCCGCTTCCCCTTCCCAGGGCACGGCGACCCTGACCACCAATTCGGTTGTTTGCGCTCTGGGCGATTTGCCCATTGCCGCCTCAGCCAAAGTCCGTGTCGAACTGATTCCGCTTGCGGCGGAGTTGGTGTGGTTTGACGGAGAGGCCACCTCTTCCAACGCGGAAGATGGTCCCGCTTCGACCCACTCGACTCGAGGCACCATGCTCATGAACTCGCCGCCCTCTGTTCAGATCACCACGCCGGCCACCAACTGCACTTATGTTGTGCCGACACCCCTGAGCCTGGTTGCCTCCGTCTCGGATACCGATGGCACAGTCACAAACGTGATCTGCTTTGCCAACGACCTCCCCATCGTGATGACGCCCACGGCTTGGATCAGGGAGTGGCGAGTCACTTGGACCAACCTCAACCCAGGTCGAGTCATCTTCACCGCGGTCGCTTACGACAACCAAGGCGGCACCAACCGCTCCAAGCCGGTGGAGGTCAGTTTCGTTCCGAATAAGCTTCCGACGCTTGCTCTGGTGAAGCCAGCCGCCGGCCGCAGCTTTGCCTCGGGTGACAACGTCTTCCTTTTTGCCAACGTTTCCGATTCTGATGGCACGCTTGCCAAGCTTGAGTTTTACGCCGGCACGAACCAACTCGCCGCACTCTCCGGACCGCCGTTCGCTTACTACTGGAGATACGTGCCCGAAGGTAACTTCGAAATAACCGCCCGGGCTACCGACAACCTGGGAGGCATCTCGACCAGCGGGCCGGTTGCGATCACGGTGAAGGCGACGCCTTCCGGGGCGCCGTCGCTGCCTCAGATCGATGCAGCCAACGATGCTTCTTTGGTCGTGGATGGCAACGGGATCGCTTATAGCTGGAGGCTGGGAACTACGCCTCAAATGCTGCCGTTCCCACCTGGTCGGGGCACCTGGTCTTCAATGTCCCTCGTGTGGTCTTCGGAGTTCACTTCCTACGGCTTTCTTGCCGTTGGTCCGGACGAGCAACTCTATCAATTGACGCCTGACCCAGTTCGGATCCCAGTTCCGTCCGGCGTGACGGGTTGGCGTCGAGTCTATGGCGGAATTTTTAATTTTCAGTTCGCACTGGACATAGCAGGCAAGCTCTACGCTTGGGGCGAAAACGATCACGGCCAGTTAGGGATATGCAATCAGTCCGAAAAATCACAGCCGGTGGCCATGTCCGGCGGCCCCTGGCGAATGGTTTCGCCCGGTTTCAATGACTCTGCGATGGCCTTGGATGCCAAGGGACAGCTTTTCGCCTGGGGCGATAATTCTTACGGGGAACTCGGCCTAGGTAGCTCGGACGCGTACCGAACATGTCCCAGCCGCGTGGATCCTCCCGAGGGAGCGACGGCGTGGATCGCTGCGGCGGCTGGATCGATCCAAGCCTTCGCCATCGATGAACGGGGCCGACTTTTTGGTACCGGCTATAAGAGCGGCCGAAGCCCCCGCCTCGTCGTTGGCGAGATCGGGCGCCCCGAAGTCCACGGTTGGAAAGACGTTTGGGCCGCTTACTCCGACCAAGACGGACTGGTTCTGAGTGACGATGGCAAACTGTTCTATGCGAGGAGTTGGGTGCAAGTTCCCTTTCCCGTCGGAGTCACCGAATGGCTGAATGCGGCACTAGGCACAAGGCACGCTCTGCTCTTGGGAAATGACTGTTGGGTTTACCACCTCGCTCTGACCAATCCCTCATCGGATCAAGTTTCGCCTCTGCCGGTAGCAGTAACCAACTTGCCGCCGCTCTGTCCGGCCGGGCAATTCGGCGTGCCCATTCTACTGGTCGATGGCCGACTCGGCAGCACGGTCACAGCAGGCGCTTCGGCGCGGATCGAAATGCGCACCGCCTTCCGCCGGGGCGGGATATTCTACACCCTCGATGGTTCTCAACCCAGTCTGGTTTCCCCACAATACTCTGAGCCCTTTCTGGTGAAGGAGTCGGTCAACGTGCGCGCCATCGCCTATTCAGAGGATTTCACTCAGAAAGTGGAAGCACCGCTGGTTTCGGTGTCGGTCCTGCCCAACTACACGCTCACGGTGCGCTCGGCCGCTCCCACCGCCGGCAAGGTCACTGTCACTCCGCCCAACGGCCCGTACCTGAGCAACAGTGTGGTCGCCCTCGCGGCCACCGCCAACGAAGGCTGGAGTTTCATCCGTTGGGCGGGCGATTTGGACGGTGTAAGCCCGGTCGTTGAACTGACCATGAACAGCAATAAGACCGTGGAGCCCATCTGGGGCACAGGCCTGAGGACGAGCGTCGCGGGATTGGGAATGATCCAGAAAAGCCCCGACTTGGTCGCGTACGACTACGGGTCAATGGTCGAGTTGCTGGCCATTCCCGAAGATCAGAATTATTTCCTGCGCTGGGCCAACGCCGCGACCGGCGCAGTCAATCCGGTTTCGTTCAAGATCGCCTCGCCCAATCCCCTGGTCACGGCCCTCTTCGCGTCCGTGCCTTTTCAAGTGACGATGAATTCGCCCGATCCGGGCAGCGCGTTTGCCGCAGGCACCGACATCCCGCTTGGAGTCGTGCTGGGCGGGGATGCTGGCCAAGTGCAGCGGGTCGAGTTCTATGCTGGCACCAATCGGATTGGCAGCGCTCTGAGGGCGCCGTATCAATTTGTCTGGCGCGGAGTTCCTTCCGGTGAATTCGCTCTCAGTGCCAGAGCCTACGGAAGCCAAGCGGCCACCGCGGTTTCGCGACCGGTTCCGATCCGCGTCACGAGCAATCCAGAGCTGGCTCTCCAGTTCATTCCGCCGCTTTCGTTTTCGAACGGGATGTTTCAGGTCGCTCTCGGCGGGGTGCAAGCCAGCAACGTCCTCGTCCAAGCTTCCGAGGACCTGGAGAACTGGGCCGTGATCGGCGCCACCGCAACGGCTGAGGGGCTGTTCGATTGGGCCGATCTCGAGGCCGCCGCGTTCCCGAAGAGGTTCTACCGATTGATTGACCCTTCATTTTTCGACACGAATCATCTGGCGGTTGCGGTGGTCAAGGGTCCTGTCAGTCACGCTCAAGTCTGGTTCTACGTGCTCAATCGCGACGGTTCACAAGGAGAGCGATTGAGCCCTTCGGTGCAGCCGGATGGGAGATTGGGCTCCCCGGTGCAGACCGACTTGAATGGGAACGCCAGTCTGATTGGCATTCCTGCTTCGCCAACGGGCCACATTCTTGCCCTATCGACCGGAGGTCAGTATTTCGATGAAGTCACCGGAAAGATGATCTTCCTTGCGCCGGGCGACCAATTCACCGCCGTTTTTTCGAACCCGCCACCACAAAACGTAGTGCTGACGCCTTTAACGCATATAGCGGCGGCTCAAGCCCGAGCCTCGGCCGCCTCGGGAGTCTCGCTCAGCAACGCCGTGGCGGCCGCCAATGGCAGCGTCGCCGTCCAATTCGGACTTCAACCCATCACCACGACCGTTCCCAACCTGGTGGGAGCTCTGCCGGCAAGACAATACGCCTTGGTCCTGGCTGGGATCAGCCAACTCGCTCATGATCTGGAGGTGGGTCCAGTCCCGTTGTTCAATGCCTGGGCCGAGGATGCCCTCGACGGTTTGCTCGATGGCCGAAACGGGGACCGGCCGCTGATCCTGCGCACCCGCGGTGGCCAAAGCGTTTCGTTGCCGGGGTTGGCGGCACTGACCAACGCCGTCGTCACTTTCCAGTCCAGCCAGTCGGGACTCGCTTTGTTGGGGATCCCGTTTCCGCTGGGAGTCATCCCCCTCGGATTGAACGCCGGCGGGCGGATCACGGTCCTGCCCACTCCCCTACCCGCTTGGATCGAGGGACGATTCGCTTCCGTCCAATTGGAGGCCAGGGGCGGGGTGCCTCCGTACACCTGGAGTGTCGATCCAACCAGTCCCCCGCCGTTCTGGTTGAGCTTGACCCCTGGCGGATCACTCACCGGGGCGCCGCCCATCTTGGTTTCTGGTTCCACCATGCGCATTTCGTCTCCCTTCACCGTGGTCGTGACCGACAATGCCAGAACGCAAGCCCGGCTCGCGCTGCGGGCCACCATCATCCGCATCCCTCCGACTATCCTCGGCCCGCCTCTGCCGGCGGCGACGGTGGCTCAGAACTATGATTACCGGCTCACGGGAGACGGCGGAACGCCACCCTACACGTTTTTCAACAACGCTGCTGAGGGCGGTTTTCGGCCCTTCTGGCTCCGTTTGGGGCTCGACGGCAGACTTAACGGTACTCCGTCGGCCGCCGGCGCTTTTCGTTTTGGGGTTTGCATGGTGGACTCGGTCGGCAACCAAACCTGCCAACAACTCGGACTCACCGTTGCTGCCAATCCCGTCCCCTGCCTTTCGATCGATGACGTGACCGTCACCGAAGGAGATCAGGGAAGCGCCCAGGCGGTCTTCTTGGTGACTCTGGACCGGCTCAGTCCCGTGGATGTGACCGTGATTTATTCCACGGCCGACGGCACCGCTACCGCGGGCGAAGACTACGTGGCCGTGGCACCGCTCCAGTTGACCATTCCCGCCGGAACTCTGGGCCGCCCGATCACCGTGTCGTTCAACGGCGACACCACATTCGAGAACGACGAGACGTTCTTTGTAAACCTCGCCAACCCGGGCAATGCCGCGATCTGCCCAGGCCAAGGACAAGGGACCGGCACCATCAGAAATGACGACGCCCCCCAGCCTTTGCCGGTGGCGTCGATCGATGATGTCTCCGAGACTGAAGGCAACTCGGGCACGGCCAACGCCAGTTTCCTGGTGAGCCTGTCCCGGACCAACAATCTGGAGGTGAAGGTTGACTTTGCCACCGTCGGCGGCACCGCCACCGCCGGGTCCGATTATGTCTCCACCAATGGCACCCTCACGATTCCCGCTGGTAGCCTGGGCAAGTCCGTCACGGTGATCGTCAAGGGCGACACCTTGGTCGAACCGGACGAGACGTTTTTTGTCAACCTGAGCAATCCAGTAAATGCCGTTTTGGGCAAAGCGCAAGGCACCGGCACCATCCGGAACGACGACCCGCAGCCTTTGCCGACGGTGTCGATTGATGACGTCTCCATGACCGAAGGAAACTCGGGCACGGCCAACGCCAGTTTCCTGGTGAGTCTCTCACGGACCAACAATGTGGAGGTGAAAGTTGATTTTTCGACGGCCAACGGCACAGCAATTGCCGGGTCGGATTATGTCTCCACGAATGGCACGCTCACGATCCCCGCCGGAAGTTTGGGCAAGTTCATCACGGTCGCCGTCAGAGGCGACACGATGGTTGAGCTTGATGAGAATTTCTTTGTCAACTTGAGCCGTCCAGAGAACGCCAGTTTGGGTAAGGCGCAGGGCGTCGGCACCCTCCGCAATGATGACAAATCCGGGAACGGCTGGTTATTGACGGTTCAAGTGACCGGTCCAGGAAAGGTCACCTCTTCAGATGGGAGAATCGATTGCTCGGTGGGTGGGTGTTCGGCATTTTATGCCGACCTACAGCCGAGCCCTGTTCTGAATGCGGTTCACAACAGTCCGACTGGACGAATTACCTGGGCCGGAACTTCGACTTGTCTGTCCGGGTATGGCAAGAGCAGTTGTCAGCCCAGCATCATCGGCGAAAACGGCCAGAGTTTCACCGTCACGGTGACTTTCCATTGAAAGTCATGGTCCCAACGACGGCACCACCGGCTCGGGCCCATTCTTCTCTCGAGCGACAATTAACGTGTAGTATTGCGGAGCTCGTTAGACCGGCGGGGAAGGCTGCGGCCGCGTTCGTGCATCTGCGGTCCCCTCACCGGACCCACCAAGCGTGATGGCGCGGCAGTGTCGGCCACTCAAATCTGCCATCGCTCCACCTCCTGCCAGCCCTGTCGGGCGGTCGGATAAAGGCCGTCCGGATCGGGCTTGACCGGCGGCTCCGCGTCCCAGCCATAGCGCGGGAGCGAGAAGGACCGGCGCGATTTCATGACGTCCTCCCAGGTCAGGATGGCGCCGGAGTAACAGGCCATCTGCGCGGCGATGCCCAAAGCGCTGCTCAAGCACATGTAAGGGCCGTTGTTGATCGGGCGACCGGCGCGAATGGCCGCAAAGAGAGCGACGTGTTCGAGGTCATACATGTTCTGGCGCGGCTTTTCGTAGCGCCACCGCGTCTCGCCCTCGATCCGGTAATTGAGCAGATCACACCGGCCTTTCGTGCCGATGATGAAGTCGGAGGTGTTGTTCCAGCACTCGGGTTGGTCGCGGGTGAAGCCGAAGACCCGCACGCCATTGTCGTATTCAAAGACGACGGATTGGTGATCGAACTGGTCGCCAAATTTCGGGGCGAGCGTGGTCTGGCGTCCGCCCATGCCCCAAACTTTGCGCGGCGGCCGGTCGCCCAAGGCCCAGGACGCCTTGTCCAGGCTGTGGACGAGCTGTTGCGCAGTCTGGTCGCCCGAAAGCCAGTTGAAGTGGTACCAATTCCACATTTGAAATTCCATCTCGCTTTGCCCGGGACGCCGCTCCCGCACGATGTAGGGCGGACCGGCATAAGTCTCCTGGATGGCGACGATTTCGCCGACGGCGCCATCTTGCACCCGCTGCATCGTCTCGCGCACGCCGGGGTCATAGCGCCAGCAGAGGCCAGAGACTAGGCTGAGCCCCTTCTGTTTCGCTGCTTCGGCCGCCGCCATCGACGTCTTCAAGCCTGGGATGTCCAAGCCGTGGGGCTTTTCACAGAAGACATGCTTGCCGGCCGCCACGGCGGCCTGGAGGATCGATGGGATAAAATGTGAAGCGGGCGCGATGAGCACGACATCCACGCCGGCGGCGATGACCTTCTGGTAGGCGTCGAAACCCACGAAGCAATGGTCCTCCTTGACCTCGACCTGGTCGGGTTTGGCCTTCTGGAGCTGCTCGCGACAGGCCTTGAGGCGTTCTTCGAAAATGTCCGCCAGCGCCACCAATCGGACATCCGGGCCGGCCTTCAGCGCGTTGGTCGCAGCCTCGGTCCCGCGCCCGCCACATCCGATCAGACCGATGCGAATGACGCCATTCCCGGCGGCATGGACACTGCGCTCGAGCGGCAGCGGGCCGAGCGCAGCCCCGCCCGCGAGCAGGGCGGAAGTTTTAAGAAAATCGCGGCGAGTCGTGGACACAACTGGGGAGGATGAGTTTGGTTTCATGAGGTTTTGATGGGGCGTGGTTGCGCAAACACGCCAGCGTGGGAAGCGAGGCTGTGGCCAACGCTGGTGCGCCGGAACCCGGGCAATCCCCCGGGGCGGACGTTTGGAAATCGTCGGAGTCTCCACGGAATTGGATCAGGGAATTCCATGCGTTGCTCTCATTTCCTGAAGACGGACCGGGCGTTTCAATTCCTCCGAACGCATAGCGGCAAAGAGGACTTCGTGCGTGCGCACGGCATCGGACAATGCGGTCAGCCGCATGTCCCGACCGGCATCCAGCGCGGCGAAAAACGCCTCAAACTGGGTCTGGTAGGGATGGTCCCGCACGTCCCCGGAGTCCACCGGTTGGAAGGAAAGATGGTTCCAATCCTGCCGGCTCAGACCTTCAAGAAGATTCGAGGTGAACTTGTTATCCAGCAGACTGCCTTCACTGCCCACCAAATGAGTGTGGAAGTAGTACGGTTGCCAGCAGTCAATCACGGAGGCGCATTTGCCGGTGGCCCCATTCCTGAACTTGAGGACGGTCACTGTGCTCGACGGGTATTCATACGGGGCGTAGGTCGGGTGGCTCGACTTGCTCCCGAAGGTGAACACTTCCTCGACCTCATCGCCGACGCAGAGGAGCAGGGCGTCGAGCGCGTGGCACCCTGCCTCCAGCAGGCTGCTGCCGCAGTCGGCTCGGGTGGTGCACCATTCGAACTCGCGATACCAAGGGCCGATGCCGTGATAGTAATCCACTTCCGCGTAATGCAGCCGCCCGAGCAACCCGCGCTCGAGGAGCGAGCGAATGGCCCGGAACTGCGCGGAAAACCGGAGCTCAAAACACAGACAGAAGCGGACCCCGGCCTGCGTCACCGCCTCTTCGACCGCCCGCAGATCGGCCCAGGACAGGGTGAGCGGCTTTTCCACAATGATATGCTTGCCCGCGCGCGCGGCGGCGATGACTTGCTCAGCGTGATCTTTGTGGTAACTGCAAATGGAAACCGCGTGGATCTCCGGGGCGGCCAGCAACTCCGCGAGGTCGCGATAGACTCGAAGCGGGCAGCCGTGGGCGGCCGAGAGCGTCCCGGCCTCGAGGGGGCGCGAGGAACAGATGGCCGTGACCTGAGCGAGCGGCCCCGCGTTGATGGCGGGAATATGAGCCGCGGCCGCCCAGCCGTAGCCGATGATGCCGACGTTGAATTTCTTCATAGCGTCCTGCCGGGCGAGAAGCGGGTGTTGGCGACATCCTCCTCCGCTTCCCGGCCTCGGCCATTGCGCCAGAAGCTCGCGGTTTCTGCTACCTGGGAACTGACCGGTTTTGATATTATTCTGACCGCAGGATGAAACCGATTTTTCAGAAACTGACCAACTCTCCGGATGAAGGATTTGCCTTCAAGGTGGTGCGTGGGCACAGCTTCGATTGCCCCTGGCATTTTCACGACGAGTTTGAACTCATCCTGATTCTGCAAAGCGGCGGCTACCGCCTGTTGGGGGATCACCTGGCGCCCTTGCGTCCGGGCGACCTGGTGCTCGTCGGCCCCAACCTTCCCCACATCTACCAGAATGACGAAGACACGCCGGGTCGCGTGCCCCCGGTGCATGCGGTGCTGATTCAGTTTGATGAGTGGTGTCTCGGCGGTGAGCTGATGCGACGGCCGGCCCTGGCTCCGGTGCGACGGCTGCTTCGGCGGGCGGGTCTGGGACTGCACTTCACCGGAGCTACGAGCGCGCGGGTCGGGCGCATGATGCAGGAAATGGCGAAGCTTGAGGGGCTGCGCCGGATCATTCAGTTCCTCGCCATCCTGGCCACCTTGGCCGAGGCGCGCGGGAGCCGGACGCTCGCCAGCCCGGGATTCGTCGCCGAGCGCAACCCGTTTGATCAGGACCGCATGAACCGCATCTGCCAGTTCATCCACGAACGGCTCGAGCATCCGCTCTTCCTGCCGGAGTTGGCGCAACTCGCGCACTTGAGCGAGGGCGCCTTCAGTCGCTTCTTCCGCGCGCACACCGGCAAGACGTTCCCGGAATTTGTCAATGAGCTCCGGGTGGGCCGAGCCTGCCGGCTCTTGGCGGAAGACGAAATGAACGTCACCGCGGTCGCTTTTGCCTGCGGGTTCAGCAATTTGTCGAATTTTAACCGTCAATTTCTGCGCTTGAAGAAAACCCCGCCCCGAGCCTTTCGGAAGGCCGTGCAGGCGCACGCGCTGGTCCGGGGGAGGGCGAAACTCTGAGAGCCTGTTTGAAAATCCATTCTCTCGTAGGAGTCAGGTGACGAGACTCTGCTTTTCGATCAACTATGCCGGCGTCATCCGGAGAAGAGTGAGTCTCCTCACGTCGTCTCCTCCTTTTGAAACAGGCTCTGAGCCGTAAGCAGGCAGTCCCGCTCGGGGAGCGGACGCGCCCTTGCGTGTCCCGATCCGCGCCCCGCCGGTCGGATCGGGCGTGTCACTCTATCACCAAACCGTGACGTCCCCGGGTGCGCCCATGGGGTCGGCGAGGGCGCCGGCCACGGCCCGCGAGGGCGCGTGCACTCCCCATTTCAACTGGATAAAAGCGACCGAGTCACAAAAGTATCGAAACTCGTCGCCTCTCGTGTAGCGACGGCGGTGGCTTGACGGTACCCTGACTCCACGATCGATATGAACGCCATCCACGCCATCGCTTCCCAGAAACTCGCGCTCCATGGCGGGCCGAAAGCCGTCTCCACACCCCTGCCCCATTGGCCCTCCTTCGACGAGCGGGCCATTCAATCCGTCGAACAGGTTCTCCGTTCCGGCAAGGTCAACTACTGGACCGGCAAGCGGGGCATGGAGTTCGAGGAAGCCTTTGCCCGATGGCAGGGAAGCCGCTACGCCGTCAGCGCCGCCACCGGCACGGCGGCGCTCCACGTCGGGTTGTCCGCGCTTGGCATCGGGCCGGGCGACGAAGTGATCGTGCCCAGCTACACGTTTATCGCCTCCAGTTTTTCCATCGTCCAGGCGGGGGCGATTCCGCGGTTTGCCGATGTCAACCTGGAGGACCATTGCCTGAGCGTGGAGTCGGCCGAGAAGCTCGTGACCGCCCGCACGAAGGCCCTCATGCCGGTCCACCTGTATGGGAATGTCTGCGACATGGACTCGATCTGGGCTCTGGCCCGGAAATATGACCTGTGGGTGATCGAGGACAACGCCGAAGCGTTGGGCGGCGCCTACCGCGGCCGGAAGACCGGCACGCTGGGGGACATGGCCGGTTGCAGTTTCTGCCAGAACAAGACCTTTACCACCGGGGGCGAGGGCGGAATGGTCACGACCGATGACGAGGAGCTGGCGTGGCAGGCGCGGAGCGTTCGCGATCACGGCTACGATGTGAAGGAGCGGATGAATCTCCTGGCCTTGGAGCAGAAGCTTCCTTACATCCATAATCGCGTCGGATGGAACTATCGCCTGACCGAGATGCAGTCCGCCATCGGCCTCGCCGAGCTGGCGCGGCTGGATTCGTGGAATATGCCGGCCCGCCGACGCAACGGCCGCATCCTGCTGGAGGCCCTGGCTCCCCTGCCCCAGGTCAAATACGCGCCGATCGACACCCCCGAACGGCAGAACGGATGGTATGTCTGCGCGTTCTCTCTCGACCTCGCAAAGATGAGCTGCGACATCCGACAATTTGTGACTGCGGCCACCGCCGAGGGCGCCCCGGTTTGGAAAGTGTTTTGGCCGCAGTGCCACACGGAGAAGGCATTTCAGGAGCACCAGGGTTTCGGGGACTCCGGCTTCCCCTTCACCTCGAGCGAATACACCACCGCCACGAGCGCGGATTACTCGCGGGTCGATGTGCCCAACGCGCGTTGGCACGAACAACACACCTTCACCTGCTTCGCCTATCCAGTTTACTCCGAGCAAAACATGACGGAAATCGCGGCCGCCCTGGTGAA
>CAYHFE010000014.1:24230-25334 GCA_964355375.1 uncultured Verrucomicrobiota bacterium
GGCGGCATCGCCCGCCGCAAATCCATCCCGGGACTGCTTCAAGCCAAGAACTGCCGGCTCGTCGCGGTCATGGATCCGGTCGAGATCGACGAGATCGCCAGGCAGTTCGGAGTGGATAACGCCTACACGCAGGACCGCGATCTCTTGGCCGATCCGAAGGTCGAGGCGGTCTATATCGCGTCGCCCGTCTGCCACCATGCGCGACAGATCAAGATGGCGGCCGCCGCCGGCAAACACATTCTGTGCGAAAAGCCGCTCGCCTTGAATCCGCGGGAAGGCCGCGCGGCCGTGGCGGCCTGCCGCCGGCATCGCGTCTTCCTCCAGGAAGGTTACATGATGAAATTCCACGGCGCGCACCGGCGCATCAAGGAGTTTATCGACGCCGGACGACTCGGCCGCCTGGTCTATCTGCGCGCCCAACTTTCCTGCTGGTATCCCCCGATTCCAGGGGCCTGGCGCCAAGATCCCAAGCTCGGAGGCGGCGGCGCGCTCATCGACATGGCAACTCATCTCTTCGACCTCCTCGAGCATTTCGCCGGTCCAATCAAACGTCTGACCGCATTGACCGGTCATCTGGTCCACGCTTATCGAAGCGAGGACGCGTCCACGACGTTGCTGGAATTCCAGTCCGGCGCCCACGCCACCGTCGATTGCTTTTTTTGCATCCCGGACGAAGCGAGCCGGACGCGTCTGGAAATCTACGGATCGCAAGGCTCGATTCTGACCGAGGGCACGATCGGGCAAAGCAGCGGCGGCGTCATGGAAGGGATCTTCGGGCTGGGCGACACCGCCTACGACGCCGCGCAGGACAAAGACGCCCCCCGGCGTTTCAAGAACATTCCCTTTCGGCGGATCAATCCTTACACGGCTGAATTCGAGTACTTCGCCGATGGCCTCTTGCACGGGCGGGCCCCGGAGTTGAATGGCCCGGACAATGCCCTGCGCATCCTGGACTGGACCGCCCGAGCCTATGCCCCGGCCCGCGCGCTGCGCGGTCGGCGGCGTTAACAAGTGTTTGAAAATCCATCCCAGCCGGAGAAGTCGAGGTCGTGATATTCTGATCTCCCAGGAAATCGCTGCGTTCGGCGATTTGACGAATGAGCC